>CAYXNH010000165.1:0-7077 GCA_964466135.1 uncultured Ardenticatenaceae bacterium | reverse complement strand
GTCGTCTTGCCCGCGCCCTGCAACCCCACCAGCATGATGACCGCCGGGGATTGCGCGCCCAGATTGAGGCGGCCCGGCTCGCCCAGCGTCCGGATTAGCTCCTCGTTGACGATCTTGACCACCTGTTGGCCGGGGGTCAGACTGCGCATGACCTCCTGGCCCACGGCCCGCTCGCGAACACGGCCGACAAACTCCTTGACGACCTTGAAGTTGACGTCGGCCTCCAGCAAGGCGAGGCGAACCTCGCGCATGGCGAGGTCTACATCTTCTTCCGTCAGTTTGCCGCGTCTTTGAAGGTTGTCGAAGACGGACTGTAATCGCGAACCAAGAGACTCAAACACTCAATCACCATCATGCAAGCGAAGTATGCAAGGTTGGAATTCTAACGCAGCCGCCAGGCCGCGTCAAGGCGCGCACGCGCAATGAAAACCCACCCGCCGGTGGCGGGTGGGTCTCAACATAGCTTATTCTACTCGACAAGCCGCAAAAAATCCAGGCGGCATTGAGCGACGGCCGTTAGGCGGCGACGGGCTGATAAGCCTCGGCCGCGGCGCGCAGCACGTCGGCCCGGTCGGTGTTCTCCCAGGGCGCTTCGATATCGTGGCGGCCGAAATGACCATAGGCGGCCGTGGGCCGATAGATCGGGCGGCGCAAATCCAGGTCGCGGATGATGGCGCCCGGACGCAGGTCGAAATGCTCGTTGATCAGCTCGACCAGTTGGTCGCTGGTCAGATCGCTGGTGCCGAACGTCTCGACGTTGATGCTCAACGGATGGGCCACGCCGATGGCATAGGCCAGCTGCACCTCGCAGCGCTCGGCCAGCCCGGCGGCGACGAGGTTCTTGGCCACCCAGCGCGCGGCATAGGCGGCGCTGCGGTCGACCTTCGTCGGATCCTTGCCGCTGAACGCGCCGCCGCCATGACGGCCCATGCCGCCGTAGGTGTCGACGATGATCTTGCGGCCGGTGACGCCGGCGTCGCCCATCGGGCCACCCACGACGAAACGGCCGGTCGGGTTGACGTAGATCACCAGATCGTCGGTGTCATAATCGGATTGTTTGGTCGGGTTGACGACGAAGTTGCGGCCTTCGCCGACCAGCTCGCGGGGCAGCACCGGCTTGATGACATGCTCGATGATGCCTTGCTTGATGACCGCCGAATCGACATCGGGGGCGTGCTGCGTGCTGATGAGAACGGTGCGGATGCTCTTCGGCTTGCCGTAGGCATACTCGACCGTGACCTGGGCCTTGCCGTCGGGGCGAACCCAGGGCAGGGTCCCGTCGCGACGGACCTCGGACAGGCGGCGCGTCAGCTGGTGGGCCAGATAGATGGGCATGGGCATGTAGACGTCGGTTTCGTTGCAGGCAAAACCAAACATCATGCCCTGGTCGCCCGCGCCGACGGAATCGACGGCCGCGTCGGCGTCGCCGTTCTTGCGCACTTCCAGCGCCTGGTTGACGCCTTGGGCAATATCGGGGCTTTGCGCGGCAATGGCGGCCTGAACGCCGCAGGTGTTGCCGTCGAAGCCCTTGCTGCTGTCATCAAAGCCGATATCGATCACAACCTGACGGACGAGCTTATCGAAGTCGACGAAAGCGTTGGTGGTGATCTCGCCGAGGAGCAGGACGAAACCGGTCTTGATCGCCGTTTCGCAGGCTACGCGAGCGTTGGGGTCCTTGGCCAGGAGTGCGTCGAGAACAGCATCGCTGATCTGGTCGCACATCTTGTCCGGGTGTCCCTCCGTCACGGATTCCGACGTGAAGAAAAGACTCGGTGACGACATAAAAGTAGTTGACATGTGTTCGAAACCTCCAAAATTTATCGCGGAGAACGAACGATGGAACAAAAAACGCCTCTGAGCAGGTCAAGAGGCGTCTGGTGTCGATTCACTTTTACCTCTTATCTTCCAGCTTTCGCTGCCGGAGTTAGCACCAGTCCTTGCGGATGGTTGCTGCAGTTTCAACGGGCCGGGTCCCTGGACTGCTCTGGATAAGCGCGATTGCTCTGTTTCGTAAAGTTCTCGTCTAACCAAAGGATATTAATCACTCATGGTGAATTGTCAAGATCGTATAATCGGCGTCTTACGAACAATATTAAGGTGGACTATTCCCAATTCTCCGGCGGTTCGGGCATGCCCAGGACGTGATAGCCGGCATCGACGTAGACCACCTCGCCCGTCACGCCGCTGCCCAGGTCGCTGCACAGCCACAGGGCCGTGCCCGCCACTTCGGTCTGGTCGATGTTGCGGCGCAGCGGGGCGCGCTCGCCGACATAGCCGAGCATCTTGCGGAAACCGGCGATGCCTGACGCGGCCAGCGTCTTGATCGGCCCGGCGGAGATGGCGTTGACACGGATGTTGTGCGGGCCGAGGTCGGCGGCGAGATAGCGCGTGCTGGCCTCCAGCGCCGCCTTGGCCACGCCCATCACGTTGTAATGGGGCACGACCTTCTCCGCGCCGTAATAGGTCATGGTCATCATGCTGCCGCCATTGGGCATGATCCGGTGGGCGCGCTGAGCCAGGGCCACAAAGCTGTAGACGCTGATATCCATCGCTATACGAAATCCCTCGCGACTGGTGTCGTAGAATCGCCCCTCCAGTTCCTCCGACGGCGCGTAGCCGATGGAGTGGACGAGGATATCGATGGCCCCGAAATGGGTCGCGGCCTTGTCGAACACGGCATCGACCTCGCTGTCCGAGGACACATCGCACTTCTCGACAAAGGTCGCGCCGATTTGCTCGGCCAGCGGGAAGACGCGCTTCTCCAGCTGGGGGATGCCATAGCTAAGGCCGACGTCCGCGCCCTGCTCCTTGAACGCCTCGGCGATGGCCCAGGCGATGGAATTCTTGTTGGCGACGCCGAAGATTAGCGCCTTTTTCCCGGCAAGTAGATTCATCCGATCTGTCTCCTGATTCGAGCCTGGGTCATGGGTCATGGGTCATGGCTCAAATCTGTTCATAGTATGGCTCAACTCACTGTTGTAGATAACCCTTTCGGGGACGGAAAGGTACGTTTGGCCCGCTCTCTTCGGCCATTTCCAGGGGCAGGTTTCATACCCGCCCCTGCTTTTCTGCGAAAAACTACCGCATCAGTCGCATGACAGTTCGCCCACACAGGGGTAAAATGTGGGCTATGGACAAACCCACACCCACCACGAATTCCCGCTCATCAATCCTGATTCCGGTCATTCTCATGGCCGTCTTCGGGTTCCTGCTGTGGCGCAACGGCGAGAAATGGCTGCGCAACACGCTGGTCTACCTGTCCCAGGCGACCTGGGCCAGGCAAATGGTCAGCAGCTGGGGCATCGCCTGGGCGGTGGCGTCGCGTTTCGTGGCCGGGGAAGACCGGCAAACGGCCGTCGGCGTGGGTCAGGCCATGAACGACAACGGCTTGCTGCTGACGATGGACTACCTGGGCGAGAGCTGCACCACCGAGGCCGAGGCCGGGCAGGCACGCGACGAAATCATGCGCCTGCTCGACGACATCGACCGCCACCGGCTGAACTCCGGCGTCTCCGTCAAGCCGAGCCAGCTGGGCCTGAAGATCAACCCCAAACTGGCCCAGGACAACATCGTGGCCATCGTCCGCAAGGCGGCGCAATACGGCAACTTCATCCGCATCGACATGGAAGACCACCCCACGACTGACGCGACGCTGGCCATCTACCGCCATCTTCGCCACGACCTGGGGCTGAACAACGTCGGCGTGGTCATCCAGTCCTATCTCTATCGCAGCGAGAAGGATATCGAGGAGCTCATGGCCGAAGGGGCGTCGGTGCGCCTGTGCAAGGGGGCCTATGCCGAGCCGGCCGAGGTCGCCTTCCCCAAAAAGATCGACGTCGACGCCAACTACATCAATCTGTCCCACCTGATGCTCAGCCCCAAGGCCCTGGCCAACGGCGCGTTTCCCGCTTTCGCCACCCACGACCCCCGGATGATCGACGAAATTAAGGCCTACACGAAAAAGAACCATATCCCATTCGACAAATTCGAGTTCCAGATGCTCCACGGCATCCGCCGCGACTTGCAGGAGGCGCTGGCTCGCGAGGGGTATCGGGTGCGGGTCTATGTGCCCTACGGCACGGCCTGGTATCCGTATTTCGAGCGCCGACTGCCCGAGCGCCCGGCCAACAAGTGGTACTTCATCAGCAACATCTTCCGCGCCTGAGGCGGCCGGAATAATTCACCGATGAAGATCGTCGAATCCAAACGAATCCCCGGCGTGCTGACGGCCGAACTCCAATCCTTCGGCGACGACCGCGGCCGCTTCACCGAGACGTTCCGCACCGAATGGTTTCCCCAGCGGGCGTGGGGGCGCGTCCAGACCAATCGCTCCGACTCGCGGGCGGGCGTCCTGCGCGGGTTGCATTATCATTTCAATCAGGTGGATTACTGGTGCCTGCTCAACGGCCGCATTCGGGTGGGGCTGGCCGATCTGCGCCCCGCGTCCCCGGCCTACCGGCTGACGGAAACCATCGACCTCGACGCCGCCGACAATCGCGGGGTGTTCATCCCCGTGGGCGTGGCCCACGGCTTCCTGGCCCTCACCGAAGTGACCCTGTTCTACATCGTCGATAACTACTACGACGGCTCCGATGAGTACGGCCTGGCCTGGGACGACCCCGACATCGTCGTGCCCTGGGGGACGGAGATCGCTCCCATCGTCTCCGGGCGGGACGCGGCCAACCCCCGCTTCCGGGACATCCCCGTCGGCCGCCTGCCCGCGTGACCTAGCCCGTCGGGCCGAACAGCCGCAGCCACAGTGGCGGCCCCAGGATGATCAGGCCAATGATCACCGACCCGACCGCCCCCACCAGCACGGCCGCGGCGGCGACGTCCTTGGCCGTCCCGGCCAGCGGGTGAATGTCGGGCATGGCCATATCGACGGCCGCCTCCAGCGCGGTGTTGAAGAACTCGGCCATCCACACCAGCATGATCGTCAACAGCAAAATCGCCCATTCGATCCGGCTGACCCGCAGCCAGAACGCCAGCCCAACGACCCCCAGGCTGATGCCGGCGTGGATCCAGGCGTTGGGCTGCGTGCGCAGTACGTGGAGCCAGCCCCGGGCGGCATAGACGAAGCTCCGGGCGCGCCGCCGCAAGGCCAACCCCTCGCGGACATCAGTCGGCATGTTCATCCTCGGTGGGCTGAATCCCCTCCAGTCCCAGACGGCCGAGGATGGCCTCCTGGGCCGCCCACATCGCCGCCTTCCCCTCCTCGTCATCGTGATCATAGCCCGCCAGATGCAGCACGCCGTGGACGGCCAGCAGCTGCAACTCGGCCGTGGCCTCGTGCCCCTTGGCCGCGGCCTGGGCTTTGGCCGTCTGCACGGAGATGGCGATGTCTCCCAGATATTCGAGCAAATCTTCGGCACCGGGGATGGGGTCACCGCCAGGGAAGCTGAGCACGTCCGTGGCCCGATCCTCCCCGCGATACTGCAGGTTCAGTTGGCGCAGATAGTCGTCATCGGTCAGCAATAGCGTGACGGCCGCGCCGTCGGAGACGGACTCATGATTCATGGCCACATTGGCCGCCGTAGCCACCGCCCGCATATAAGCCGTGGGGTATCGATTCGTGCTCTGGACATCAATTGTGTAGGGCATGGGGAATCCTTGCTTGAGGATCAAACGGAATGGATGGTTTGCGAGGCCGGGCGCGTCAACGGCTGCTCGATGCGCAGCGGCGCTTGTGGCGCGGGCAGGGCTGCCTCCGGCTGGTTGTCGACCAGCAACTCCTCGTTGCCGGGATACTGCACGCGCACATGGAAGCGCCCCTTCAGGGTCTCGATGAACGAGGCACGCAACAGGTCGATATCGCCCAGGCTCAGCCGGGAATCGTCGAGCTGCCCCTCCAGGATGTCCTCTTCCACGATGGTGTTGACCAGCTTCTCAATCGCCCGTTCGGTGTTCGGCCGCAGGGCGGTCGAGGTGGCGTCGATGGCGTCGGCCAGCATCACAATCGCCGACTCGCGCGAACTGGGGCGCGGGCCGTGATATCGGAATGGTTCCGGGTCAACCGCCACCCCCTCCCCGGCCGCCTCCTGCGCCTTGCGATAGAAGCTCTTGACGATGCGCGTCCCGTGATGCTCGGCAATGATATTCTGCACCCGAAACGGCAGCCGGTATTGCCGCGCCAGACCGAGGCCGTCGGCCACATGGCTGATGATGATGCGCACGCTGGCCAGCGGATCCAGAATCGCGTGGGGATCGAACCCCTCCTGATTCTCGATGAAAAACACCGGCCGGATGCTCTTGCCCACGTCGTGGTAGAATGCGCTGACCCGCACCAGCGTGCTGTTGGCCCCGATTCGCTCGGCCGCCTGCTCGGCCAGATTGGCCACCATGATGCTGTGATGATAGGTGCCCGGCGCCAGCCGCAGCAGCTCACGCAGGAGCGGGTGATCGAGGCGCGAGAGGTCTTGCAGCTGCAGGATGGTGACAATGCCGAAGAGGCCGCCCAAAATGTAGAACCCGGCCAGCGTCAGGGCCGTGGAGAGCATGCCGTTGCCCAGCGCGTAGAGCGACGGCAACGCGATCCGGGACGGATCGATATCGCCCTCGGCCAACAGCCAGAACATCACGATGACGGCGAAATAACCAAGAAAGGCCATGAGGCCGGCGCGGAAGAAGGACGAGATGCGCGTGCTATCCTTCAGGGTCAACACGCTCAGAATCCCTCCGGCGGCCAAATAGATGGCAGTCTCCAGCGAGTTGGGGCTGATGAACCCCATCAGCGCGGCCATCAGGACGGTCACGAGGATGGCGAAACGGGTGTCATAGACGACCGCCAGCAGCAGGGACAGCGCCGCCAGCGGAAACCAGTAGCCCAGCGTCTCGCCCGCGGCCATGATCTTGGCCGTCAGGGTGAAGATGAGAATCAGTCCGCCCAGCACCCCCAGATAGCGACCGTTGGGATAATCGGCCTGCTGAAACTTGACCCAGTAGAGGGCGATCATGGCCACGATGAGGATGGACAGGAGGGCGTTGCTGGTCACTCGTCGCCAGTCGGTCTCGTGCTGCAGCAGTCCCAACTCGGTCAGGACCTCGAAGTCGGTCTCAGTGACGATCTCGCCCGCGCGG
>CAYXNH010000164.1:0-7088 GCA_964466135.1 uncultured Ardenticatenaceae bacterium | reverse complement strand
CCCTGTGGGTGAAGAACTCTATTAAGTTTTTCGATGATGTGGCTTTGTTGCTCCAAATAGTGCTCGATAGAAACGCGGTCTTCGTACTCTTTGCCGAGGTTATAGGGGGGAGATGACACGATCAGTTTTATCGCATTGTCAGGCAACGTATCGAGGAAGTCGTTTGTGTCGCCCTGATAAAGAACAAGGGAGGCTTCAGGATCAAAGCGATGTGCGATTTCGCTGGTCTCGTCGAATAAGGGAAGGTTACTCATGAAGCTGACCCGGTAATAACAAAATTGCCATCAAGGATATGGTAACGCAGGCATTGGCCTATGGCAACCTGTTAAAACCAGACGGAACAGGTGAATCTTCCTCAATCAAGTATGTGCCAGAGCGGTTATTGCCCGCTGCCGCCCGTCGGCCGTCAGCGTCAGGTCGCCGTTGTGGCGATTCACCAGCCCGGACTTTACCGCTTGCTCGACGACCTCCACGGCGAAGTTCGGCTCCCAGCGCAGATGATAATGCAGGTGATCGACGCGGCACTCAAGGGCGCTGTCGGGCGTCCTCTCGTGGTTGAGCAGGTGGATGGCTAATGCTGTTTGAGCGAATTCCCAGCGTCGTCGGCCGTGCTGGGCCGCCTGGGCCAGCAAGCCGCGCTCCGGGGCCATCAGGAACACCCCCAGGAACAGCACCCCGAAGACGGTGGCGATGGAGCCGGCGATGTTGGCATTAAGGAACCAGGCCATCCAGAAGCCGCCGATGGCCCCCGCCGTGGCGATGGCCGCGCTGTAAATCAGCATCCGGCTCAGGCGGTTCGTCAGCAGATAGGCGGCCGAGGGCGGGGTGATCATCAGGGCCACGACCAGGATCGAGCCGACGGCGTCGAACGCGCCAACGGCCGTCACCGACACCATCAGCATCATGCCGTAATGCACCAGCGCTGGCGAGAACCCCAACGCGGCCGCCAGCCCGGCATCAAACGTCGTCAGCTTCAACTCCTTGTAGAACAGGGCGATGAACAGTACGTTCAGCAGCAGGATAACGCCCATCACCACCATGCTGCGCGGCAGATCGATGCTGCCGATGTCGATACGGTCCAGTGGCGCGAAGGTCAACTCGCCCAGCAGCACCGCGTCAACGTCGAGATGGACGCCGCGAGCGAAGCGCGAGATCAGGATGACAGCCATACTGAACAGCGCCGGAAAAACAAGACCGATGGCGGCGTCCTGCTTCACCAGCCGCGTTTTCATCAGTAACTCGACCAGACTGACCGTGATGACGCCCATTCCCGCTGCGAAGGCGATCAGCAGCGGCGACTCCAGATTACCGATGATGAAAAAGCCCACCACGATACCCAGCAGGATGGTGTGGCTGATGGCGTCGCTCATTATGGCCATGCGACGCAATACCAGGAATACTCCCGGCAAGGCGCAAGCCACGGCGACGATGACGGCGATGATTTGAATCTCAACCGAGGCGCTCATGCCGCTATCTCCCCAGGATGTTGTTTGGCCAATTGCAGGTCACGGGCTTGATCGACGCCCTTGTCCGTCAACGCCCAATGGCCGGGCGTCGTCTCGTGTGCCAGCCCCGCCGACGACAATGCCTGCAAGCTGAGGCGCACGCCGCCCTGATAGTGATTCATGGCCCGCAAAACACTCACATTGTGCGGGTAGTAAGGATCGTCATGTTGCATGGCCAGTCCGTAGAGATTGGCCAGCACGGCCTGGGTTTGCAGGCGGCGCTTGTTGCGCTGCCGCTGCAGCCAGGTCCATACCAGCCCTCGCCCGGCCCCGAAGAGCAGCGACGCCAGCACGATGGCGCTGATGACGAGCACCACAACCGGCCCCGTGGACAAACCCGTGCCCAGGCTGCTGATGAGCGCGCCGCCGACTCCGGCGATGGCCCCAAACAGCGAGGCGACCACCATCATCACGCTCAGGCGGTCGGTCCATTGCCGGGCCGCGGCCGCGGGCGCCACGATGAGGGCGCTCATCAGCACCACGCCCACTGATTGCAGGCCGATGACGATGCCGATGACCAGTAAATTGGTCAGCAGCACGTCGAGGAAGGTCATCGAAAAGCCCATGCTGGAGCCGAAATCGCGGTCGAAGCTGAGCAACTTGAACTCCTTCCAGAACAGCACCAGCAGCAACAGTGCCCCGCCGCCAAAGGCCGTCATCGTCACCACATCCCGTGTGAGCAAGGTCGCCGCCTGTCCGAAGAGAAACGAGTTGAGGCCCGCCTGGGCCGCGGCCGGATGGCGTTGCAGGTAGGTGAGCAACACGAGGCCGAAGCCGAAGAACACCGACAGGATGATCCCCAGGGCGGCGTCCTCCTTGACGCGGCTGAAGCGGGTGATGGATAGCAGCAGGAACGTGGCCAGTGTACCGATCACGGCCGCGCCCACGACCAGTACGACCGGCGCCTTGCTGCCGGTCAGCATAAAGGCCAGCAGCACGCCCGGCAGCGCGGCATGGGACATGGCGTCGCCCAGCAGGCTTTGCCGCCGCAGCAAGGCGAACGTCCCCAGCGCTCCGGCGACGATGCCCAACACGGCCGCGCCCAGAGCGACCGTGCGGATGGTATAGTCAAACAGCAGATTATTGATCAGCTCGACCATCGCCGCCTCCGACCAGCACGCCTGCGACCCCGTCCACAACATCATGGGGCAAGACTGCGGCCCCGCCGTTGCCCAGAAAGCCGATTCGGCCGCCGTAGGTGCGCCGCAAGTTTTCCTCGGTGAAGACAACGCCCACCGGCCCGGCGGCGATGCGGTTGACGTTGAGCAGCATCACCCAGTCAAAATATTCGGGAACGGTCTGCAGGTCGTGATGGACAACGATGACCGATTTGCCCGCCGCGCGTAATTCCTTCAGCAGATCGACGATGGCTCGCTCGGTCGTCGCGTCCACGCCCTGGAACGGCTCATCCATGAAGTAGATCTGTGCGTCCTGCACCAGCGCGCGGGCCAAAAAGGTACGCTGCTGCTGTCCGCCGGAAAGCTGACTGATCTGCCGTCTGGCGAATTGGGCCATACCGACCTTCTCCAAAGCTTCCAGCGCACGCTTGCGGTCCTCGTCGCCCGGCCGCCTGAACCAGCCCAATACGCCGTAGCGCCCCATCATGACCACGTCGAGCACGCTGGTGGGGAAGTCCCAATCGACGCTGCCGCGCTGAGGCACATAGCCGACCAGCCGCCGCTGTTGTACGTAGGGCTTGCCGTAGATGAGCATCTGCCCGGCCACCGGCTTGATGAGGCCCAGCACGGATTTGATGAAGGTCGTCTTGCCCGCGCCGTTGGGGCCGACAATGGCCATCAGGATGCCCGGCGGCACCTGAAGATCGACGTCCCACAGGACGGGCTTCTCCTCGTAGGCCACCGTCAGGTCGGTCACGTCGATCGCATAATTCGAATCAGTCATAGTTCCTCCGCAGAGATTGCGCCGATGTCGCCGAGAGGGCCTTGAGCCGGAGCTTATCCGACCGCCGATCCGCGCGGCAAAGGGCGGGATGATTGCAAAAACAGAATGGGATTACTGCCCGCCCAGCGCGGCCACGATCGTGTTGACGTTGTAGCGCACCATGCCGATATAGGTTCCCTCGGGCGTGCCGGTGTCGCCCATGGCGTCGGAGAACAGCTTGCCGCCGATCTGCACGTCGAAGCCGCGGTCGCGCACGGCCGCCTGCACCGCTTCAATATTGCGCACCGGCACCGACGACTCGACGAAGACAGCCGGGATGCGATGATCGGCGATGAATTTGGCCAGGTTTTGCACGTCGGCCGTGCCCGCCTCCGAGGCTGTGGAGATGCCCTGCAAACCCAGCACCTGGAAGCCATAGGCGCGGCCGAAGTAGCTGAAGGCGTCGTGGGCCGTCACCAGTACGCGCTGCTCGGGGGGGATCGTCTCAACCTTGGCCCGGATCTCGGCATCCAGCGCCTGAAGTTCGGCCAGATAGGCGGCGGCATTGGCCTCGTAATCGGCCGCGTTGGCCGGATCGGCGGCGATGAGGGTGTCGCGCACGACGTTGACCGTCTGGCTCCAAATCATCACATCGAACCAGATGTGCGGGTCGAACTCGTCGGCGTTCTTGGCCCAGGGCAGAAGATCGCTGTGGTCGATGCTCGACGAGACGGCCACGACGGTCTGGCGCTCGCCCAGCTGCTCCAGCACTTTCTCCAGCTTGGCCTCCAGATACAGTCCGCTATAGAAAACGATGTCGGCCCCGCGCAGCTTGTCCACGTCGCGGGCGCTGGCGGTGTAGAGGTGAGGATCCGTGCCCGGCCCCATCAGGCTTTTGACATGGACATGCTCGCCGCCGACGATGGCCGCCGTGTCGCCGACCTGGCCGGTGGTGGTGACGATGGTGAGGCGGCCGTCGTCGTCCGCCTCGGCCGTCCGGCCGCAAGCCACGCTCAGCATGGAAAGGGCCACAACGAGAATCAATAATTTCTTCATGGATTTCATTCCGCAAACCCGGCGTCCGTGACGTGGACGTGGGCGATTTCAGTCAGGTTGAGTTCAACCGGTGGGCGGCCGTTGATGGCCAGAGCCAGCCTCGCACCGTCGGGGTCGCGCCTGGTCACCGTGACGACAACTCCCGGCCGCAGATCGATGCCGTCGAACCGGCGCAGCATGTCGGCGTCATCGTCGCTCACATGCCGGACGACGGCCGATTGGCCCGCGCCCAGCTCGCTCAGGAGGAAGGTCGGCGGCGTGTCCAGGGTCAGATCGGCGGCGGGGATGGCGTGGCCGTGCGGGTCTTGTGTGGGATGGCCCAGGGCTTCAGCGATCTTCGCCAGCATGGCCTCGCTGACGACATGCTCCAGGCGGTCGGCTTCTTCGTGCACCTCGTGCCATTCGTAGCCCAAATTTTCGTGTAAGTATAATTCGAGTAAACGATGGGAACGGACCACGCGCAAAGCGGCCTGTTGGCCCTCGGCCGTCAGGCGCGCGCCGTGGTTCTTGTGGTATTCAATCAGGGCAGGGGAGGCGGCGGCCATCTTCTGCAACATGGCCGTCACTGACGCCGGGCGCACGTCCAGCCATTCGGCCAGCTGCGAGGTCGTCACCCGTTCGTTGGGGCGGTCGAGGTAATACTCAAGCCGGTAAAACGCGCCCAGATAATCCTGTACGGCGGGGGTTTGTTCGGTGTAGTCTGGTTGGTTCATCATCGTTACATTCTTATTTAGATGAGACTAAATTAGTTACATCTAAATTATATGGATGGAGTAACAAATGTCAAGGGAAGAATGGGAGATGGGGTGATGAGGAGCAGAGGTGCAGAGGAGTAAGGGAGAGGCTGCGGAGTGCGCGAATTTTGTAGGACGTTTGGTCTCCGTCAACCGGCATCAGCCGGTTTCGCCTGACAGCCACGAAATTTATCCCGTGTGCTCAGGATTGATCCCGTCGGAAATAGCCCAGACGTATTCCTATCGATCCAGATGCCCGATACCGTCCGCGGACCCATTCCATCTCTGTTTCTCTCTGGTTTTATAAGTTGCACTAATATACCTTAATTTAACTATAAATTCCCCAATACCCCTTTTCCCCCACTGACCCCCATGACAGGACACCGCACCGCCCGCTTGTCGGGTCAACCGCCTGCGGTCTGCGGTCAACCGCTTGTTGGCGGACACAGGCAGGACGCGATCCGAAGGTCAACAACTCCGACCGCCGACGCCGTCGGGCACAATGACCCGGTTCACCCCGGTTTTACCGGACCGCCCCACCCCATTTATATTAGCCGCATCACCCCGCATTCGTTTATACTATCTCTCTCTGAGCCGGCGACGCGCTGCCGCGCCCGACGCAGAACACAGGAGGCAACGATTGGACACTTCATACGCCGAACGGCCGACTTTCCAATGCCCGCGATGCGCGGCATCCTTCTCGCCTGAGATATGGTTGATAATCGATACGGCCGCCCGGCCGGATTTGCTCGGCCGCGTCCTTGATGGGTCGATCCACACGTTTGTCTGTCCCAACGGGCATGTCAGTGAACTCGACGCGCCGCTGCTGCTCTTTCGGCCGGGCGAGTCGCCGCCGCTGGTCTTCTCCCCGGCACAACAGACGACGGCCGAGCAGGATCGGGAGTCGGCTCGCGGGCTGGTGGCGAGGTTGCGCGAGGCGATGGGCGGCGACTGGCGGGATGAGTGGTTGGAGGGCTTCGCCTCCGTGCCGCGCGAGTTTCTGCCGGCGTTGTTGAACGGCGACGAGGACAAGTTGCGCGAGGCGATGGCCGCTGCCATTCCGCCGGCAGTGGCCGAGGTGCTGGCCGCGCTGGCCGCCGAAGGGGTGCGCATCGAAACGCCTGAGGACCTGGAACAGGCGCTGGCCGAGCGGCCCGAACTGGTGGCGCGGCTGGAGGCGGCGCTGGAGGAGAGCGGTGAGGATGGGGACGGCGAGTTAGACGACGAAGATGCAGGAATTCCCCCTTTGGCGCGCGCCTTGCAGCAATTTATTGAGACCCCAAATTGGCTTGAATCCTACCGCTTCCTGACGGCCCACCCCGAGCTGCTGACGGACGAGGCCGACGGGCTGCTGGCGGCGCTTCTGGACGAGGCGACGGCCGCCGGGAACGAGGACGTCGTCCGCATATTCAGCGAGCACCTGGCCCTGCTGCGGCGCTGCCGGGAGATCGGCGCGGCGGCGGCCTTCGCCGGGAAGCTGGGGACGACGCCGGAGCAGTTGGAGCAGGCGGCCCTGAGCCAACCAACCGGCGGCCCGGATATTCCCCCGATCTTCCGCGAAGCCATCCGGCAGGCCAATGAGGCCGAAGCCCGCTACCGGGCGATTGGCGATCGGGCGGCGCTGGACACGGCCGCGACCGCCTGGGAGGGGGTGCTGAACCACCCCGAGTTCCGGGCCGCCGGCGAAGGCTTCCAACTGGCCTGCCTGAACGACGCCGGTGGCGTTTATCTGCGCCGCTATTGGGCCGGGGGGCTTTTGGCGGATCTCGATCGGGCGCTGACTCTGTGGCAGGATGCCGTCGGCCGCACCCCGGCCGACTCCCCCGACCGCGCGGCCATCCAGAACAACCTGGGCAGCGGGCTGCGCGCCCGCTACGCGCGCACCGGCCGGGTGGCCGACCTCGACGCCGCC
>CAYXNH010000163.1:0-7094 GCA_964466135.1 uncultured Ardenticatenaceae bacterium | reverse complement strand
CGATGGCCCAAAGCCAAGGCCGGTCAGCACCATTTGAATGCGGGTTTCGTAATCATAACCGCCGGCGATCTCGTGCTGCGCTTGCAGGCGGGAATATTCCGCCAACAACTCATCCGTCGCCTCTTCCGAAGCCATCTCGATCTCCAGCTGCCGCAGGCGGTCCTCCATATCGAGAATCGGTTGGAAGACCGACAGCATCTCGCCATGGATAGTTTGTTCGCCGGCCGAACCGATGAAGATATCGGATGATGCCTGGGAGAGATAGCCGATGCGGCCGCCTCTGGACAAGTGAACCTGCCCGCTCGAAGGCTGGGCCTTCCCGGCCAAAATGAGCAATAGCGTCGTCTTGCCGATGCCGTTTGGCCCCACCAGCCCGATTTTGCCGTCGCTGGGGATGCTGACGTTCACTCCCCCAAAGACGTCGTACTCGCCGAAAGATTGGCCGACGTTAGATGCCGATAATACCGCCATGAGGTCTGATTATAGCGTCAGTTGACTGGACGGGGGAGGCAGGCTAAAGAGCGGTTTGCATCCGCGCAGGTTTACCGAAACCCACAACTCTCGCGGGCTATTGCCCGGCAAGTTGGCGCTCAAGTTCGTCGGCTCTGGCTCTGGCTTCAGGATAATGGGAGAGGCGATAATACTCGATGGCCTGCTGCGTATCGCCGCGACTCTGGGCCAGGTCACCGGCGTTCAGGCAGCCATTGGCTCCGGGATCGCCGTTCAGACACGCTTGCAGATAGGCATTAAGCGCGGCAGCCTCATCTGTTGGCTGCAACAACCTGGCCAGGGCGATCCATTGTTGACCGTTTTCCGGTTCGAGGCTCAACCCATGCTCATAGAGCATGACGGCATCATCCGGCGATTCCTGAGTCATCAGCTCGGCCAGCCAGAAATAACCCGTGGCATCCTCCGGTTGTGACGTGATCGCCAGTCGCGCCAACTCTTCATCCCCGGCGGCCAGAACAGACATATAGCCGGTATAGTCAGTCGTGCATCCCAGCAACTTCCCCCAGGCAGCGGCTCGCCCCACCGGATCACCGGCCATGTGGAATGAGAGACCCTCATACCACCCGGCACGACATTGACTGTCGGCCAGGCGGCTGATTTCACCGGCCGTCTCCAGCGACTGTGCCGCCGGATCGGCCAGAGCGCGAACGGTCAACTGCCCGGCGCGATTGACGGGGTAGGCGGTGAAGGCCACGATGGCCACCAATAATAAGCTAAAAATAAAGGCGAATTGCGCGTACCTGGTCCAGGAGAGGCGCAGATTCGAATGTGGCGCACTCATAACCAGCCCAAACAAAAACCATAGCGGAATCCCGGCCAATGTCCCCAGCGAGACAGCATCGGTCAGGCTATAGAGGGCGTGAGCGACCAGCGCGCCTAATAACCCAGCTGCCCATAGCCGGTCGAGCGAACGTGGCGGCTGCTCCCGCATGAGGCGAATAGCCGAAATAAAAACAACCAGGCCAATGACTAAAAACACCAACAGTCCCGCCAGGCCAAAATCCAGGGCAGTTTGCAGATACAAATCGTGAGCGTCCTCAAGCACCTTGCCAAACTCGGGCGAGACAAGGGGATAGACCAGCCGGGATACCGGGCCAAATATGCCTAACCCCATACCCCATAGCGGATGATCGCGAATGCCCATGATGGCCTGGTTCCATACCCCCATGCGCGGGCCAATGACACTCTCCCATGAATTCGCACCGGCAAAAACGAAGCGCTTCATCAAGGGGGTCTGGGAGATAATCACAGCCGCCACTATAATGGTGGCCAGCCCGCCCAGGGCCCGTTTTCGGCCGATAGCCCCCGATGCCAACAGGCCTAAAACTGTGCCGATTGCCGTGGCCACCAGGGCGGTACGCGACTGAGACAGAGCCATTGTGCCCGCCATCAGCAACATCGCCGGCAGAAGCAACAGAAGAGGGCGACGGTTGCCGGCTATCCAGCAGCCGTAGATCAGAGCGATGATGAAAGGAATGAACAACGTCAGTACGCCGGCGATCTCGTTAGTCGGCAGACCATTTTTCCAACCCAGTGCATCGGCCAACATTCCCGTCTGAGGAATATAAAAGAGCTTGTCCACACTGCGCATGCCGACCAGGCCAATCACGGCCGTCAGCACGCCCAAGGCCAGGTAGATTTGAGTGGGGCGGGTCGCCAGGGCGCGTAGTTGCCTGCCCTGCCCTATCGGGGAACCATTCACGATGGTGAAGAACAATGCAATTGACCACGCCAGAGTGGTGATCCGCACCCATGTGATGGCCCAGGGCGCGGGGCTTAATAAAAAGGCCAGAGGCAGAAAGACCAACCCTAACAGTCCGATTGGCAAGTTGGCGGCCGTCGGGCGTGTCACTCGTTCATCACGCGAATATCGGATGAAAGGAGGTGTGAGCAGCAGCAATAGAGCCAGGACAGACAGCGAAGCAGGAAAGAAGTTGGGAGCCAGTAAAAAGGGAGTAGTCATCAACAAGACAGCTACATCCAGGCGATCCAGACTCAAATAGGGGCTATGTACACGAGTGATCGTCTTTTCCATCGATTCGCCTGCCTTGTCATCTCCGGGATGGTTGCTCATGTTGCGGCTCCCGGTCGACGGTTAAAATAGCTAACCCTTCCAACAAAATGCCTAATATCTTAACGTCGGATCAGTTGAACAAGAATTCATCGCTTATGGCTCCCCTGGCGGAGGAGCCGAAGTAGGTTCGGATGGCGGCGGTGGCGGCGGTGGGGCTGTCGGCGCGACCGTTGGAACTGATGTAGGCTCAGGTGGTACCTGAGTTGGCGATTCAGGCGGCGGGGCGGATGTTGGCGGCACGGCCGTTGGCGGGACAACCGGCGGCGGCGCCGTTGGATATATAATGATCACTACCGTCGGCGTCGGAAATTGAATCGGCGCGACCGTCGGAAAGAAAATCGGCGCCCGGGTAGGGGCGACCGGAATGGCAACCGTCGGTGTGAGAGTCGCCTCGGCCGTAACAGCGGCGGTCCCAATCGGCGGCAAGAAAATCGTTTGTCCGACTTCCAGATCGGACTGGGACAGGCAGTTGGCGACGATCAGCAATTCTCGCTGTACGCCTCGGGACCGGGCCAATCCATCGATTGTATCCCCTTTTTCAATGGTATAACGCTCCCACGTCGAGGGCGCTATACATTCCATCTCCGTGGTAGCATTCGCAAACATGGCCGTGGCAGTCACGGCAATTCGCTCCAGGTCTGTCAGGGTTGCTTCGGCCGCGGGGGTGGCCGTCGCTTCGGCTGCGCTGCCCACGCCGACACCCGCCCCCGGAGCCGCCTTCGAAGCTCCGTTGACCGCATCGTTGCCGCTATTTTTACCTCCGCCGCTTGTTGATGTCGACGCAACCTCCGGTATGACGGCCATCCCTTGAATCGGACTGTCGGCTTGCAAAAACCCGGGACGGTCGGGAGCATTTGAAAAGAGCCACCAGGCGGCCGAAGCCAGCGCCACCAGCAACAGAATTAACACAACCCGGCGAAACTTGTCGTTTTGGTAGAACGGCTGGGGGGGAAGATAAATCCCTTGATGGGCGGTAAAGTCCGGGTGGGTTTGTTCCGCTATCGGCAACTTCGGAGAGGCGTCGTGGTCTGATTTTGAGGACGGAGGCAAGGCGGATTTCACGCCAAACAGGGCGTTCATTCCCTGCAATGTCTCATCATCCGCGTCCAGCCAGGCTACTCGCTCTCCGACAGGGATAGGGGTGACTTCTTCCATCGCAGCCTGCGCAGCAGGCTTTGAGGGGGCTACGGGAACTGGATCAGCCTTGGCTTTGGCCAGTGGCTTTTTAGCCTGGCGATACACAGGGCAGAGACCGTATTGGGCGGTCAGGCAGTATTTTTGCTGATGGATAGTGCTGACAGGAACTGCGAAAGCGGCGCTGAAACACCGATTTTCATCCGTGGCAAAGGGAAGCGCCATACCCGGATCGGCTTCCGTGCCGAGAAAAGGACAATGCACAAATTGAACCGGCAATTCCTTTTCCAATTTCTGGTTTGAACGTTGCGACCGCTTGAGCTCTTCGGGTTGCATATCCAAAATATCACAGTCTGCCTGAGGAATATCGGTCCGGACGACCCGACCTATAAACCATCAATATAATCTGCAAAGAACGGCTGGTATTACTCTCTCATCGAATCATACCAACCGTTCCGTGGGGTTAGAATGGAAACGAGGTGAAGGAGCCGTGAAAAAACCGCTAACCGCTCACTCGTTACCGACGGTTGTCCTTACCGATCAGGCGGCTTCCTCACTGACATCTCCGGTAACCTTCTTGCCATTACCGCTGAACATCGTGGCCAGACCTTTACGAGGGCTGGTCGCGGCTCGCTCAGTCGATACCGGATCGGTAACAACAACCGGCTCGCTTTCATAGCGATAGTAACCATAGTAGTTCCCGGCCGCTTTGCGCGAGACGCGATTGAGGACGACACCAACGACATTGGCACCGGCGCGATTGAGTTGAGCCAGCATGGTGCGCGCCGCCTCGGCATGGGTCTTGCCCGGTTGGATGACCAGCAGCACACCGTCAACCTTGGAGGCAAGGACGGTCGAATCAGTGACGACAAAGGGCGGGCTGTCTATGATGACCACCGAAGCGGATTCGACCAGCCGGGCCAGAATCTGGGTCATTCGAACCGATCCCAACAACTCGGCCGGGTTTGGCGGCAGCGCGCCACTCGTGATAACCGCCAGGTCCTTCACCTTGGAGTAGCGAGCCACGTCGCGAATATCCATCTGGCCACGAAAAACATCGCTCAGACCGACTTGATTCGACATACCCAAGGCGGTATGGACCCGCGGCCGCCGCAGGTCGCCTTCCAGCAAAATGACCCGCTTGTTGGCCTGGGCCATGACGGCCGCCAGGTTCGAGGCGACGGTCGTCTTGCCCTCGCTCATCCCCGGGCTGGTGATGAGGATCGTCTTCAGCGGCTTATCGACGCTGGCGAATTCGAGATTGGTGCGCAAGGTGCGGAACGTCTCCGCCATCGGCGAACGCGGATGGACTGATACATAGGGCGTCCCTTCCTGCTTCACCATCCCCGATTCATTGACCACCGAGCCGATGACCGGCAACCCCAGAACATTGGCGATATCTTGCGGCGTCTTGAGCGTATCATCCATGTACTCGAGGATGAAGGCGATCAAGCCGGTGACAAGAAGGCCGATGATCGCGCCCAGAGCGATATAGCGCAGCGGGCCGGCCTGAATGGGGGCGACGGGCGGCGTGGCGCGCTCCACCTGGACCACATTGGGCGTATTTTGCAGGCGTGCCAGACGAGCCGCCTCGTAGTTGCTTTGCAAAGTGGAGTAGAGTTGGCGGTAGAGGTCCAGATTGGCCTGCTCCATATTCTCCAGGCCGGCGGTCGTATTCACCGCCGTGGGGTTGTCTTCCAACACCAGCTTGAAATAGGTCTGCTTATACAGATCGAGCAGGAACTGCTTTTGGGAGAGTTGCGTGCGCTTTTCGTTTAGCAGGTTGCGCTGCTCCAACGTCAGCGGCGGCGGCAACTCAGTCGGCAGCGATTTGGGGGTCAAATCATCGATATCTTGTTCCAGGCGAGCGATTTCGCCCTGAACGGCGAAGATCTTTTGTTCCAGGTCGGCCTTTTGCTCATCGACCGCACGACGCAGCTCTTCCACGTTGCTTTCGGAACGTTGCTCGATGTTAGCTTCCAGCCGCCCCAGTTCGGTCTCGATCTCGCTGACCTGAAGCTGAAGGCTTTGCTCCGAGGAGGAGAAGCGCGACATCTGCAGCGCCTCGTTATACTCGATGAGTACTTCGACCAGGACGTTTGCCATCAGCGCCGCAACCTGCGGATCCGTATCGCGCACGGTCACTTCCAGCATGCCGGTCTCCCTCACGCGAGAGACCTTGATATTCTCGCTCTTGATCGTCTTGCCGACTTTCTGGCTGGCCGATTCAAGGATCGGCTGCGTCCGCAACAGCTCCATGTAGGTCTCAGCCAGCGCTTTATCGTTTAAATTATTGCCCTTGCTAACATTGGTGCCGAGCGGCTCCATGACAAGCAATTTCGTCCGAACCATATATTCCGGCGTTTGATAGATGCTGATGGCATAACCGGCGCCGCCTCCGATCAGCATGCCGATCACCAATAGCCAGGACCACCGCCGAACCATCTGTCCAATTAATTTAAGTTCCATGTTGCTACCTACCCTTACAACTCACTGACGATGTTTCTGTCGAGCGACTGCAATCCAAATATCCAAACCCAAGGTGATCTTATTTAACCTGAGTCAACTAACGTTCTATCTGACGGCCGCTTAATTGATGCCCCACTTCCGCCAGCGACCCGGCCACAGCCGCGACAACGGTCTCTACATCGGCCGGTGTCATGGCCGGATAAAGCGGCAATGTGACCTCGCGTGCCCCGATCTCTTCGGTGACGGGCAGAGATGGGCCGCCTGCCTGCCGGTAATAGCTGAAGCCATGCACAGGCGGGTAATGGATGCTCGTTTGGATGCCCTGAGCCTTCATGGCGGCCATAAACTGCGTCCGGTCAGTCCCCTTCGGCAGCAGCACCGGCCGCAAATGGCAGGAAGGGATGCCGCGCGTGGTGGCATAGGGTATGCCAACCGAGGGAGCGGCCGCCGGCAGGTATTCCCGATAGAGCGCATCCAGCGTGCGGCGGCGTGAATTGGCATTCTCCAGCTTGGCCAGTTGGACGCGGCCGATGGCGGCGCGGATTTCGTCGAGGCGATAGTTATAGCCGGGTGCGACGACATCATAGCTCCAGGCGTGCCCCTTGTGGCGGTCCCAGGTCAGGCTGGTCATGCCGTGGGAGCGAAGCAACCGCAGCCGTTCGGCCAACCCATCGTCATCCGTCGTCAGCATGCCGCCTTCGCCGGTGGTCATGTTCTTGTTGGCGAAGAAGCTGAAGCAGCCGATCCGGCCCCAGGTTCCCAAAGCCCGGCCGTCAAGGCTTGCTCCGGGCGCGTGGGCCACATCCTCAACAATACCCAGACCGTGTCGCTCAGCCAGAGCCATGATAGCCGGCATATTGGCGGCGTGCCCGGCATAGTGAACGACGATGATCGCCCGCGTGCGCGG
>CAYXNH010000162.1:0-7150 GCA_964466135.1 uncultured Ardenticatenaceae bacterium | reverse complement strand
CGCCTACCGCGACCGCCGCAACCGGAAGCGCGACTTCCGCCGTTTGTGGATCGCGCGGATCAACGCGGCCACGCGGACCCACGGGCTGTCCTACAGCCGCTTCATGCACGGCCTGCGAGTGGCCGAGGTCAAGCTGGATCGCAAGGCGCTGGCCGACCTGGCCGTGCGCGATGAGGCGGCTTTTGCGGCCGTTGTCGACGTCGCCAAGAACGCTTTGGCTTGATTCCATACAATCCTGTTAACTTTCAAACGCCACACGCTCGTCCGTGTGGCGTTTTTGTTTATGATGGTAACGGTACCGAGCGTGCCCGTTCAGGCGGTTAAGCGTTCGTTTGGCGTAGTTGCGGCCCCATCCCCCCGCCGGTATCATCACCCATCGACATGAGATCAGCAGTACCCGACGGCCGAAACAGGGACAAGATACGCGCGCTGCGTCAATCCGGATGGATTCTGCTCATCCTGTTGGTAGCGGCCGTGTTGCGGCTGGTCAATCTGTCCGGCGCGTCCCCCGAGATGGCCATCCCTCCCGGGATGACCCATGACGAGGCCGACCACGGTCTGATGGCCTGGGAAATCGTCAACGGCGCGCGCGACATTTACTTCACCATCGGTTACGGCCGCGAGCCGCTCTATGATTACGCCACGGCCGCGGTCATGCTCGGAACGGGGCCGAGGATCTTCGCGGCGCGGCTCACCTCGGCCTATTTCAGCCTGCTCATGATCGCCGCCGTCTACACCTGGTCACGTCGGGCGTTCGGCCGTCCGGTGGGGTTGCTGGCGGCCGCGGGATTGGCGGTCGGCTTTTGGCCGGTCATGGCCGGGCGGCAAGCGTTGCGCTCCATCGCTCTGCCGGCGCTATTTGCGTCGGCGGTCTTGTTCTTTTGGTGCGGTCTTCGAATCTATTTGCAGGGGAGCGGAGGAGCAGAGGAGCGGAGGAGAAGAGGAGAAGAGAAGCACCTCCGCACCCCTGCACCCCTGCTCCTCTTCGCTTTCTCCGGCATTCTCCTTGGCCTGACCTATTACACCTACATCCCTGCCCGCGTGATGTGGTTCGCCTTCCCCGCGCTGGTCGCCTACCTCATCCTTGTCTCGCCACCGGCCGGGCGCAATACACGTCGCCTGCTTGCCGGGCTGGGGCTGACGTTGGCCGTAGCCGCTCTGGTCGCCACGCCGCTGTTCTTCCATCTGGCCAACAATCCGGGGCTGGAGGTACGCATCGACGAACTCGGAGCGCCATTGCGAATCGCGGCCGATGGTGACCTCGCGCCGCTGTGGTTCAACGCCCGTCGCGCGCTGCGCCTGTTCACCATCGAGGGTGACCACACCTGGCGCTACAACATCCCCGGCCGGCCGTTTCTGGGGCCGGTGGTGGGGGCGCTGTTTTATGCGGGCTTGCTGATGGCCGGATGGTCGACCATTCGCGGCCTATGGAGCAGGTGGTCCGGGAAACAGGGAAGCCAAGGAGATACACCAACTCCCCAATCTTCCCTCCTCTCCTCCACTCCTCTGCTCCCCTGCTCCCCCTCTCCCCTGCTCCCCCGCTCCCCGGCCGCCTCCTTCCTCGCCCTCGTCTGGCTGGCTCTCGGCTTCGCCCCCGTCCTCGTCACCGGGCCGGGGTTGAGCACGACCCAGGCCATTGGCGCGATGCCGGTACTCTACGTTTTCCCGACGCTGGCATTAGTGGGAGGGTATGGTTTACTCAAGTCATTAGCAGGTCGATCTTCAACATCAGGGAGCAAAGCAGCAAAGACAGGCGGAGACATCGCACGCCCCGGCGTCCCGGCGTTGGCCTATCTCGGCGGACTGTTGGCCCTGGCCCTGTTCAGCATCCTTGCCGCGCAGACCACCCGCGACTATTTCGGCCGCTGGGCCAACGAACCGGAAGTGCGGGTACAATACGAGACAACCATGGTGACCGCCCTGCGCTACCTCGACGAAAACGGCCGCGGCCCGGCGACCGTTTCGACCATCACCCCCGGCCGCTATCACACGCCCGCCGTGGCCCTGATGACCCTCGACAATCCGGCCGTGGAGCCGCGCTGGTTCGACGGCCGCCGAAGCCTGTTACTGCCCTCCGAGGCTGGCGCGCTTCTGGTCGTCCCTGGCTTCACGTCCATCCCGCCCGAATTGCAGCGCTATTTGAGCGATGCCGTGCCGGTCGAGGAACTCCCCATGCGGCCTGACGACATCGACCGGCCGGTGCAAATCTACAAGTTGGGCGATCCCAACCTGGCCCTGGCCCGGATGACCCCGCCAGAGTCCGCCGGCGGAGCCGCAACCGGTGTCGACTTTCACAACATCGTCTTGTTGGGCTATGATCTGACGGCGGCCGAAGTTCGTCCCGGCGATACCCTGTCCCTGGTGACGGCCTGGCGGCTGGAGCAACCGCTACCGGAGGCATCGCTTTTCGCCCACCTGGTCGGGTCAGACAGCCCGCAAGCCGTGGCCGACGGTCTGGGCGCTCCCGGCGAATCCTGGATAGCGGGCGATATCCTCCTGCAATGGCACACCATGAGCATCCCCGCCGACACCCCGCCCGGAACCTATCCGCTGGCCGTGGGCGTCTATACGCAGGACGACGGCCAACGGCTGGTGACCGACAACGGGGACAGCATGGCCGTTTTGACGACGGTGACGGTGCTCGATGAATAGTGCGACGCTCCACCCCGCCGAAGCACACGACCTTAACGGTCGCGAGTGGCTGGGCAACCTGATCCGCCGGCCGGGCGTGTGGGCGATCCTGATCACCTTGCTGGCCTTTGGGTTGCGTGTCTGGGCGCTGGAGACGATACCGCCCGGTTGGCGCGACGACGAACTGATCGAAACCCTGGTCATCTCGCGCAATATCCTCCACGGCGACCTGGCCTTCTACTATGCCGATGCTTCCGGCCACGAGGCGCTCTATCACATGCTCAATGCCCTGTTCCTGGCCTGGTTCGGGCCCACGGGGCCGGGCATCCGGCTGCTGTCGGCCGTGCTGGGAACAGTGGCCGTGCCTCTCACCTACGTTCTCGGCCGTCGCATGTTCGGCGCGGCAACAGGCCTCACCGCCGCGACGTTGCTGGCCGTCAGCTTCTGGGGGTTGATGTACTCCCGCATCGGACTTCGCCAGGTCCTGACCCCGGCCCTGGCGCTGCCGGCATTCTACTTTTTCTGGCGCGCCATGGAGATGAAGAACAAAGGCTCATCCCTCCGATGGTTCGCCCTCTCCGGGTTATTCCTCGGTCTTGGCTTCCACGCCTACTTCGCCTCGCGGGGCGCGCCGCTGATCCCGGCCGCCTGGGTGGTTTATCTGCTCATCGTCGCGCCGTCCCTGCTGCGGGGCAAGTGGCGCGGGCTGGCGCTGATGGTCGGAGTCACGACGATCGTCGCCCTGCCGTTGTTGCTGGCCGTGGCCGCGCAGCCGGAGGCCGAAGGGCGCGTCGGTGAATTAGCCTTGCCGCTCATCGAAGCGCGCGCGGGCAACTTCGACCTCATGCTCAGCCATGCCGCGGCCGCGCTGACCATGACCCACGCCACAGGCGATCCTGAATGGCTCTACAACATCCCCTATCGGCCGCTATTCGGCCCGGTCGGCGCGGTCTTCTTCTGGAGTGGCGTGGCCCTGGCGGTCTGGTGGGCGTTGCGGCCGATCGCCAGCCGGGTCTTTCGGGGAGCCTCACGGAACCCCGATCCTTATAGCTTCCCCTCGGCCTTTCTCCTCCTGTGGTGGCTGGGCGGCATCTCCCCGGCCGTGCTCAGCGTGCCGCCGGCCAGTCTGGGGCATGTCATCCTGGCCCAACCCGCCTTCTACCTGCTGGCAGCCCTGCCCGTGGCCGCACTGGCCGGATCGAATCGATTGCCGGCCGGGCGTCACGCCATGGTGACCGGAGCGGCCGCTCTCTTGCTCATCGGTTCCACCGCCGTGCGTGACCTGCCCGCCTACTTCATCCAATGGCCGGCTCGCGGCATGGTGCGCTTCCTCTATCACGCCGACGTGGAGGATGTCGCCGATTTCATTCTGAGCGATCCGGCGAACCCCTGGCCAAACGACTTCGGCATCACCGGCCCTCTGGCCGGGCCGTGGAACCGCATCGCGTTTGACCTGGCGCTGGGCGGAGCCGAGGTTCGGCCGCGCTGGTTTAACCCGGAACGGGCGCTGCTGCTGGGGCCCGACATCAGTTTCAGCGGCTATCCGGCCGTCGAATCTCCTTATGCGGAAGCCTTCGAACCACTGCCGGAGGATGCGCGCCTGTCTGGCGATTACAGCCTGTCGCGTATCGCTCCATCCTACGATCCGTTCGCAGGCGAGGGCCGGGTCTGGGTGAACGAAGCCCCTGTCTGCTTCTCCAACGGGCTTTGCTGGACGGCGGCGTCCTATAACCCGGAGACCGGCCTGCTGCAACTGGCCTGGCAACTGGAGGGCGACCTTGTTTTGCCGGAGATACCCCTCATCAGCAACCCACCGCCACCGGGCGTCTACTCCGGCCTGCGCCTGTCGGTCTTCGCCCAACTGCTTGACGGCGAAGGCCGCTTCCTGGTTGGCGATGACGGCCTGTGGGTCGACGCCGAGACCCTGCACGCCGGCGACTCATTCATCCAGCGTCACTACCTGGTCGCGCCGGACGGTTCGCAACCGGCGGCCGTCAACTTCGGCCTCTATGACCCCATGACCGGCGAACGCCTGTTGACATCGGACGGTCAGGATCGGATCATTCTGGAGCTTGATTAACCCCATGAGCGCCGAAGAAATGACGACAGACGAATTACAGGCAAGGAATATGGAGCGTCCGCCATCGGCATCCCGCCACCCGTATCTCATCTTTGTCCTGGCGGCATTTCTCGTCATCGGCTTCGCCTATAGCGCCATCAATCCGCTGCACGAGGCGACGGACGAATTGCGCCACTATCGCTTTGTCCAGTACATCATCCAGCTCCGCTCATTGCCCATTCAGGGCGAAGGGGGCGGGCTGGATTGCACGGTGCAGGGCCATCATCCGCCGCTCTACTATCTCGCCGCCGCCCTGGTCACCTTGGGGATTGATACAGGCCGCGACGTATGCTATGAGCCACCAACCAACCCGTTCTGGGCCTATCGCTATTGGGAGGTCGGTCGCGACAACAAAAACCAGTACCTCCACGGCCCCGATGAGGCCTTCCCCTGGCGCGGGGAGGCGCTGGCCGCCCATCTGGCGCGGGTCGTCAACCTGCTCTTTGGAGCGCTCACCGTCTGGCTGACATGGGCCACGGCGCGGGTCATCTGGCCCGATCGCCCAGCGCTGGCTGCCGGATCGGCCGCGTTCGTGGCCTTCAACCCCATGTTTCTCTATATGTCCGCGGCGATCAACAACGACGTCATTGCCGCGGCCGCCGGAGCAGCCGTCATCTACGCCTGTGTCCGGCTGCTGCATGACGAACGCGGGCTGACGCCGCGGTGGGGATTGTGGCTCGGCTTGCTCTACGGCCTGGCTCTCATGAGCAAGTTCAATCTGGCGGCCATCATCGTCGTCATCGAGGCGGCCGTCACCTGGGTTGCCTGGCGCAAGGGGCAATGGCGGCAATGGCTAGTAGTCAACACGCTCATCGCCGGGGTCGCCGGGTTTCTGGCCGGGTGGTGGTTCGTCCGCAACATGATGCTGTACGGTGAGCCGACCGGCTTCGAGCGGCTGACGGAGTTATGGGGCGTGCGCGATCCCCGCGACAGTTTCTGGCTGGCGGTCTCCGAGCTGCCCTACGCCTGGACAAGCCTGTGGGGCCGCTTCGGCTATGGGCAGATCCCTCTGCCGGGGTGGATCTATGCCGCGTTGTTCGGGATGTTGCTGCTTTCCGTCGCGGGCTATGTTGTGGCGGCGGCGAGGAAGAGAAGAGGAGCAGGGGAGCAGGGGAGCGGAGGAGAGAAGAAGCGATCGGGTCCTCTCCCGCTCTCCCCTGCACCTCTGCACCCCATCTCCTCTGCTCCCCTGCACCACAGTACCCCTGCCCTACTCCTGCTTGTCCTCAACGTCGCCGTTTTCTTCGCCGTGCTGTTCAACTACCTGCTGGTCAGCCCGGCCGGGCCGATGGGGCGCTTCTTCTTCCCGGCGCTGTCGTCGTTGGCCATCCTGATGTTCCACGGCTTAAGCCTGTTGGGAACCACGAACGACGGGTTACGAATGACGAATGAGGGAGAGGCCACCCGCCGTCCCTCTTTCACCGTCATATTGGCCTGGGTCGTCAATCTGGGCATGTTGTCGCTGGCCCTTGTCGCTCTGTTCGGCTATCTGGCCCCGGCCTATGCGCGGCCGCCGTCGTACGCGGCCGACGCTCCATTACCCAATCCGGTCGATATCCGCTTCGATACATTGGTCACCTTGCACGGCTATGCCGTGGATCGTGAGACCGTCCGGCCGGGGGAGCCGATCGGCATCGAGCTATATTGGGAGGTGACCGGCCAACCGCCGGGCGACTATCTGCTGTTCGTCCATCTCAGCGACGACGAGACGGGCGCGGTGGTGGCCCAGCGAGACACGCATCCCGGCCTGGGCAACTTCCCCAGCAGCCAGTGGCGGCCGGGCGACCGCTTTGTGGAGCGCCTGAGCGTCTACCTGCCGGAGACGGCTTACGCGCCTTCCTCGGCTGAGTTGTCCATCGGCCTGTACGCCCCCGGCGGCTATCGACTGGGCCTCACCGACGGCGCGACGGGCGAAGGGCTGGGCGACGCCTTCCCCATCGGCCGCGTGAGCGTCGAGCCGCACGCCCCGCCCGGAGCGGAATCTATCCCGAACACCGGCGACTATAACTTCGAGGATCGCATCCGTCTGCTTGGCTATGATTACGCCAGCCGTGTCCTCTTGCCCGGGCAGCCTCTGGAACTGACATTATTCTGGGAGGCGGTGCGGCCGTCGCCGGGCGATTTCGAGGTACGAATTGAGGTGCTCGATGCAAACGGCCAGGTCGTCTCATCGCAGCAGGCGCGGCCGGGCGACGGCCGCAATCCGACGACAAATTGGCAACCGGATGCCGTCATCGCCGATACCTACCGGCTGCCTATCGACCCGGCGGCGGGCGAGCACCCCATCATTCGGCTGTCGCTGGTGGATGCCGCCACCGGTCGCCCACTCAACCTGATCGCCCCCGACGGCCACTGGATCGACAATGTGTTGCGCCTGCCGGCTGTGGGCATCCGTGAGTG
>CAYXNH010000161.1:0-7203 GCA_964466135.1 uncultured Ardenticatenaceae bacterium | reverse complement strand
ACGATATGATCTAATTTTGCTTTCCACTGACAGAGATTTTGAGCCAATTACCGAACTAAAGCGCGAAAACTGGCTGGATTAGCATCTAAACCATCCCCAACAACTCATCATACTCCGCATAAAACCCGTCGATGATTTCATCCGGGTCGGGCACGAGGCCCGCGTCGGTGGCCACGCCGACATAGATATTGCCCGCGTAGCTGAGGATGCTGATACCCAAACCCAGACGGCCGCTCTGGGGCACCCAGAACATAAAGCTTTCGATGGGTTGTCCGGCCAGATAGAGCGGGATGGGCGGGCCGGGCATATTGGTCAGCACGGCCGTCGCCTTTCCCCCGATGATGCGCACCGCCGCGTCCTGGATCGCCTGGGCCGAGAAACCGATCGCGCCCAATACATCGAGCGACACCGGCGCTTCCTGGCTGTCTTTCAGCGACTCCATCCGGTAGCGAACGGCGGCCAGCCGCTTGGGCATATCGACCATGCCGACGGGCAGGTCGAGAAAGACCAGCCCGAACTTGTTGCCCAATCCGCCCATTTCGTTCGGGCCGCGCAGATTGACGGGCACGGCCGCGCGGAAATCGACGATCTCCTCGTCATGTGTTTCCAAATAGCGACGCAAGCCGCCGGTGATGGCCGCGATCATCAGGTCGTTGATCGTCGCCCCGGTGGCCTTGCGCATCGCCTTAACCTCGCTGAGAGGCAGCGGCCGCGACCAGGCGGCGCGCTTGGCGACGGAGAGCTGCCCCCTGAAGATGTTTGGCGGGTCCGGGGCGCGCAACGCCAGCTTGCCGGCG
This sequence comes from uncultured Ardenticatenaceae bacterium, assembly GCA_964466135.1. Classification (GTDB taxonomy): domain Bacteria; phylum Chloroflexota; class Anaerolineae; order Promineifilales; family Promineifilaceae; genus Promineifilum. The sequence continues at coordinate 6,406 of CAYXNH010000161.1, read as the reverse complement.
GCATGGGCATAGTCGTTGGCGATCTCGGCCAGCTCGCGCGGGCGGTCGTTGTTCAGGTAGCTCTCCAGGCTCTCGAGGAGGGCGCGGCGGCCGACCTTCACCCCCTTGCCCAGCAACTCGGCCGTCCGGAGCTGGAGCGCCTCCCATGATCCGAGCAAACTGCCCGGCGGGTTGGCCGCTTCCGACAGGCCGTCCGGCTCGGGTTGGGGAGCGCCGGGACTCATTTCCGTCAGGGCCAGCAACACGCCGATCAGGGCCATGCCGTCAGCCATGGCATGGTGGAGTCGCACCACGATGGCCCCGCCGTCGCCATAGCCGTCGATGACGTGCATCTGCCACAGCGGCTTGCTGAAATCGAGGGACGTACTCATCAGATCGCTGACAAGCTGCTGAAGCGCCGACTTGTCGTGGGGAGAGGGAAGTCCGATGTGATGAAGGTGGGCGTTGACGTTGAAGGTCGGGTCATATTCCCAATAATGCGGGGCCATCGGCAAGGACGGCCGGACGACTCGCTGGCGGAAGCGATCAAACTGAAGCAGGCGGCTCTCGATCAGGGTTCGCAGATAGGCCATATCCACCGGCTTGGCAAAGGTCAGGACGCCCGTCACCATCATCAGGTTCGTCGGATCCTCCATCTTGAGCCAGGCGGCATCCACATTGGAAAGGGGGACAATAGCATTGGACATGGCTGTTTATCCTTGAGAAATGATATTCGGCGGCTCGTTCAATGCCTCTTGCCGCTCCGCTTGCTGACGGGCCAACAACTCGCGCAATCGCTTGCCCAGTCGCGCGTCCCAATCATAGATGACGATGGTGTCGGCCATCTTGTCATGCCAGCCCTGGCGCCGGTCGTCGACCAGTATCCACAGGAAACCGAGGAAGAGCGCCAGAAAAGATACATAGTAGCCCAGAACGCGCCGCACGGCCGGGCCAATCGTGAGCGGCTGCCCATTTGTGCGCAGCACGCGCAAACCCAGCAAGGCGTGGCCCACCGTCTTGTCGACCAGCAACCAGGACAAAATGACGTAGGCGGCGAACAGGAGGCCGCTGCCGAGGATGGCGAACATCCAGCGGATGATCACGACGAACATCGGCAAATTGGTAGTTTCGCTCGGCTCAAAGATCGCCTTGGCCAATTGATCGAGGCCGAAGAAATCCAGCAGCAAGCGCACGAGGAGCAGGATGGTGATTTGGACGGTTGCGACCAGAAGCAGGTCGATGGAGAAAGCGATGGATCGCGTGACGAATCCGGCGTAATTACCGCGAAGCGATGGGTGTGGGCTGGTGAGTTGGGTCACGGTTTATCGTCGATAGCCTTAATCGGTCTCATGCCTGAACAGCCGGTTGCCGTCAGTCGGTGCCGTCCGTCAGTCGGTTTTCCTCGATTGACGCGGGCAGCTCGGTGCGTGCCGGCCGTCGCAGGATACGACGGACGAGCTTTTCGGCCAGTTCATCGGCCGACACTGTCCGCGAGCGGAACTCATCGACCGCCTCGGTGGCCAGTCCCATGCTCTTCTTCTGCACCAGATCGGCCAGTTCCTGATTTTCGGCCAGATGGCCGATAAATTCGTCCTGGATCTCGGTAAAGGTCTTGCGGGCCAGACGACGCGCGCCCGGCTCCTGATGGCGACCCATCTCGATCCATTTGTCGACGTTTTGTTGGCCACGCTCCACCAGCCGGTTGAAGGCGCGATCGATCGGACGGCCGACGATGCCGGTCAGACGGTTGTTCACCAGCGGTCGGGCCATGCTGCCGGAGAAGCGAAAGAGGACATCGGATGCCGTGGCGAACCGAACCACTCGCCGTCGCAGGCCGTCGCTCGCGTCGAGGGCCATACCCACCAGCATATAGCGGGCCATGTCGTTGGCATGATTGATCTCGCCCGGTTCCGGATCGCCCTCGGCCGTACGAAGCTGAGCCTCCCACAGTTCGAGGCGACGCACCAGTTCGGCCGTGCCCTCCACTGTGCCGCCAATCAGCAGCTTGACGACAGCCATATAGGCGTCGAATTCGGGATCGGCGGATTCCGGACCGGCAGATGTCTCGGCCGCGCGCTCCACCGTGGCCGGCGGCGGCGCGGGGAAGGGAGCCAATTCAGTCAACTCATCTCCCGGATCGAGGTCTTCGACTGGAATGGAATCTATCCCATCGTTGAAGGAGTCATGATCCATGGCTCACCCCATATCGGTTGGCAAACAGGCGCTTGAAATCATCGCTCTTGTGCATCAAGCAGAAGTATATGACAAGGGTGAATCTGCTACAAACAGCGCGCCCGAAAGCTAATAAATTGGGTCGCTCTCTTTATCGGTCGCGATATCCCAGCAGCCGTAGCCCATTGAGCGACACCAGCACCGTCCCGCCCTCGTGGCCGATGACCGCCAGTGGCAAAGGCAGATCGCGCCAAAAGATGGCCGTCAACATCAGCCCGATCATGAACAGGGCGAAACCCAGGTTGACGAAGATCGTCCGGCGCGTGGCCCGACTCAGGCGGAGCACGTAAGGGATGTTGTTGAGATCGTCGGCCATCAGTACCACATCGGCCGTCTCCAGGGCCACGTCCGTCCCGGCTGCGCCCATGGCGATGCCGATCGTGGCCGCGGCCAGCGCCGGGGCGTCGTTGACGCCGTCGCCAACCATGGCTACCGGGCCATAGTTATCGCGGATGTCGCGCACGGCCGCCACCTTGTCCTCCGGCAGCAGGCCGGCTCGGGCTTCGTCCACCCCCGTGGCGGCGGCGATTCGGTCGGCCACCCGCTGATTGTCGCCCGTCAGCATGATCACCCGCTCGATGCCGGTCCGCTTCAGGTCGCTCACGACTTTGGCCGCGTCGGGTCGCAGCGCATCGGCCATGCCGATGACGCCCAGGTAGCGGAGCATCCCGGCATTACTGTCGTCGCGCTGCCGTTCCTCTTCCTTTATCAGGGCCACGATGACGCTCGTCTGTCCCTCTTCCTCAAGCCGGTTGACGATGGCCGTCGCCTCCGGGAGGCGGCCGTTGTCCTCGAAGCGGGCGAAATAGCGCGGGCTGCCGATATGGACCGCCACCCGGCCCAGCGCCGGATCGTCCACTGTGCCGCGCACGCCCTGACCGGCGATCGACTGGAAGTCCATCACCTCCGGAATTGCGATGCCGTCTTTCCCGGCTCGTGCCACTACCGCCTTGGCCAGCGGGTGCTCGCTGCGCGCCTCCACCGCCGCCGCCAGCCGCAACAGATCGATCTCCTGCAGCTCCGCTTCCAGCTCGTCATCCACCGTTCGTCGCTCGCCATCCGTCATTGATATAACGGATGTCACCTCGGGCTTGCCCACGGTCAGCGTGCCCGTCTTGTCGAAGGCCACCACCTTGACCGTGGCCGCGTTCTCGACGTGGATGCCGCCCTTGAACAGCACCCCGCGCCGCGCGCCGTTGCCGATGGCCGACAGGACGGTGGCCGGGGTGCTGATGACGATGGCGCAGGGCGAGGCAGCCACCATGACGGTCATGGCCGTGTAGAAGGCGGCGTTAAAGTCGTGGCCCAGCAGCAGCGGCGGCACGGCGGCCACCAGCGCCGTCAGTACGATGACTCCGGCCGCGTAATACTGTTCGAATTGATCGATGAAGCGCTGGGTCTCGGCCTTCTCGCTTTGCGCCTCTTCCACCAGTTTGATCAGCCGGGCGATGGTCGAATCTTTTGCCAGCCGTGTCACGCCGATCTCCAGGCTGCCGTCCTGGTTGATCGTCCCCGTGAAGCAGGGATCGCCCACTTGCTTGTAGACGGGTACCGATTCCCCGGTCAGCGAGGATTGATCCACGCTACCTGAACCGGCCAGCACGGTGCCGTCGAGAGCGATGCGGTCGCCCGGCCGCACCAGCATCCGATCGCCCACGCGCACCTGCTCGATGGGCAACTTCACCAGCTCGTCGCCGCGATAGATCTCGGCCTCGGCCGGGCGCAACTTCATCAGGGCGCGGATGGCATTGCGGGTGCGATCCATGGCGAAGTCCTGCAGGGTATTGGACAGGCTGAACAGGAACAGCAACATGGCCCCTTCGAACGGCTGGCCCACGAAGGCTGCGCCCAGTGCGGCCAGGATCATGAGCAGATCGATGTCGAGGGTGCGGGCCATCAGCGACTCGATACCGCCCTTGAGGCCGAACGCCCCGCCGGCCACGTAGGCGGCGACGAACAATGCCGTCGACACGGCCGTGCTGCCGCCGGCGGCGCGTTCCACCAGCCAGCCGGCGATCATCGTCATCAGCGTGATGACGGTCAGAATGGCTTGCAGCTTTTGCGGCGTCAACCATTCGCGCAAGCGGCCGAAGCTTGATGGGGCGGATTCCGGCTCCGCTCCGGCACGGTCGCCATCGACGCCCGAGAGGGTCGCGGCCGACGGGAGAACGCCGACGCCAAATCGCTCGACGTGGCGGGTGATGTCGTCGGGCGAGATGAGGGTGTGGTCAAAATGGACGGACATCACCCCGCCGACGAAGCTGGCCGTGGCCCTGTGCACGCCCGGCAGTTGTCCCATTTGTCGCTCCAGCGCCAACGCGCAGGACTCGCAGCCGCGGCCGCCGCGCTTCCCCAGCCGCAGGGTGCACGTTTGCCGGCGCTCCTGCAGGATGGGGCCGACGTCATGGGCCAGACGGGCCACATCGCCCTCGCTCACCTTGCGCGGGTCATAGGCGACGGTCACCGTCTCGCCGCCGGTGTCCACGGCGACGTCGATGATGCCGTCATGTCCGGCGACTTTCTCATCCAGAAGCTCGAGGCAGGATGGGCCTTCTTCTTGCTCCGTCAGGTTTAACGTTTTTATGTCGATCATAAGCCTGTAGCTATCTAAATCACGATATTAATTTATGTTAGATTGAAAATTAACCACGGTTAAATTCTACCCGATCTCGCCTGCTTCGACAATGTCCGGCGGCTGCCCATTGCCCAAAATACAGCCCATCTGCTAGAATGGCGGTTGAGGTAGCGAGCAGTAACCGCTTCGCTCATACGCCAATGAGAACATTACAACGAATCGTTTTCGTCTTTTTAATCGCCTTGCTGGCCGGGGTCGTCTTCACCACCGCGGTCGCCCAACCGGATGACGGCCGCGCCCCCATGGAGGACCTGATCCTCACCGCCGGAGACCTGACGGCCGACATCGAAAAGGGCACCACCATCATCGGTGACGACCTGGCGCCCGAATCCAATACCGGCGGATCGTTCACCTCGCAGACGATCGACGCCCCCATCCCGTTCAACGCCGTCGTGCCCCAATGGACGGGCAGCAATGCCGAGGCGATCACGCTTCAGGTGCGCACCAGCCCCGACGGCGAGAACTGGGACGACTGGATCGGCGTCCATGCCAATCATGACTGGATGGAGCCGGGCGCGGCCGAGGTCGTTGGCGAGATGGTCCTGGTACCCGACGCCGGGAGCACCCATCGTTTCGTCCAGGTGCAGGTTCTCTTCGGTGAGGAAGGCTCCCTGGCGGAACGGCCGACCCTCAACCGCCTGCGCCTGACCTTCATCGACAGCAGCGACGGCCCCACGGCGGACGAACTTGTCGAGTTGCAAGCGAATATCGACAAGGGCGAGCAGATTTTGCCCGAAATGACCGAAGGTTACCCCAAGCCGTTCGTTGTCAGCCGGGAGGTTTGGTGCCAGAGCGCCGATTGCAACTACACCAATGGGTTGGAACATTATCCCGTCAGCCATCTCATTATCCACCACACCGTCTCCAATAATGCCAACACTGACTGGGCGGCCGTCGTCCGGGCTATCTGGAACTTCCACACCTACAGCCGCAAGTGGGGCGACATCGGCTACAACTATCTGGTCGATCCCAACGGGGTGATCTATGAGGGGCACAAGGGAGGCGATGATGTCGTCGGCACCCACGCCTCCGGCGCCAACAAGGGCAGCATGGCCGTGGCCTTGCTCGGCACGTTCACCGCTTACTCGCCGGGTATCCGCCCCCCGCAGGCCATGCTCAACGCGGCCGTCGATATCCTGTCATGGAAGGCCGACCAGCGCGACATCAATGTCTTTGACGCCAGCAACACGCTGCCCAACATCAGTTGGGGCCTGCCGAACCTGATGGGCCACCGCGACGTCTACGGCACGACGGAGTGTCCCGGCGACCAGGCCCACCTGCTCATCCCCTGGATGCGGGAGCAGATCGCGGAGCGCATCGGCCTGGTCGATCCGTTCATCTATGCTGACGAGGAAAGCACTGCCTTCACGCGCAGCACGACCGGCAACTGGCTTGTGCCGCCCAATCTCTGTGGCTTCAATAATCATGCCTGGTATACGTGGTCTACCAACAACCAGGCGTCCAGCACAAACTGGGGTGAATGGCGGCCCAAGGTTCCCGCCACTGGCCTCTATCGCATCGATGCCTACGTGCCCTATTGTCGAACCGGCCGCGCCGAAA
>CAYXNH010000160.1:1307-7228 GCA_964466135.1 uncultured Ardenticatenaceae bacterium | reverse complement strand
GGTCAACCAGCCGTTCCGCCTGTTCACGCCCATGGGCAGCGGCTCCAGCAAATAAAAACACCCGCCCAAACAAAAAGCCCCCGGCACAAATTCCGGGGGCTTTTCATTAATTAAATGATAGTGGGGGTATCGACCGGCGATCACACACCTTGAGTCTGCTGCTCTTTCTGCGTCTTGCGCGTGCGACGCGCGGCCTTCTTCTTGGCGATGCGATTCAGCTCGCTCTTGGAGACAAACCAGCGCTTGCGGCGCACGTCAGTCAACAAGCGGCTCTTGACCACCTCGCGGCTGAAGCGGCGCAGCAGTTGTTCCTGTGATTCGTCGGAACGTAATGTTACCTTCGGCAGAGTATTCACCCCCTTCGTCTTATAGGTTATTGCTTGTCTGCCGGCTGTTAGACCGGCGTCGTGGCCTTCTCCCGTGCAGGAAAAAGCCACTCGTGAATTCTACCACGACCCTCGGCCTCACGCAACGACAAGACGCCCGGCCTTCAGGGCAATCGCATGAAAAGATGAATGGACGACCAGAACGCAGATGACACGGATTTCACAGATTGCCTTCGTGTTCATTCGCGTTAATCCGCGTTCCAATATTCTTAATGCGATTGCCCTGGCCCGACCTTCCGTCTGTTAATCCGATTCAGCCGGCGGCATGACCGATTTGCGCGTGCGCACGGGCACCACCTTGCCGCTGTTGTCCTCCAGCCCCAGGACATTGATGATCTCCGCCCCGGCGGGGATGACGAACTTGGTGCTTTCGCCGCCCAGAACAACCTGAGCCACTTCCAGCTTCTTCAGCTCGCGGGCGCGGTCGGTGAAAGTGCGCTCGGCCGCCTCAGCCACCATCGTCACCGACTTGGCCTCGGCTTCGGCCCGCAGCAATCGCGCCTGGGCGTCGCCCTCGGCCCGCAGGATGGCCGCCTGCCGCAGACCTTCTGCCTCCAGAATGTTGGCGCGCTTCTCGCGCTCGGCCTTCATCTGCTTGCTCATGGCCGTGGTGATGTCCGCCGGCGGGTCGATCTTCTGCAATTCGACCTTGGTCACCTTGACGCCCCAGGAGTTGGTGGACTCATCCAGCACCTCGCGCAACGAGGTGTTGATGACATCGCGGGCGGTCAGCGTCTCGTCGAGCTGCTTGTCGCCCACCAGGTTTCGCAAGTTGGTCTGCGCCAGCGTCGTCGCCGCGACGTTGAAGTTGGAGATCTCGAACTCCGCCTTCACCGGATCGACGACCTTGTAGTAGATGACGGCGTCGACCGTCACCACCACGTTGTCGGCGGTGATAACTTGCTGCGGCAGGACGTTGATGAGCTGCTCGCGCATATCCACGCGGATCAGGCTGTCGATGAACGGGAGAAGGAATACCAGCCCGGCGTCGGCCGTGTGGTCATAGCGGCCGAGGCGCACCACCAGCCCCTTCTCATACTGCTTGATGACCCGCACGCTGAACATCAGCGCGGCCATCGCGATCAAAAAAATCAGGACTAATACGAATATCCAGAACATAGCTCTCCTGTCACTTGCTCAGTTTGCGAACGATGACGGTGACGCCCTCGATGGCCTCGATGGTCACCACGTCGCCCTCATAGAGGATCTCATCGGCCGTTGCCCGCCACTGTTCGTCGTCATGCCGCACGATCCCCGCGCTGTCGGGGGTGATGTCGCGGACGACGGTGGCTGTGGCGCCGATCACTTTGTCGATATTGGTCTTCCTGGTGATGGTCGTGATGCGGCGCTTGATCTTCTTGCGACCGACGGTGATGTAGACGATGCCCAGCACCGAGGCCAGCAACAACGCCACCTCGGCGCTGTTGAAGAATAGCCCCACCAATCCAGACAGCACCATGATCGAGCCGATCAATACCAGGTCCAGGCCCGTCTGAATGCCCACCACCAACTCGGCGAGCACCATCAGCAAGCCTAAAACTACGAATATATGGGGTAAAGTAATCACTCCGTCCATTTGCAAATCCATTTGGCGCACTCCGCGCCTCTGTTGCTCAATCGGCCCGGCTCTTATCGCTTGAGCGGCCGCTTCTGTCGATCTATACGGTCGAATTGGCTCCTCAGTTGCGCCCGGGACAACCGGCCAACCGCAGTACAGGACTGATTATACCACGATTGCATCGGGTGCCCCCGGCAATAAAAAAGGCAGGCCGCTCCCATAAGCGGCCCGCCCCATCATACCGGCTGAATCCCGATTGCCTTACCGCACGTTGACGTCACGGTAGGTCTCGGTGCGATTGCCGTCCAGGTCCTCGACGATGTAGCCGATAGTGTAATCCCCGGCCGGGCCGTCGAGCACGTCATAGGTCCAGGCTGTCTCACCGAAGGTCAGCGTACCGCCTTCTTCATAGGCCATGTTCACCAGACGGCCGTTGCTGTCCAGGTCATACCAGCGCTCATAGACGGTGAAGGTGTCGCCCACCGACGGCAGGATCTCGCGCGGCGCGGCCGTCATGGCCGTGTCCGATTCCCCGCGCTCGTCCATGAAGCCGACGACCTGGTGCAGCGTCTCATTGCTGAAGATCAGCTGCGCCCGTCGCTGGGTGCCGTCGGCATAGGTATACATGCCCTGCACCGTGTAGATCGCCAGATCCGGCGACGCGCCATAGCTCTGCGGCTCCAGCAGGGCCACGACTCGGCTCTGGCCGTCGTTGATGCCAAAGACGATCGGCTCCCACTCGAACTCCAGCGTGAAGGCCCCCTCGCCCCAATCGGGGTAGTAGATGCCGTTCACCTCGCGGGTGTCGCCACTGTCGATATAGTCCATATCGATGACGTTGACCGAGTTGGCCTCGCGATCATAGTACCCGGCGAACAGGTAGATATAGCCCAGGTTCTCGCCGTCGATATCGGCGCTCATCTGAATCACATTGCCGGGATCCACGGTCTCGCTATCCACCGTCAGCGGCGACAGACTGACCGCCCCCGCGCCCGGCGCCTCGATGGCCACGCTGCGGTCGGGAATAACCAGCGACCCGGCTGTGTCCTGGAAGCCGCGGCCGGTGTAGTGGAAGTTCAGGAAATCATCCCACAGCGACGCCCCGGCAAACCGCTCCGACACCGGCACGTAGGAGGCCGGGCCGGCCGCGGCCGATCCGTAGAGCTGCGAGTTGGGGAAGTAGATCGACAGGCCGGTCGCGCCGGGCTTCTTGGGGCCGTTCTTCTCGGCCACGACCATCTTCTGGAACGTGCCGAACATCTCCTCCACGGCCGACCGCAGTCCGGCGTCGCCCGTCTCTTTCACCAGCAAGGCCGAGAAGTGGGCCAGGTCAATATACGACGCGGGCACGTTCTGGCCGAAGATGCTGGTGAACGACTGGGCGTAGTTACGCGCCTTGGCTACCGCGCGCTGATCGACGTTTTGCAGGTAGAGCGAGAAGCGGTTCAGCCCCTCCATCGCCGCCGGCATCTGTGACAGGTCGACGGCCGCCAGCGTGACGCCCTGCTCCAGCTGCGACGCCAACTGCTGGGCGGAGATGCCCGAGCGGCCGACGAATTGCGACCGCAGATTGGGATCGGTGACGCGCTGGTCGCCCACGATATAGCTGTCGACGATCCACTGGCCCAGTTCACGACCCGTCACGTCGGGGTTCTTGACCAGCTCGTTGAGGAAAGAGGTATAGGCCCAACCGACGGCCGGTTCCACTTCCTGCGACGTGGCCGCGAAACGGGCATGCGGCGCCAGCGCGGCATAGACTTCCATGTGCCCCATCAGGCAGGCGTCCATGCCCACCAGCTCGAAGGCGTCGAGGCCGGTTTTATCACGAATAGCTTGCAGCGCGTCATCGATCTCGCTCAGGTACATGGCGTCGCCGATGGCTTGCGCCAGGGGCACGCGCAATCGGGGGCCTCCGCTCGGCTCGGGGTCGGTCCAGCCACCGGGCCAGCCCATGCCGTGGTCGGACATGATCAGCACGTACTTGTCGGCCGGGTAGTTCTCGATAGCCCAGGTGGCGAAATCGACCAGCACCTGCGGGTTGGACATGTCCACCTCACCGATGGACTGATAGGGCGAGTTGATGCGCTCCAGGTCGTTGTCCTTCTGCAAGTGGAAGCGGCGGGTGTCGCTCCAGTCGCCGTCGCCGCGGAAGCCGCCGACATAGCGGTCGAGCTGGGCGACGATGTTGACGCGATCGGATGAGCCGACCAGCTCGGCCTCATTGAAGTCGATGAAAATGTCCTGCTCCAGCACCTTGTCATCGGCATCCTGGTAGAGCATGATCGTCCAGGTCTGACCGGGAGTGGCCGCCGCGCCGGAAGCGGCGGGCAACGAACCCGCGGCCGCGCCGGTCGCACCGGTGATGCTCGTGCTGCTGCCGGAGAAGCTGGGGGCGCTGGTGGCAACCGGTTGCGAGGGGGCCTGAGTCGGCTGCTCAAGCCCAGTGCCGAGGTCGAACTCCTCCTGCTGGCCTTGCGTCTGGTTGCTGAACCCGCCGTTGTCGAAACTGTCGCCACCGCCGCCGCCGCCGCCAAACATGATGTAGGCGATGACCGCGCAGATGGTCAGCAACACGCCGCCGCCACCGGCCGCGCCGCGCATCCCCCCGGGGATGCCGCTCATGCCGCCGCCGCCTGACGGATAGCCTCCGCCGGACGAAAAGCTGCCGCCGCTGGGCGAATGGCCGCCGCCGGAACTGGGCGGGCGGCTGTCGCGGCGGGGGGGCGCCTCGACACGCCCGGCGCTGGGCCGATCGCTGCCCGGCCGCCGGCGTTGGCCGGTGACGGTGCGCTTGGGCGGTTGTTCAGACGCCATGTAGATCAGCGGCATATTCGGCTCTGTGTCATCGCCGCCGGCCGTCGCGACAACCGGCTGCGGGAAAAGACGGGCAAACAGGTTCTTCCACATCATTCCTTACTCCTCGCTGAGGTTCACAATACGGCGCAAGTGTATCACATCGATGAGTTTTGCCACGTGATTTTACTTATCTCCACAACGGGCAAATCGGGTTATAATGACCGCCAGCGTTATGATCGAACCCGCGCAGGACTCAATCTCCACCGGAGAAACCCCGGCCGCCGTCGACTGGCCCCTGATCGGCCGCGTCGCCATCAAAGCGGCCGTCCTGTTCCTCCTGCTCAACGCGGTCTTCGCCGCCATCCGGCCGCTGGACACCCTCGGCCGCCTGTCGCTCTATAACGTTGCCTATCCCGGCCGTCTTCGCCTGCCCTATGGCGAGATTCCCTCCGAGGATTACAACCTGACGCTCAACAACTTGCCGGCCATGTTCGCCAGCCACGCCATCGCCCGGCCGCCGGCGGCCGACGAGTTTCGCGTGCTGCTCATCGGCGATTCCGCCACCTGGGGCTGGTTCCTGGCCAACGACGACACGCTGGCCGGGCAACTCAACGCCCTCGATTTGCGCGCCGCCGACGGCCGTCGCGTCGTCGTCCACAACCTCGGCTATCCGGTGATGTCGCTGACCAAAGATCTGCTGCTGCTGGACGAGGCGCTGGCACGAACCGAGGCCGATCTCATCCTGTGGCCGGTGACGCTGCAATCGTTCGCCCGCGGCCGCCAGCTGGAGCATCCGCTGCTGCATGAGAACGCCGGACGAGTGCGCGACCTCATCGGCCGCTACGACCTGATCCTCGATCCGGCCGATTCGCGCTTCGTCAACCGGGGGTTCCTGCAAGAGACACTCGTCGGCCGCCGCCGCGATCTGGCCGACCTGCTGCGCCTGCAAGCCTGGGGGATGGCCTGGGCGGCCACGGGGCGCGATCAGGCCATCCCGGCCGAGATTCCGGCGCGCACCGACGACCTGAAAGCTGACGAGAGCTGGCTGGATGTGGCCGGGGAGCGACCGCTGACGGAAGACGACCTGGCGTTCGAGGTGTTGCGGGCGGGGCTGGCGCGGGCGGCCGACATACCGGTGATCCTCATCAACGAGCCGATGTTCATCGCCGGCGGCGTCAACG
>CAYXNH010000160.1:0-1207 GCA_964466135.1 uncultured Ardenticatenaceae bacterium | reverse complement strand
CGGCGTCAACGGCGACATCCGCTACAACACCTTCTACCCCCGATGGGCCTATGACCAGTACCGGCAGATGCTGGCCGGGGCGGCCGCCGCCGAAGGTTGGCGCTATCTGGACTTGTGGGACGCCATCCCGCCGGAGGAGTTCACCGACACCCCGGTGCACCTGACGCCGGAAGGCTCGCGTCAATTCGCGGCATTACTGGCAAATGTGTTTGTCGGAAGTGAATAGAGGCAGCCTAACTGAGGATGTCGTCGACAGCGAAAGCCGCATCCCCGAAAGCTTGCGGTGAAATCTGATCGCCGGACACAAAGGTTTCGGCCGACTGATACTCACCGGAAACCGGCCCGCGATAGACCTCGATTTGTCCCTCAACCAGATTGACGATCCAGACTTCCTGGATGTCTGCCCGGGCGTAAAGCGGCAGCTTGACATCGCGATCGAAGCTCAGTGTGCTGTCCGAAATCTCGACCAGTAATAAAATATCTGCCGGACCGGCCAGGGTCCGGCGGCTGCTCAGCCGCCACAGGGCGATATCCGGCTGCGGTCGGGAAAAGTCACTGAGCCGAATCGGATTTTGAACGCTGATCACCGCTCGACCTGCCAGCTTCTGGAACAATTGCGCGGTCAGGGAATTAAGCGCAAAGACGTGCTCATCGCCAATCGGGGTCATCGCGAAAATCTCTCCATCGACCAGCTCGACCCGATCTTCCTCCGTCAGGATGCCGGTGGCGATCATCCGCTCATATTCGTCCGTCGTGAATCGGAATCGAAGGGTCCCGGTAGTCATAGGCCCATTATATCATAACCGGCGGTTAATTATCTCGCCGCCGGAACCCAGCCTGAAACCGTCGTCCCCTGCCCCTCGGCCGAGGTAAAGACATACTCCCCGTTCACCGCCTTCACCCGCGCCTCCATCGACTGGAGACCAAAGCTGCCGCGAGCCACAGCCCCCGCCAGTTCGTCCTGCTCCACGCCACGGCCGTCGTCACGCACCGCAAACAGCACGCGGCCGTCCGCCAGCCCCAGCGTGATACCGATCTCCTTCGCCTCGGCATGAGCCACCGCGTTGTCGGTCGCCTGCCGGATCACCCGATACAGGGCGTGGCGCGTGCCGGCCGTCGTCGCCTCATCCAGGCCGTCAGGCAGGTCCAAACACACCTTCAGCCCCATGCGCCTCTCGATATAGCCGGCCAGATTGTGCAGCGGCAC
>CAYXNH010000159.1:0-7358 GCA_964466135.1 uncultured Ardenticatenaceae bacterium | reverse complement strand
GTCGTGCCGTAGGCGATGATGCCGATCTCTGTGCCGGGCGTCTCGTCGATGACCGGGCCGGGAACCAGATTCCGGGCTGTGTCGAACTTGCGCACCAGGCGGGCCATGTTGTTCTTCCAGTCATCCGGTCGCTCGCTGTAGACGGCCGCATCGTTGTGGCCCGTGCCGCGAGCGAAATAGGCCGCCAGCGGGTGCTCGTTGCCGGGCAGCGTGCGCCAGGTGATGCCGTCGCCGTCGATGTCCCGATAGCGGGCGAACCCGCGCTCGGCCACTTCGGCCGCGGTGAGCACCTTGCCGCGCTTGATCGGCTCGGCCGGATACTCGAACGGCTCCGACATCCAGTTGTTCATGCCCAGGTCCAGGTCGCTGAGGACGAAGATGGGGGTCTGCAACGTGTCGGCCAGGTCGAGGGCCATATAGCCGAATTCGAAGCATTCGCGCAGCGAGGAAGGCAGCAAGACGACATTCTTCGTGTCGCCGTGGCCCAGGTAGTAGGCGAAGAGCACGTCTCCCTGGCTGGTGCGCGTGGGCAGGCCGGTGCTGGGACCGACGCGCTGGATGTCCCAGATGACGGCCGGTATCTCGGCGAAATAGCCCAGACCGACGAACTCAGCCATGAGCGAGATGCCGGGGCCGGAGGTGGCCGTCATGGCGCGCGCGCCGGAGAAACCCGCGCCGATGACCATGCCAATGGCTGCCAGCTCATCCTCGGCCTGTACGATGGCATAGGTCGTCTCGCCCGTTTCAGGGTCGCTCCGCAGCTGTTTGAGATAGCTGTCGAGCGTGTCGATCACGCTGGTGGACGGGGTGATCGGATACCAGGCGGCGAACGTGACGCCTCCGAAGACAGCCCCCAACGCGGCTGCTTCGTTGCCGGTCATCATGATCAGCCCCTCGGTCTCGTTCATCGGCTCCACGCGATAGCGGTGAGGCTCGGTTAGGTTGCCGACCGACCACGCATAGGCGGCGCGAACGACGGCCATGTTGGAATCAACCGTCCGGCGCTTGCCCTTGAACAGAAACATCAGCGCCTCCTCCAGTTGATCCAGCGGCAGATCCAGCAGGTGGGCCAGAGCGCCGACGTAGACCATATTGGAGATGTAATCCTTCAGCTTGCCCTTCATGCCCGTGTTACGGATGAACTCGTTGACGGGCACGGCATAGTAAGTGATGTCGTCGCGCTGGGGAATGGAGCGCCAATCGGCGTTATAGATGCAGATGCCGCCGGGCGGCAGCGTCTGGATGTCCTGCAGGACCGTTGCATTATTGAAAGCCACCAGAACTTCCGACGTATGCCGCCGGGCGGTGTAGCCCTCGCGGCTCAGCCGGATATGGTACCAGGTCGGCAAACCCTGGATGTTTGATGGGAATATATTTTTGCCGTTGACGGGGATGCCCATCTTGAACAAAGTGCGCAGAATCGCCATGTTGGCGGTTTGGCTGCCCGTGCCATTGGCCGTGGCCACGACGATGGAAAAATCATTGACAATTAGACCGTCGGCCGGTTGGGCGCCCTGCGCAAGAGGCGTTTCCTCAAGCGCCCCAATGCTTGCATCCATACTCATGATACTGTTTCTCCTTCGCGTTCTTCACAGATAGAGGGGCCGCGGCGATGCCGGCGACCCCTCGCTAAATTAAGCCAATTGAGACAGCAACTGATTGGGCCTAGCCCAAATCGTTACCAATGTCATCCCGCAGGTGTCGGACCACGTCGCGGAACGAAATGATACCTGTCGGCCGATTGTCTTCATCGACCAGCGGCAGATGGCGGAATCCATAGACCGACATCAGGTGCAGTGCGTGGGCGATCGGCAGGTCGGGCTTGACGGCCACCGGATTGGGCGTCATGTAGGCCCAGACCGTGGCCGACGAGAGATCATCCACCAGCCCGGCCACGCGCACCAGCACGTCCCGCTCGGTGAAGATGCCCACCAGCTTGTCGTTCTCGTCGGTCACCATCACGCAGCCGATGTTGTGGCTGTTCATCTGGCGGATGGCCTTGGCCAGCGACGTGTTTGCATCCACCTCAACCGGGGCATGAGCGGCCAATGAAGCGACGACATCGCGCGTCAGGCTTTCCTGAATGGCCGACGTCGCGGCGACGGCCGCCCCGTTGCCCGCGACCAGTTGGTCGACATATTCCTCATCCAGATCGTCCGGCATCCGGCCGGAGATATGAGATTCGATCGGCTCGTCCGGTTCCTTCGGCACGACTGTCCACAGATCGGCTGAGCGATAGAGGGCGTCAAGATCGCCCATGCCGCGTTTGGCTTGCGCTTCGGCGATCTGGGCCATCAGCCCGTCGGCATACGTCTCGCGGTCGGTCACGTTGCGGAAGACGCCCAGGGGCGTGGGGAATTCCATGCTGCCCAGTATGTAGCCCAGTTCGACCGATCCGGCGTCGTGGACGAGCAAGTCGGCCTCGGTGTAACCGTCGCCCAGTTCGACGACCTCCGGCGTGAATCCGTTCAGGCGGATGCCGCGATCGTGATTCTTGCCGAACACCATCGGCATGCCGTGCTCCAGATAGAGGATGTTGTCGTCGCGCGTGCGCCGGTCATCCAGTCCCGTCCATTCGTCGGGGTTGAAAATGACGCAATTCTGGTAGATCTCAACGAACGAGGAGCCGTGATGGTTGGCCGCCTGATAGAGCACCTCGCCCATGTGTTGGGGATGGGCGTCGAGCGAGCGGGCGACGAACGAAGCCTCGGCCGCCAGAGCCAGGCTGATGGGGTTGATGGGGTGTTCGATCGTGCCCATCGGGGAGGATTTCGTCTTCGCACCCAGCCGTGAGGTGGGCGAATACTGCCCCTTCGTCAGGCCGTAGATGCGATTATTGAAAAGAATGATGTTCAGATTGATGTTCCGGCGCAAGGCATGGAGCAGGTGGTTGCCGCCGATTGACAGGCCGTCGCCGTCGCCGGTGATGACCCAGACCGACAACTCCGGGTTGGTGATGGCCAGCCCGGTTGCCAGCGTCGGCGCGCGGCCGTGGATGCTGTGAATCCCATAGGTGTTCATGTAGTACGGGAAGCGGCTGGAGCAGCCGATGCCGGAAATGAACACGATGTTCTCGCGCGGGATGCCCAGGTCGGGCAAAACCTTCTGAATCGTGGCCAGGATGGCGTAGTCGCCGCAGCCGGGGCACCAGCGCACGGTCTGGTCGGATACGAAGTCCTGGCGGGTTAATTTAGTGACGGGAATTGTATCGATTGTCATGGTCTTTTTTCCTGACTGCCAACTCGCGGCGGGCGGCTATCCACAAAGGATGGGCCGGTTCGCCGTTTGTCGTCTGTCATCATGTCATCCAAGCGCCTGATCGATCTTGCGGCCGATCTCGCTGATGGTGAACGGCCGGCCGTGCACCTTGGTATACGACTGGATGTTCATGGCGAAGCGGCCGCGCAACAGGAATGCCATTTGACCGCCGTTCAGCTCAGTAACCATCACCTGATGATAGCGGCTGAGGATGTCGCGCAGATTGGCGGGAAACGGGTTTAGATAGCGCAGATGGGCGTGGGCCACCGATTGGCCGCGACGTTGCGCCTGGGCCACGGCCGAACGAACCGCGCCAAAGGTCCCGCCCCAGCTTATCAGCAGCAATTCGCCGCTTTCGGGGCCGAACACATCCTGCGGGGGGATGACGTCGGCCAGACGGGCGATCTTCTCGGCGCGCTCGCGAACCATCTGCTCGTGATGCAGCGGGTTATAGGAGACGTTGCCGGTCACCGGAGCCTTGCTCAGGCCGCCGATGCGATGCTCCAGGCCGGGCGTGCCGGGCAAGGCCCATGGCCGGGCCATCGTTTCCGGGTCGCGCCGATAGGACAGGAACGGCTCGTCGCCGTTGGTTCCCAGCGGGTGGCTGTATTCGATCTCCGGGATGTCGGCCGAGTTGGGGATCATCCACGGCTCGGAGCTGTTGGCCAGGAAGCCGTCGGAGAGGATGATGACCGGACTCATGGAGCGCACGGCCAGCCGGCAGGCCTCGATGGCGATGTCGAAGCAGTCGGACGGGCTTTTGGGGGCCAGGATAGCCATCGGGCTTTCGCCATTGCGGCCGAAGAACGCCTGCAGCAGGTCGGATTGCTCGACCTTGGTCGGCAAGCCCGTGCTGGGGCCGCCGCGCTGCACGTTGACGATGACCATGGGCAGTTCCAGGGCCACGGCCAGGTTCATGCCCTCGCTCTTGAGGGCGACGCCGGGGCCGCTCGTGCCGGTGACGGCCAGCGCCCCACCGAAAGCCGCGCCGATGATGGACCCCATTGCGGCGATCTCGTCCTCGGCCTGGAAGGTGCGCACGTCGAAGTTGCGTAATGGGGCCAGGGCGTGGAGGATGTCACTGGCCGGTGTGATGGGATAGGTGCCGTAGAACAGCGGCTTGCCCATCTTCCGCGCGGCGGTGACCAGACCCATCGCCGTGGCGACGTTGCCGGTCACCTTGCGATAGGTGCCCGGCGGCAGGGAGGCCGGACGAATACGATAGCGATGCTGGAAGATGCGGCTGGTGTCGCCAAAGCTGTAGCCGGTCTCCAGCGAGCGGGTGTTGGCCTCGCGCAGGGCGGGGGTCTTGGCGAATTTCTTGTTGATCCAATCGAGAGTCACTTCCAGAGACCGGTCGAACATCCAGAAAGCCAACCCCAGGGCGAAGAAGTTTTGGGAGCGGTCCCGCTCCTTGACTGACAAGTCGCTGATATCCTTCAGGGCCTCGCGATTGAGTGAGGTCAGCGGCACTTCGATGATGTGATACTCCTTCAGGGAATCATCGTGTCTCGGGTCGGACTCATAGCCGGCCTTGCGCAGATTGGCCGCGGTGAAGGCGTCGGTGTTGAGGATGATCGTGCCGTTGGCTTCCACGTCGCCCAGGCTGGCTTTCAGCGCGGCCGGGTTCATGGCCACCAGGATTTGGGCGGCGTCGCCGGGGGTCAGGATGTCGCGATTGGAGAAGTTGACCTGGAAGCCGCTTACGCCGGCCAACGTCCCGATTGGGGCACGAATCTCGGCCGGAAAGTCGGGCATGGTGCTGACGTCGTTCCCAAAAACGGCCGATGTATTGGTGAATTGCGTGCCGGTCAGCTGCATGCCGTCGCCGGAGTCGCCGGCGAAGCGAATGACGACAGAATCGCGCTCTTCGATAATATATTCGTTCTCGTTCATGATTTTTTACCGGTTAGTTTAAGTGATCGGTTGTCGGTCACTGTCCACTGCTCCCTTGCCTAGTCACCACCCTCCGCCTTGCGCGGAAATTGATCCGGCCGGGGCGAACGATTCAACACCTCGACCGGATAGCGCGCGGCCAGATACTGGATGATGGAGGCGTAGGTCATGTCGCCCAGAATGTTGCCCTGACGGTCGATCACCGGCAGGTTGCGGAAGTGGTGGTCGTCCATCAGCCACAACGCATCGGCGGCCGAGGTGTCGGGCAGCACGCTGACGGGCTGGGGGGTCATGACCGCATCGACCGGATTGTCGAGTGTCTCGGGCTCGCCGGCCACATGACGCATGACGTCCCGTTCGGTGAAGATGCCGACCAGCGTCTTGTCGCGAACGATCAGGGCGCTATGGCCATTGACGGCACGCATTCGCCCCAATGTCTCGCGGACGGTCGTGCCGCTTTCCACCAGGCAATAACTGTTCAGATCAAGATGTCGTACTTGTTCGGACTCCAGTTCCTGTCTCAAGCTCATGGTTACACTCCCCTTGTTTGCGGCCGTCTCCTCGGTAAAGACGGTTCAAGCCACAAAATGATAGGTGATCTGATTTGATTAATGGTGTGTGATGACCGTGCCTCCGCGGATTTGGTTCATGATGGGATGGGTGTTGGCGGCCGGGTTTCGCTCAACTCTCCGTGACCTGTTCAGTCGGCAACAGGGAGAAATGTTCGTTCAACAGCTTTCGGCCGCACTCAATATCGTTGTCACACAGGGCTTCCACGATTCGCTCGTGATAGGTCCACACCTCGACCCAATAACGGTAGCGCATGAAACGGGTTAGTTCACTGGCATCATAGGCATCCCAATAAGCCTCAAGCAGCCCCTGAACGAAAGGATTGTCCAGACGGCCGAAAATGGTCAGGTGAAGTTGGCGGTGTTCCCCGTTGGGGATGTGGATTGGATCGCCGCGCAGCTTGGCCCAGGCGTTGGCAACCAGTTGCCCCAGCCGCGCCTTGTCCTCCGGGGTCAACAAGACGACCGCCTCGTCCCAGAAGCTTATCTCAATCATCTGGCGCAGTCGACTTAGCTGGGCGAAGTTGGTTTCGCCTGTGGCCAGGCTGAACAATACGGCCGGGAGGACGGCGTCGGCGAAGTTGAACGGCTCGCGCTGGATGCCGAGCCGCGGCCGGACGGACACCACGCCCATCTCGCGCGCCACGGCCAGTTCCTCGCGCAACTTGCCCACGCTGACGCCCATCTCATCGCCGATATTCGACAATGGCAGCAGCTTGTCGCCCGGATTGATGTGATGTTCGATCAGGTACTTTAGGAAGTCGGAATCCAGTTTATCGAAGCGCACGGCAAATGATCCAATAAATCGAATAAATCCGATAATTGGGATTATAGCCCTTCCCGACAGCGAATGGCAAATTGATCGAATTCAGGCTTCTCCTCTAAATCGGCTCTATCAAATATTGCATTAAACGCCTGGCGATAGGGCCAGTATTCTTGTATTTCCTTCTCTCAACCCTTAAAATGAGATAGTAGTGACAGCAATAAATTCATTGAAGGGCGGCTTTGGCCGGCCGGGAGATTCGATATGAAGGAAAATGGAAACGTTAACGGCCGTGGTGAAGTGGGCGGCCTGACCGTCAAGCGCGGATTGGCCCAGATGTTGAAGGGTGGCGTCATCATGGATGTTGTCACACCAGAGCACG
The DNA here is from genome assembly GCA_964466135.1 of uncultured Ardenticatenaceae bacterium. Taxonomy (GTDB): domain Bacteria; phylum Chloroflexota; class Anaerolineae; order Promineifilales; family Promineifilaceae; genus Promineifilum. The sequence continues at coordinate 490 of CAYXNH010000159.1, read as the reverse complement.
CGCGGATCGCCGAGGAAGCCGGCGCGGTGGCCGTCATGGCGCTGGAGCGCGTCCCGGCCGATATTCGCGTCAGTGGCGGCGTGGCCCGTATGTCGGACCCCGGCCTGATCAAGGAGATCATGGCCTCGGTCAGCATCCCGGTCATGGCCAAGGTGCGCATCGGTCATTTCGTCGAAGCCCAGATTCTGGAAGCGCTGGGCGTGGACTTCATCGACGAGAGCGAGGTCCTGACCCCGGCCGACGAGGCCTACCACATCAACAAGCATGATTTCAACATTCCGTTTGTCTGCGGTTGCCGCAACCTGGGCGAAGCGCTGCGGCGCGTAGGCGAGGGCGCGGCGATGATCCGCACCAAGGGCGAGGCGGGCACGGGCGACGTGGTCGAGGCTGTGCGCCACGCGCGAACGGTGCTGGGCGACATTCGTCGTTTGCAGAATATGCCCGAGGAAGAGCTGATGACCTTCGCCAAGGAGATCGGCGCGCCGTATGA
>CAYXNH010000158.1:2652-7389 GCA_964466135.1 uncultured Ardenticatenaceae bacterium | reverse complement strand
CGCCCTACCTCAACCGCTTCGTCAACTTCCGCGGCGTGGTCGTCGGCCGCTATGAGGACGAGAACACCCGCGGCGACGTTTATTACACTCTTTACGTTCAGGACACCCCCGACGCGGCCGACGGTGACCCGGTCACATCGGACGGCATCGCCGTCTTTCTTGGTCGCGATCCCCGCCCGGATATCGCTCCGGGCGATCGGGTCCGGGTCGGCGGCAAGGTGACGGAGTTCTACGGGTTGACGGAGATCGACGACAAGGGTCTGGTCTTGTCGGTCGAGGAATCCGGCGGCCCACTGCCCGCCCCGATAATCATCGAGCCGCCCGCGGACATGGATGCGCAACTCGCCTACTTCGAGGCGCTGGAGGGGATGCGCGTAGCTTTCAGGGATGAGGCAGTCGTCGCCGGGCCAACCCACTCCGGTTGCGGCTTTGCTGTCATCGACGCCGCGGCGGCGGCCGAACTGCCTATCATCCGTCGCTTCGACGACGATCCGATCGGCCGCGTGGTTCCCGTTCTCTATCCCAGCGACCGGCAGTGCGACGACATCCCGCAAGTCAAGACAGGCGATGGCCTGACCGGACTGGAAGGTGCGCTGACTTATAACTTCGACCAGTTCAAGATCATCATCGATTCGGCTGACGGGCTAACGATCACTCCAGCCGAGATGCCCGTCGCCCCAACCCTGCCGCCGGTCGGCCCCGCGCAAATCGTGATAGCCTCGCTCAATCTGAAAGATTATTTCGACACGGTACGTGACACCACCGAACAAGGCGAGCCGGTGTGGACGGCCGACGAACTCCTCACCCGTCAAACGAAGCTGGCCCAGATCATCGTGAACACCCTTAATTGTCCGATGCTTCTGGCCATACAAGAGGTGGAACACGAGGCATTACTGGTCGATCTGGCCACCGAGTTGCGAGAAGAATGCGGGTTTACCTATCAGGTGAGCCACATCGAAAGCCCCGATGCGCGCGGCATCGACAACGCGCTGATCAGCGATCCGCGCCGCGTAACCGTCGACGACATGACTCTCCGTCAAACCTGCTCCCCGGTGCCGACAGAGATTGCCGATCCGGCGGTCAGTTGCCAGACGGGTCAGGAGCCTTTATTCGGCCGCCCACCGCTACAGGTGTTGACCCACATCGACGGTCGTCCCACCACCATATTCGTCAACCATTTCAAGTCAAAACGCGGCGGTGAGGTCGAAACCGATCTTCAGCGCATCCGGCAGGCTGTCTTTCTGAACGGGCTGGCGACCGAGATGTTGACCACCGACCCGTCGGCGCGGATCGTCGCCCTGGGGGATTTCAACGATACCGATTTGTCTCCCGCGCTGGCCCTGCTGACCGACCCGGCACAAGGCGGCCGCTTCATTAACGCTCTGGCGAACATCCCCACCGACGAACGCTACACCTACAACTTCGGCGGCGTGGTCGAGTTGATCGACGGTATTTTGCTCTCGCCCGCTCTGACGGAAGAAGTCAATCAGGCCACCATCCTGCACATCAACACCGATTTTCCCGTCGCCTGGTCGCTGGATACCTCGCCCGAGCGGCTGGCTTTCCGCGTATCGGACCACGATATCCCCGTCGTCGTCCTCGGTCAGCCCCCGGAGCCGACGGCCGAGCCGCTCCCCACACCCACGTCCGCACCCGCTCCCGCGCCGACGCCATCACCGGAGGCCGAACAGCCCACAGCCCCGGCAGCCGAAATTGTGGCCAAGACGACCACGGAGTTCGCCCCTACAGCCGCGGCCGTCACATCCTTAAGTGAACCTCATCTAGCAACCGGTCAGACGGCATCGCATTGGCTCATCCTGGCGATCGGAGGTATCCTCATCCTGTTCATGGCCATCGTTTTCATCCGGTCGAGGCGCTGACGCAGAAATCACTGGTCGGGTTTATGAATGGCCAAGGCAAATCAATTAAACTTCAGCAAACCAATCAGAGGCTTAGTGCGTGGACGAAGAACGAACATCCCAATCCAGGGGCGAGGTGGAGCCGGAAGTCATTCGCGGCCTGCTGCAACACGTCGCTCTGGGCGTCAGCCAAACGGTCATCGTCGCCCGCGGGCCGCAGATGATCGCCTATCGCGGCATGCTCAAGCAAGTCGAGGCGTTGGATGTGGCCGCCCACGTGGCCCAGACCTGGCGCGAATCCAATCAAACCCAGCGCGTCCAGTTCATGCGTCTGCCCCTCTCCCCCATCCCCAGTCTGCTGCTCACCTACCCCCTGCGTGACGGCTACCGGCTCATCCTGGTGGACAATGAAGGCACCTCGCTCACCCCGTTGCGCAAGCTGAGCGTCCCATTGCTGGGCGCGCTCGAAGTCGCCGGGATCGGCTGAAACCCGCTATGCATTCACCCCGCCAAACATCGAGAAACGCATTATGACCACGGAAAGACTGGTGCTCATCGACGGCCACGCGCTGGCCTACCGAATGTTCTTCGCCCTGCCGCTTGAATCCTTCACGACCAAGGAGGGCGAACCGACCAACGCAACCTACGGTTTCTCGCGCATGTTGCTCGACCTCATCCTGGCCGCCGAACCGCCGGAGTATCTGGCCGTCAGTTTCGACACCGGGGCAACCTTCCGCGACGAACTGTTCGAGGCCTACAAGGGCACCCGCGAGAAGATGCCCGACGAGTTGCGGGTACAGATCGAACGCATCAAGGAAGTCATCCGCGCACTGAAGATCCCCATCCTCGAGTTGGAAGGGTTCGAGGCCGACGACGTGCTGGGCACGGTAGCGACCCAAATGCGTGGCGTCGTACCGGTCTACATCATCACCGGCGACCGCGACCTGCTGCAACTGGTCGACGACAACACCCAGGTCGAACTGCCGGCCCGACGATCCGGCGCGAGCAGCGAGGTATACGACGCGCAGCAGGTCATGACCTATCTTGGAGTGTGGCCCAACCAGGTCGTTGACTACAAGGCGCTGGTGGGCGACGTCAGCGATAACATCCCCGGCGTGAAGGGCATCGGCGACAAGACGGCCGTCAAACTGCTGGCTGAATACGGCACACTGGGCAATCTCTACGACCACCTCGACGAGATCAAGGGCGCGATGCGGCAGAAGCTCGAGGACGGCCGCGAATCGGCCCAACTGAGCTACAACCTGGCCCGCATTGTCACCGACGCGCCCATCGCTATCGATCTGAAGGATTGCGTGACAAAAGATTTCGACGCCGCGCCGGTGCTGTCCATCTTCCGGGAACTGGAATTTCGCTCGCTATCCAAGGCTCTGGCGATGGCGCTGGACACGGCCGAATTGCCCGAAGCGACCGGCAGCGGCGATGGAGCATGGCGGCCCACCGAGGTGACGGTCGTGCGCGACGAAGCCGGATTGGCCAAACTCGTGCGGGAACTCGACAATGCAAAATGGATCAGCTTCGATCTGGAGACCGACAGCCTGGAGCGGTTGACAGCCGGGATCGTCGGCTTTTGCCTGGCCGTCGCGCCGCCACGAGCCTACTACATCCCGGTCGGCCACGTGATCGGTTCGGCTCAGGTAGATTCAGGCCAGATGAACCTGTTCGCCGGCTCGGCCGAACTGGTACCCGGGCAATTGCCCGTCGGCCGTGTGCTGGAGGCGATTCGCCCGGCCATGACCAATCCGGCCATTCCCAAAATGGCCCATCATGCCAAGTTCGATGCGATGATCCTGGAACAGCACGGTCTGACAGTCTCGCCCATCCGGTTCGACACGATGATCGCCGAATGGCTGACCGACCCGGCCACGAAGCATAAGGGGCTTAAGGACCTGGCTCGTCACCGGCTGGGGGCGGAGATGACCGACATCGACGAACTCATCGGTCGCGGCAAGGCCCAACGCTCATTCGCCGAGGTGCCCATCGACCTCGCCGCTCCTTACGGCGCGGCCGATGCTGATATGACCTTGCGTCTCATGCCGCCGCTGCAACACGAGCTTGAGGAAAAGGGATTGACCCGGCTGATGGATCTGGAAATGGATCTCATGCCGGTTATCGCCGATATGGAACGCGCCGGCGTGCGCATCGACGTCGAGTTCTTTCGCCACATGTCGCAAGACCTCGAGGCGGCGATGCTCCGGCTGGAACAGACTATTTATGAGATCGCCGGAGAGGTGTTCAATATCAACTCCACCCAGCAGTTGAGCGATATCCTGTTCAAAAAGTTGCAATTGCCGCATGAGGGATTGAAGCGCATCGCCAGCGGCCATTATTCGACGGCGGCCGATGTGTTGGACAACCTGAAAGCATCCGACACCACCGGCATCATCAACGCCATCATCGAGTATCGCGAGCTGGGCAAGCTCAAAGGCACCTATGTCGATGCCTTGCCGCAACTAATCAACCCCGTCACGGGTCGCATCCACACCAATTTCAGCCAGACCGGGGCGATCACCGGTCGTCTGGCCAGCAGCAACCCCAACCTGCAAAATATCCCCATCCGCAGCGAAATCGGCCAGCAGCTACGGCGCGGCTTCGTCACCGAGCCGGGCTGGTCGTTTCTCTCAGCCGACTACTCCCAGGTGGAGCTGCGCATTCTGGCCCACATCAGCCAGGATCAAACGCTGCTGGAAGCGTTCCGCAACGACCAGGACATTCATACCGCCACGGCCGCCACTATCTATGGCATTCCGCCCGAGAAAGTCACCAAAAATCAGCGCCGCTTTGCCAAAGTTATCAACTTCGGCCTCATCTACGGCATGGGGCCGTTCCGGTTGGCACGCGAGACCGGGCTGACACTGGG
>CAYXNH010000158.1:0-2552 GCA_964466135.1 uncultured Ardenticatenaceae bacterium | reverse complement strand
AAGCTGGCCATGATCAGGCTTCATGCCGAACTGAAGGAGCGGTATCGCGCCCGCTTGTTGCTCCAGGTTCATGATGAGTTGTTGCTCGAATCGCCTCTGGAGGAACTCGACGAAGTGCGCGAACTGGTCGTGGATATCATGAGCAACGCCTTCAAGCTAGATGTGCCCTTGAAGGTGGAGGCTGAGACCGGCTCCAACTGGCTGGAACTGAAGGAATGACACAGGTCAACGGCCGTTCCGGACGACAGGTTTCAATGGAAACAAATATTCGTCGTTTAATCAGACCCATTTTCACCGCGCGAGTATGGATCGCCTTGCTCTTGATGGGGATGGTCATCCATCTGGGCCAAACCCGGCAACCGGCCACGGCTCAGGCGACCGCTCAGCCCAACGTCATCTTCATCGTCGTCGACGCCCTGCGCGCCGATCACGTCTCCGCCTACGGCTACGAGCGGCCGACCACGCCTCGCCTGGATGCCTTCATGGCCGAAGGCGTGCGCTTTGCCGAGGCGACCTCACCCTCCTCCTGGACCTTCCCCTCCAATGTCACCATGTTCACCGGTCGCATGCCGCAACGCATCCGCATGAATGACTGGGGCAGCTTCAACGCCGTGATCCCGTCGGAAGAGATGACGCTGGGCCAGGCGATGAAAAACGGCGGCTATCTTACGGCAGGCTTTGTCACCAACTACTATCTCGACAGCAAGTTCGGTTTCGCGCGGGGGTTTGATCATTATCAGCGCCTGACCAAAACCGAGTTGGCCGAGGATCTGAACGGGTTGATCTTTGACTGGCTGGATACCAATCCGCCGGCATCCGACAGCCGGCCGCTATTCCTGTTCGCCTATTACTATGATCCACACTCCTGGTATGACCCGCCACCGCCCTATGACACATTATACAAACCGGGCTGCCCCAGCGCGCTGACACCGGAAAGCTATGGTCACGGCGAGCGAGTCGTCGCCGGGGAGGACGTCCTCACCGCCTGTGATGTCGAGCATCTGCTGGCGCTCTATGACGGCGAAACCACCTACTGGGATTATCATCTCGGCCAGTTTCTTGATCGACTGGAGGCCGAGGGTTTGCTCGATAACGCGCTGATTGTCCTCACATCCGACCACGGGCAGATGTTCGGCGAGCATGGCAAATGGGTTCATCGCAACTCGCTCTATGAGGAAGTGCTTCGTGTTCCCCTGTTCATTCACTATCCGGGCACGGCTCCGGCCGGGATGGTGGTCGACACGCCCGTTTTCACGGCCGACATCATGCCGACGATACTCGATCTGGCCGGGCTACCGATCCCGCCGAAAATGGACGGCAAGAGCTTGCGGCCGTTCCTCGAAGGCCAACGGGGCGCTCTGCTCAACCGGCCGATCTTCGCCGAGATGGAGGCCGAGCCGTCGCCCTCTTCGCCCGGCCACTGGATCGCCCCGCCCTACAGCTTGCGCTCCATCAAAATAGGCGGCTGGAAATATGTCAAGGAGATCAACAACCCCGCCGGTGACGCGCTCTACCAGGTCCAGGCCGACTCCATCTATGAGGGGGTCAATATGAGGGGCGATTATCCCCAGAAAGCACAGGAACTGCACGACACTCTGTTCGACTGGTTCCGGCTGCCGACGGATTTCCTGTTCTTCCCGTCGGTGCGCTATCGCTAATCAGCCGGTTCGGCGAACCATTCCAGCGAGCGAAAATCGACCTCGGTCCGGCCGTCGAATGCGGCCAACCACAGACTGATCTGATCCGGCAACCAGGCCGTCTCACCGCGCCAAAGCAGTTCACGATTGACGCTGGCCGCGATCACAGTTCGGCCGTCGTCCCCATCGACATCCAGCCATATCTCATTCACATCCTCGCCCATGCGCACGTGGGGCCAGGTTGACCAGGGAATGAGATAGACAAATTGACCATCGGCCGCCTCCTCCCGCACGGCCACATAGCCGAGAGGCGAGACGGCTACGATCAGCCGGCCGCCCTCTCCAGCGAGCGCCAACCCATAGCCGCTATCCAGATCGCCCGCCAGATGAGCGGCTTTAAGGCGCACGGAGAATCGTTCCGGTGGCGAATCTGCGGGCCAGGGGGGTTCCAGTTCCACAATTTGCTCTCCCACCCTGTCCTGCTCCAATGTGCCGGGGTAATCGGTATGCAGGAACGCCCCCTTGGGTTTGGGATCAAACGCCCCCGAAGCAATGAGGACGATGAGGGCGACGGCCGTCACGAGCAGCGCAATAGCTGTCGGACGCAGCAAGCGCCGGATGCGCTCCGGTCGGTTGGATGGGGGGCTTTCGGGCAAATCAGGCGGCCGCCGGCTATATGTTTCGGCTGTCTCACCAGCCAGTGATGTTCGTTCAGGATGCACCGGTCACATTTATAATCTCGATAGCCATTACCGGCAATCAGGGCGAAGAATGTCCGGATGGCGAGGTTCAGGGTCTATCCGGCGGCAGCAAGCGATCTTGCCTCAAAGTCCATTTCTAGGTAGGATATGAGAGGCAAGTTGACCGGGTGATCGCGGTTTCGGTTCGCCGAAGCTGAGGAAAGTCCGCACTCCA
>CAYXNH010000157.1:0-7503 GCA_964466135.1 uncultured Ardenticatenaceae bacterium | reverse complement strand
TCCAGCCCCAGACGACGATCATGACGTACATGGGCAGCACGGCCAGCTCGTAGAAAAAGAAGAGCAGGAAGCCGTCGACGGCGACAAAGACACCGTGGACGCCGGCCACCAGCAGCATGAAAAAGGCGTAGAACTCGCGCGGCCGATCTTCGATGCTCCAGGATATCAGGACGCCGCCCAGGCCGACGATGGACGTCAGCAACACCAGCGTGGCGCTGAGACCGTCGACGCCGACGATATAGTTCAGCCCGATGCTGGGCACCCAGGGATGCTCCTCAACGAACCGAAGCGTATCGCGCCAGGCCGTGCCGGCGGGTGGCAAGCTTTGATACGTTGCCACATAGACATAGATCGACAGCACCAGGCCCAGGACCATGGCCGCCAGCCCCAACATTCGCGCATTCTCTCCGCGTTCTTTGGGCAACATCAGGATGATGAGCGCGAAGGCGATGGGCGACAGGGCGATGATTGACAGATACGGGAATTCCATAGCTTTATTCCGGTTCCAGTAGTGGGCGAACTCGTCCCGCTAACTGAAAAGTTTGGTTATCGTGTCATTGATCACAGCCAAAATCAGCTGTGGCCACACGCCCAAAGCGAGCATGAGGGCCATCAGCGGCCAGATAACGAGATGTTCGCGGAACGTCATCTCCGTCAGGCCGGCCCATTGGGGCTTCATCGGCCCATGCAGAACCTCGCCGATAGCCTTGAGGATATACGCGCCGGTCATGAGCAGGCCGATCATCGAGAGAGCCAGTTGGACTGTGAAGACGTTCCATGCGCCACGCACCACCAGATATTCGCTCACAAAGCCGTTGAGGCCGGGCAATCCCAGCGAGGCGAAACTGGTGAAGATTAATATCGCTCCGTAGATGGGCATCACCGTCCAGATACCGCCATACTGCTTCAGGTCACGGGTATGGGTGCGGCCGTAGATGACGCCGACCAGGAAGAACATGCCCGCCGAAGAAAGGCCGTGGTTGAACATCTGCAGGACCGCGCCGTTGGTAGCGATGATGGCGTCGTAGTTCAGGCCGGCGGAGTTACCCTGGCGGCCGTAGGCATAAGCCATGACGGCCAGCCCCAGCACGACGAAACCCATATGGTTGACGGATGAGTAGGCCACCAGCCGCTTGAAGTCCCACTGGCCGAAGGCGGCATACGCACCCAGGACGATGCTGAGCATGCCGAGGGTGGCCAGGATTCCGGCCGTGGCCATAGCCTGGGCCGGGAAAAGCGGGATGACGAGACGGATGAAGCCATAAGCACCCAGCTTGAGCAGCACGCCCGCCAGGAGCATCGAGCCGCCCGTGGGGGCCTGGGTGTGGGCGTCGGGCAACCAGGTGTGGAAGGGCCAAATGGGAATCTTGATGGCGAAGGCGATGAGGAAGGCCCAGAAGGCGATCCCCTTGGCCAGATCGACGGATATCCCCAGCCGCGGCAGCATCCCGCCCGCAGGCAGGTTGACCCAGGTAGTCATCAACTCCACGATGTCGAACGTGCCCGTCGAAATGCCGATCACCTGAATGGACAGGAGAAGGCCCAGGCTGCCGGCCATGGTGTAGATGATGAACTTGAACGAGGCATATTCGCGGTCCTTGCCACCCCACAACTTGATCAGGAAGTACATGGGTACCAGGCCGAACTCCCAGAAGATGAAGAAGATGATCAGGTCAAGCGAGGCAAACAGACCGAGCATGGACGCTTCCATCAGCAGGAAGAGAAACATGAGGGTGCGCACGTTGTCTTCGATCTCGAAGGAGACCAGGATGGCCGCCGGGGTCAGGATGACCGTCAGCAGCAGCATCGACAGACTGATGCCGTCCACGCCGATGTGGAAGCTGGAGCCGATGGCCGGAAACCAGGGGATGATGGTCTCGTACTGGATCCCGGGGTGCACGCGGTCATAGTTGAACCACATGATGAGCACCAGCGCCAGCGGAATGAGGCTGAAGATGAAGGCCAGCCGGCGGATGGTTAGCTTCGCGTCATCAGGCATGACGAACAGGATGAGCGACGCGACCAACGGGAATAAGATGGTCAGTATCAGAAGGTTATTGAGAATTGCGTCCATAGTCTAGTCGCCGGTTCGGAATGGGGCAGGCCATTAAAATATGCTGGCCAACCATCCGCTGTTGATCAACAGGATAACAATCGCCAGCGCCGTGGCGATGAAAACCGATATCAGGGCGTATTCCTGCACCTTGCCGGTCTGCAGGAACCGGAACTCCTTGGCGAGGGAGAGGGTTTGATCCTTCACCCAGTCCACGCCGCCGCTGATGACCGTCTCCTCGAAGCGTTTCAGGTAGCCGCCGATCTTGTAGAAGGTGCGGGCCACCAGATGCAGGGTGCCGTCGATGATGCCCTTGTCGATGAATTCATAGGCCACGCGCTCCGAGAACCAGACGGTCGGCCGGATGAAGACGCGATCATAGAGTTCATCCCATCCCCATTTGTTGCGCAGAAAGCCATGGATGGGGCCGAGGGTTTTGACCATCGGGTCTTCCTGCCCGGCTTGCAGCGGCCGTTTGACGTAGACCAGCCAGCCGAGGGCCAGACCACCCAGCGCCACGACGAGCGACGTGATGAGCGGGACCCATGACCAGGGCAGCGATTCCAGTGTGTGCCCCACCAGACCCAGCGCGTACAACTCTTCGATGAGATGATGATACTGCGCTGCAGCATAATGATGGAAGAAGTTATAAAAGATGTTGTTCGTGCCCATGAAGCGATCGGAGATGCCCGACCAGCCCGCGCCGACGGCAAAGATGGCCAGGATAACGAGAGGGACGGTCATGAAGGACGAGCTTTCTTCGGCATGATCGGCCAGCGCCGTGCGTGGTTTGCCGAGAAAGGTCAGGCCGATCTGGCGCATGGTGTAGAATGCCGTCAGAAATGCGGCCAGGGCCAGTGTCACAAACACAACCAGGGCCAGCATCTTCTGGTCATGCGACCACTGATACCAGGCGTCGGCGAAAATCTCGTCTTTCGACCAGAACCCGGCGGTGAGGAACGGGAACCCGGACAGCGACAGGCCGCCGATCAGGAAGGTCCAGAAGGTGATGGGCATTTTGGAGCGCAACCCACCCATATTGCGCATGTCTTGCGGGTCGAGATGATGGTCGTGGGCGTGGATCGCCCCGTGCTCCATGCCGTGGATGACCGAGCCGGACGCCAGGAAGAGCAGCGCCTTGAAGAAGGCGTGGGTAATCAGATGAAAAGCCGCGGCGACGTAAGCCCCCAGGCCGATGGCCGCGACCATGAAGCCCAACTGGGAGATGGTCGAATAGGCCAGGACAGCCTTGACATCATATTGAGCCACAGCGATGGTGGCGGCCATGATGGCGGTGAACGCGCCGATCCCGGCGATGACCAGTCCGGTCCACGCTGTCCCCTCGATGCTGACGGCGATCATGGGGAAGATACGCAGGAGCATAAAGATGCCGGCGGAAACCATGGCGGCGGCATGGATGACGGCGCTGACGGGCGTCGGACCTTCCATCGCGTCGGGCAACCAGACATGCAGCGGCCATTGGGCCGATTTGCCGACGGTTCCGGTGAAGAGCATCAGGGTCATGATACCCAAGCCGCTGAAGCCGATCAGATGGATGACGCGCTCGAAGTTTTCAGGAGTGAAAGCATCGTTGAAGTTGAGCGTGCCGAAGGCCCACCACATAAAGACGATGCCCAGCAGCATGACGACATCAGCCACGCGCGTGGCCATGAAGGCTTTAATGGCCGCCTTGCGGGGCGGGATGCGCGGGATGGGCATCTCGGCCGGATCGGGATACTGGCGAGCATACCAGAAACCGATGAGCGAGTAGGAGCAGAAGCCCATCAACTCCCAGCCGATGAATAACAGCAGCAGGTTGTCGGCCACGACGAGCAGTAGCATGGAGCCGCCGAAGAGACACATATAGGCGAAGAAGCGGGCCAACAGCGGGTCTTCGGTCATGTCATGCTGCGGCTCGCCCTTGTGCGTGCCCAGGCCATGCCCCCAGTTATGGTAGCCGACGCTATAGATGAAGATCATCGTGACCGCCAGCGAGACCATCAACAGCATGATGGCGTCCAGCGGATCGATCGCGACACCTATCCGGAACCATTGGCCCTGGAAGAAGTCGCCCAGCGGCAACCAGTCAACGCTGCTGGAAATCTGGACGGGATGAGTATCCAACTCATGGACGCCGCGCGTCAGGACATTGATGGCCACGGTCCAGCTCATGATCAGCGAACTGATTATGGCCGCCCAGGCCAGCATCCAGCTCAGCGTCCGGTTACGGTGGACGAAGAGGGCGATGAGAAAGAAGGCCAGAATCGGCATCGCCGGAATCAGCCAGGTCATTGTTTGGAGTGTCTGCTCGTTCATAGGCAGGTCGCCATTGATAATCAGGAATCAGGAGAGATGGATGTACTTAATTCCTGGTTCGTAATTTTCGACTCAGTTCTTCAACAAATCCAGTTCGTCGGCGTTAATCGATTCACGATTGCGATAGACAGAGATAATCAGGGCCAGACCGGCGGCCGCCTCGGCCGCGGCCACGGTCAGGACAAAGATAGCCCAGACCAGGCCCACCGAGCGATCCGGCGTCAGATAGCGCCAGAAGGCGATCAGGTTGATGTTGACGGCGTTGAGCATCAGTTCTATGCCCATCAGGATGACGATGGCGTTGCGGCGAGCCAGCACCCCGAACAAACCGATGGAGAACAGCGCCGCGCTCAACAGCAGATACCAGGATAAGGGAATCACAGGTTGTCCTCCTCGCCGCTGCGCGGCCAGGCGATAATGATGGAACCGACGAGCGCCGCCAACAGCAGCACCGAAGCGACCTCAAATGGCAACACGTAGGCGTCGGCGCTGACAAAAGCGCGACCGAGACGGGCGACGCTGCTTTCCATGACGGCCGGATCAACCTGCTGCGTGGAGCTGAGCAGCGAGTCGGCGCCGGGAACCAGCGGGTAGAGTCGCGAGATGACGACAAACAGGATAGCCATGGTGATGAGCGTGGCGACGAGCGCGGCGATCGCCTGCGCGTTATAGGGCGATTCCTGCGTCTGCATCATGCGGCGAGTCATCATGACGGCAAAGATGATCAGGATGGAGATGGCCCCGATATAGACCAGAAGCTGGGCCATTCCCAAAAAGCCCGCCTCCAACAGGATGTATATTCCGGCCACACCCAGAAAAGATGCCATCAGGGCCAACGCCGCGTGAAACAGGTTGCGCAGCGTGACCACGGCGATGGCCGAGGTCAGGATGATGGCGGTCAGGATAAAAAAGATGATCTGCTGGCTCATACGTGCGCCTCAGTAATAGATATCAGTGAATCGGCACCGTGATTGGCTCGCGGCCGCCAAGGGGCATATCCCCATGATCGGCCTGTACCGGCTCACTGTGGCCTGCCGGACCATGGCCGGCGGGCGCATGATCGCCGTGGCCGGCCGCGGGCGGCGATGCGGCTCCGCTATTGGCAGTCGTCTTGTTCCGTTGGCCATGACGCCGCAGCGCCTCCAGTGTGCCAAGACCCAGGACCAGGTTGACGGCCAGATGAATGGCCATGCGCATGAATTGGCCCGTGCCCTCGGGGATGAGTTTGTCCACAATGGCCACCAGGAAGATGAGCACCAGCGACAGCGGCACCAGGAATTTCCAGTTGTAGTCGAGGAGCTGGTCGACACGAATGCGGGGCAATGTGCCGCGCACCCAGACGAAGACAAAATAGAGGATGAAAGTCTTGGTGAAGAAAGCTGTCAATCCGATGAGGCGACCGAAGGGGTAGCCGCCTGCGCTGACCCAATTCTCCAGCCCGAAGAACCGATAGCCGCCCAGATAGAGCGTGACAAACAGGGCGGACATGAACAGCGTGCCCAGGAATTCGGCCAGGAAGAACATGCCGAACTTCATGCCGCTATATTCAATATGGAAGCCGGCGACGATCTCCGACTCGGCCTCAAGCAGGTCAAACGGCGTGCGTCCCGTCTCCGCCAGGGCCGAGATATAGAAGATCAGGGCCGAGAGAGGGGCATAGAGCAGGAACGGGATCGCCTGGGCATCGATGATACCCTTGGTCGACATCGTGCGAGCCAATATGACCGGCACCAGCAGGGCCAGGAGCATGGGCACTTCGTAGCTGACCATCTGGGCGACGGCGCGAAAGGCGCCCAGCAGAGCGTATTTGTTGTTGGACCCCCAGCCGGCCAGCAAGAGCACCACCACCGAGAGCGAGCTGATGGCCATGATATAGAAGACGCCGATGTTCAGGTCAACGCCGATGACGCCGGGGGCAAAGGGGATGACGGCCCACACCAGCAAGGCGGCGATGACGGTCAGGAGTGGCGCAAGGTTGAAGGGGACCCAGTCGACGCCCGCGGGGTTGATCACTTCCTTGGAGAGCAGCTTGAGGACGTCAGCCACCGTCTGCAGCAGGCCGTATCGGCCACCCACCCGATTGGGGCCGATGCGGTCCTGCATGCGGGCGATGAGCTTGCGCTCCAGCCAGATGAGGAAGATGACGATGAGCAAGCAGAAGGTGGAGAGCGCCACCACGGAGAGGATATCGATAAACAGCTCCATCCCCGGGCCGGAGCCGAAGGTCCGACGCAAGTAATCGCCGAAACTCAGGGACAGGAGACTCCATAACAGGTCGAGAATGTTATTCATAACGATCGCGCCTTTATTCAGGTCGGGGGACAGTGAAGAACGGCCGACGGCCGTTCCCTGTGTTCCCTCCCTTTAATATCGTTTGGTGGGACGCTATACCCACTCCAGTACCCCGCGGCTCCAGGCATAAATCAGGCCGTCAGCCAACAGGAAGATGAACAACACCGCCGCGCCGATGGCGAACAAGTCCAGCTGACCATAGGCTACGGCGATCGGAAAGAGAAATACGGCTTCGATATCGAAGATTACGAAGACAAGGGCATAAATATAGTACTGGACCTTAAACTGAATCCAGGTATCACCCACGGTCTCGATTCCGCATTCGTAGGTCTGTTGCTTCACGGGATTCGGCCGATGCGGGCCGAGCAACCGGTTCAGCACCACAGGGGCCAAAGGAAAGATGGGCGAGAGCGCCACAAAGATACCGATGTATTGCCAGTCAGACAGCACAGTAATTCCTCATGTCCGATTTGCCAAGAGTTTTGTGAAATTCCTCTCATTTATAGCACATGAAGCTATTGGTGCAACAAATCGCAAGGCGATCGATCTTTGCCGGACGGGTTTGCAATCTACCTGTCAAACGTCGAAAGATCGACCCAAAACCCATCAGCAGCAACCGGTGATGCCCCTTGGCAATGATGTGGAGTTGGATTACCATTCCCTCAAGTCCGTCGGTCGCGTCGGGTGCAGTCTGCCCGTCGCAGTCTGCCCCCAGTGGGCACTGAGAAACAACCAATGCTGGAATCGCCACCTGAAACGCAACACATTCTGGTCGTTGATGACAACGCCTATACCCTGCGCATCGTGCAGCATACGCTCGACCAGGCGGGATATGCCGTATC
>CAYXNH010000156.1:0-7508 GCA_964466135.1 uncultured Ardenticatenaceae bacterium | reverse complement strand
TGTGGCCGATCTCGTCCATGCGGGCGTCGATCGTTCCTTCCGGCCGGCCGGGTGGGGCCGCTACCGGTCAGCGGCACTTGCCGCGATTCAGGCCTCTGCCTCGTCGGTCAGCTCTTCGTCGGATGCTTCGACAGCCTCGGCAACCACAGTCGCCGCAGCGGCCGGCGTCGCGGCCGCAACCGTCGCGCCTTCCTGCAAGATGGTCACGCGAAACTCGGGGTGGTGGTCAGCGCTGAGGCGGACCGGCACCATATGCTCGCCGACCTGACGGAGCGCTTCGGTACCGACCTTGCGCCGGTCGATCTCGGTGCCGAGTTTTTCGTTCAGCATATCGGCGATCTGGTGGGTCGTGATGGAACCGAAGAGCTTGCCGTTATCGCCGGCGCGGGCGGTAAAGGTCAGGCCCACGGCGCGGATTTTCTCCGACAGCACGTCGTACTCGGCGCGAACCTCGGCCCGATGAGTTTCGGCGCGCTTGCGCCATGATTCCGCTTGCTTCATGACGTCGGGGGTCGCCTTGACGGCCAGCCCCTTGGGCAGCAGAAAATTGCGGCCGTAGCCGGCGGCCACGGTGTGGACCTCACCGGCATAGCCCAGATTGTCAACGTCTTCCTTCAACAACACTTTCATCGACACAGACTCCTGATATTCAAAGAATCGCAGACCCGGGCTACCAGTTGGAGTTCATCATCCGGCCGCGGCTGCGGAAATTTCTATAGGCAAACGAATATAGTAGCAAAATCAACCCTTTTTAGCAAACGCGCCGGGCTTTTATTTGCCACAACTCATGCCACCCAAACCCGTTTTTGTTATAATCAGACGTTGCATGGGCGCCGGTTGGCGCGTCAATACTGTTAGAAAGAGGAATTAAATGGGTAAGTCACAGCCAAAGCGGCGCACCACGACCACGAGGACGCATCAGTCAGAAAAGGGCGCGGCCAGTAAAAAGAAGAGAACAGACTGGATCCGGATCATTTTGATCATCGTCGGCGTCATGATCGTCATCAGCATGATCCTGTCGATGCTGATCTTCCCCGGCAGTCCCCTCGGATTCTAAACGAAGAATTCCAACGAATCTTCACGGATGGGAATAGCCGGTCGCGGCCGCCATTCAGCCCATCCGTGAAGATTCTCCCCTCTTGCTTTAGTCTCTCTTTTCAACAATAAACGTCGGCACTGTCGAGCCGCCGCCGGCCGAAACGTTGAGCAGCGGATCGGTTGACAGGCGCGTCAGGCAGCCGTCGGCGTATTCGCCATAGAAGGTGAACGGCGCGGTGTCCAGCATCCGGTTGTAGATCTGCAGCTTGCCGTCGAGTATGCTGGGGTACGGCTCGGTGGGAATGCTGACTCGTTCCTGAATGACATGGGGGGTCTCCAGCGCCACCCGGAGCGCCGCCTCCCAGCCACTGGCATTAGTCTGCCAACCCAAGACGATGCCGTGACCACCGTAGTCATCGTTGGGCTTCAACACAAATTGCTCGCGATATTTGGTGATGAACGGGATCAGATCAACCGCCAGTCCGTTGTAGGTGGTGACGCGCTCCTCCACGATCCGTGTCCAGGGGATATGCTCGCGAACGGCCGCCAGCTCATCGGTGGTGAGGAGATGAGCATTGCGCTCGTCGCTCAGCACGGCCAGGCTGGCCTTCTTGTAGAGCATCTTGCACAGGAACGGGTTGACCATGCACACATCCCCGTTGCGGACGGCATGAACAATGGGATTGTCCAGACCCATGCGATCGATCAGCTCAGTGATAAGCACCCGCTTATAGATCAGGTCGAACTTGAAATCGCCATCGTAGAGCGCGCCGTCGCGGTATTCCACCGTGCGCGGATCGACGATCTGAGCGGTCAGCCCCTGTGACTTAAAGTAGGACACAAACAGTTCGAACTCGCTGCGAGTGGGCACTTCCGCCCAGTCGAGGATGGCGATCTGCGGCTTGCGGCTGCCTCGGGTCACCCCCGACCACTGCCGCCAGCAATCGAGCAACACGTGCATGACGCTGTGGCGCGTGGGAATGGGCCGCACGGAATATTGCTTCAAAAACTCGCCCATCACCGGCAGGCCGTAGAAGGCGCTGTTGAGCACGTCGTTATAGGCCGACGCGGCCGGCACCTCGGCGTTGTTTTCGGTAAATTTCAACTCCATCTTCTCACTGCCGGTGATGAAGAAGGAGTCGAGCCGGCTGAGCGGGGAGTGGACCTTGAAGCCGGGGTTGATCTGGATGAGCGGCTCCTCCCAATCGAACAAACCGAACTGGGCGCGAAAATCGGCGTCGGCCACGGCATAGTGGGAGATTTTCTCGAAGGCTCGCGACAGCGGGCGGATCGCTCGCCGCAGGTATGTATACTGCTCGGGCGTCAGGAAGCGCGGCCGCAACACGGAACAGAGCGGCCGCTCGCCGAAGAACAGCCCGCGCGAACGCAACTGTTCATTGAGCTTCTCGCCCGACTCAATCGCCACTTCGTCGATCAGCAAATCATGATAAGTGATGATGGCTTCGCTTAAGGACATGGTACACCTGCCGGGATAGCAATCCGCAGACTTGGCCGGTTATATCTGCCAAGCCTGCGAACAAACACAGTTATCCGTTGAAGAGACCGCTCCACTTGAGTTCAGTCAGCTGCGGCCGCGGATTTTTGGCCAGGTCGATGACCATGTCGGCCATATGCTTGACGCACCACTCGAAGTAGATCGGCGTGAGCGAGTTGATATCCATGTCCGGAGCCGGGTTCATGAAGTCGATGGCATAGGGCACGCCGTCGCGGATGGCGAATTCAGCCGTGTTCATATCATAGCCGAGGGCACGCACCAGCTTCAGCGCGTCACTAACGATGCGCTCTCCAAGCTCCGGCGACAGATGAGCGTGATCGACGACATAGCGACGGCCGTGCGGGTCGTACTTCATCGGCAATACCTCTTCCTGGCCCAGGCACATGCAGCGCACGTAATGGTCCCAGTGGATGAACTCCTGCAAGACCATCGTGTACAGGCCGGACTGGTTATAGGCGTGCCAGAGGTCTTCCTTGGTGTGGCAGATGTAGACGCCCTTCCAACCGCCGCCGTGGGCATCCTTGAGCACGCAAGGCAGGCCGACATAATCCAGCAGCTCGTCCCAGTCGAGAGGATACTTCAAATTGCGCAAGCTCTCATCATGAACGATGCCGGGGACGTAATCCTTGTTGGGCATGGCGATCGTCTTGGGATGGGCCACGCCCAACCGGGTGGCCAGCGAAGCCTCAAAGAACTTGTCGTCGGCCGTCCACATAAACGGATTGTTGATGACCGTCGTCCCCTGGAGCACGGCGTTCTTCAGGTGCGAACGGTAATAAGGCACCTCGTGGGAGATGCGATCGACGATGACCGCATACTCGCTCGCCTCGTTCATTTTCGTCCCGCCCAGCTTGATGAATTCAGCCGTGACGCCCTCGTTACGCCGGTTCACCTCTTCAATGAACGCCGGTGGAAACGACCATTCCCGCCCCACCATAAGCCCGACTTTCAATGTCATGTTATACCTCTCCTAAATTGACTTCGGACGACGAACCATTGATAAATAGTCCGACCAAACCGCGCCCGGCGGTCGGTCAATCATGCCCACCGATGTAGAGACGCACCATCTTGTGCCACCAGGGCCAGTCGTGGGACCAGCCATCCCAGAGGCGCAAGGCGTTGCCGATGCCCTTGTTCCACAGCGCGGTCGACAGTTGCTCGCTGCTGCTGCGCAAGCCGTCGTCGCGGCCGACGGCCAATATGATATCCTGATTGCGCAACTGGTTGATGCGGCGCCAGTCATGCTCGCCATTGATGAAGTCGATGGGGCTGTTGAAATAGATATTCTCGTCGTAATAGCCGTCAGTCCAGCGGCTGATTTCATAGATGCCGCTCATACCGATGGCGCGGCCGACGAGATCGGGGTGACGCAGGGCGAAGTTGAGGGCGTGATAGGCCCCGAAGCTGGCCCCGATGGTGATCATGAACGGGTTGCTGTTCTTTTGGCGCGACAGGGGCAGCACCTCGTTGGCCAGGTAGTTATCGTATTCGATCTGCCGCCAGGCGCGCGCGCCGGGGTGCTTCCAGCGGGCATACCAGCTTTCCTGATCGACGCTGTCGACGCAATAGGCCTGCAGATGGCCGGCATTGATCATGTCGCTCAGCGTGTTGAACATGCCGCGGTCTTCCCATTCGTAGTAGCGCCCCATCGAGGTCGGAAAGACCAGCAGCCGCGCTCCGGCATGACCGATTATCAATAATTCCATTTCCCGTCCGAGCGACGGGCTGTACCAGCGATGATGTTCGCGATGCATTCGTTTTTAATCCCCTCTCCTAATGGTGATAGGGAGAAATAATAACATGGAAAATTGAAATGCGAAATGACAGTGACACACGTCGTTCTCGCATTGGAGCGCCCAATCCCACGGTCACGATCCGGGCATCAATGCCGGCCCGGTTGTATGGGTAATCAGCGACCGGCGCGGCCCATCATGGTGTCGATTGGTCGGCCGGATCGTCGTAAGGCGGGCGCTCCTCATGCAGCGCGTACTCGGCCTGACCGGCAAAGGTTCGAGGGCGCTCGATCAGGCGGCCGGTGACGTACTTGTGCAGGATGCTGGACATCAGCGTCTGATAGGGGATGCCATCTTCGAACGCCATTTCCTTGAGCGCGAAGAGGTCCTGATTGGTAATGCGAATGTTGACGCGTTGCTCTTTGCGGAGGAACACCCGGGCTGCCTCTTGATATTCGGTGATTTTGGCTTCCATATCAGGAACAGGAACCGTTTCGCCTCGCTCGAAGGCTTCAAGGATTTCGCGCTCTTCCGCATCCATTTCCACGTCGAATACTTTGTCGTCGTCCATTATTTATTTTGGTCTCCTGAGATATTGCCGGGTCGCTTTTCGACTGGGATAGATAGTTTTCAGAAACGCGTCATTATCTTTTTCGATGAATGGCACGACATACACGTAATCGTCAATACGAACGATAAAATATTTTTGACCGGGGTACTTTTCCTGGTTTGGATGCTCCTCTACCCGGAGCAAATCACCAAGCATGATGTGGGTTACGATCTGATCAAAAGAAACACCACGTTCCTTCTTCAGGAGATCGTTCTTGTCTTCGTTCCAATAGAAGTTACGGTTCATAATGTATCACATTGTGTGCCTATCGGCAACATCATAGAAACTCAATGGGCGGCTAATACTCTCAGGCTTTAACAAGCGACTAATCAATCCTCAACTCGCCGCCGCATATAAAGAGATTCATTGGCAACAGCGAATGGCTCCCAGCCCTGATCTACTAAATGCGACAGAACTTTCCAATAAAGATCCTGTCGGAAGATGACAATTCCTCCGGCCCACACGCTATTTTCCAGCCTTTCGATTGTCAGGTCCGGCCTCTCCTTCCGTATCTCCTTCCGTATCTCCTCCTCTACCCAGTCCAATATGTCCAAATTGGTTGATTCAAACAAGTTTGTTCGAAAAACGACCAGTTCAAATCGAGTCACAGCGTCCTCCTTTAGGCGATTACGCATCAACCGCGGCTCTCCGGCAATCCAGCGGCGCCCACCCCTCTCGCTCGCTTTCATCGGTCGCCCAAAGCCAGCCACTCTCCACCAACTCTCCACGAACCACATCCCCCGGCGCCAGCGGCAACTCGGCCGCCGTGTAGTCGCAAAGCAGGACGCCGCTCTGGCCTTCGACGCTCAGCCAGCTTTCGGGAACCCAGCCGGCGCGGCCGTCGGCGGCCGTGGCCCACACCCAGCCGGGGTACTCGTCGTCGCGGCGGCCGAGGGCCAGCCGGTCGCCGGCCGCGCCGCGGATCGGGTCGGCGTAATGGACATGCCAGGGTTTAATCGCCCGCCAGGTCGTCATCGGTCGCCTTGTGGCCGTTCGGCCCGAACCCAGGCCATCGTCGAGCGCCAGCTCACCGCCCGGTCGAGCAGTTGCTCGCGAAACATTCTCTCGGTCTTCCCCATCTCTGTCTCCGTCAATCCTCCGGCAGCCAGGCGCTCCCGGTAGCTCGGCCGTCCGTCGGCCGCGGCTGCGCCGAACCAGCGCTCCAGATGGGCGGCGGTGATGAGTCGCTCCTCCGTCTGCTCCTCGGCCGTCAGGCGCGTGTCCTCGAAGCCGGCCGTCTCCAGCGCGGCAGCCAGATCGCGCTCGTCCCAGCTGACCATCGGGTCGGTCGCATCAGCATAGATCGCTTCCTCGGCGGCGATGACCTTGTCGCGCAGCCCGGTATCGCGGCCCCAGTCGATCAGGTCGTAGAGGCGTTGGGTATGGCGGGGGATGGATTGGGAGAAGATGAGGCGGCCGCCGGGCAGCAGATGCGCAATTAAAATCTGACAGGTTTCGGAAAACCTGTCAGGCTTGGATGCGGGGAGAACATTGCGACCGAAGATTATGTCAAACTGCACGTCGCTTTCGCCGCGCAGGGCCAGCAGGTAATCGAGTTCGGTCGGGTCGCCGACGAGGATGGCCGGGCGCTCGATCTCCGGCAGCCGGGCCGCTTGCTGGCGCAGCGCCTCGCCCGTCGCCTCGTCGGCCGCCAGCGCCCACACGCCACCTTCCGGAGCGCGTCGTACCGCCTCCCAGGTCAGCAGGCCGCTCCCGGAGTTGACGTCCAGCACGAGGTGATGCCGCTGCAACTCGGCCGCCTCAAACAGCCGATCGCGCAGCCCGCCCATCAGGCGCCCGCTGCCGGCTACCGTCCGCTGGAGCCAGGCGTCCTTGTTGCGGTTGGTCGGGCTGGTGGTCAGCACTTCCAGATGGGCCGGCGCGGCCCCCGCTTCGCCCTCGACCATCGCCGCCAGTTGGGCCTCGCGCCGCCGGGCCACGTCATCGCGGATGGCTCGCTCATAGCCCAGGTCGCCCGGCTGGTAGAACACCTTGCCCTGCAGCGCGTCGGGCAGGTATTGCTGGGCCACCCAGTGATTGCGATAGGCGTGAGGATAGAGGTATCCCTCGCCGTGGCCGAAGCCCTCCTTGTCGCGGCTGCCGTCCTTCAGGTGATTGGGCACATCGGCCTCGCGCTCCTTCTCCACCACGCCCAGCGCGTCGAAGAAGGCGAACGCCGAGTTGGACTTGGGCGCAGTCGAAAGGTAGATAGCCGCCAGCGACAGCGGATAGCGCCCCTCCGGCATCCCGATGCGCTCGAAAGTCTCCCAGCAGTTGACAACGACGCCCATCGCTTGCGGGTCGGCCATGCCCACGTCTTCCCCGGCGAAGATGGCCATGCGCCGGAAGATAAAGCGCGGATCCTCCCCGGCATAGACCATCTTGGCCATCCAGTAGAGCGCGGCGTCGGTGTCGGAACCGCGCAAGCTCTTGATGAAGGCCGAAATGGTGTCGTAATGGACGTCGCCGTCCTTGTCATAGAGCACGGCGCGGCGTTGGATCGACTCTTCGGCCACGTCGAGGTCGATGGTGATGACACCGTTCTCGTCCGGCGGCGTCGTCTCCACGGCCAGCTCCAGCGCATTGAGCACGCCGCGAGCGTCGCCGTTGG
>CAYXNH010000155.1:6414-7510 GCA_964466135.1 uncultured Ardenticatenaceae bacterium | reverse complement strand
TGGCCGTGGCTGTGGCTGGCCGGGCTGCTCATCGGCCTGACCGCCTACACCTATCTGGCGGCGCGCCTGTTTCCCGTGCTGCTGGCCTTTGGCCTGCTACCCTTGTTGTTCGGACGCGGCCTCGGTGGGTTTGATACGGGTTCCACCCGCGCCCTTCGCTGGAAACAGATCGTCTTCGTCGCCCTCGTGGCCCTGCTGACCGCCCTGCCATTGCTGGGCTACTTCGCCCTGCATCCCGACGCTTTCTGGGTGCGCATTGGCCAGGTCGCTCCCGACGCGCAAAGCCTCTCTCTGGGCCAAAGCCTGCTCCGCTCCCTCGGCATGTTCTTCCTGCGCGGCGATCCGTACCTGCGCTTCAACCTGCCCGAACGGCCGCTGTTCAACTTCATCACCGGCGGGCTGGCGCTGGCCGGCTGGTTCCTCTGCCTATGGCGCTATCGACGCTTCCCCTACGACTGGCAGCGCGCGGCCGTGCTCCTGCTGGCGCTGGCCCCGCTGATCATGCTCCTGCCCACGGCCTTGGCCGTCAACGAGATCGTCCCCAGCAACTTGCGTGCCCTGGGCCTCATCCCGTTCATTTTCTTCCTGCCGCCCATCGGCCTCATCGCCCTGCTGCGCGACGTGGAGCGGCGCGCCCCCCGGCCGGCTCTGGCGCCCGCTCTGTCCGCCGCCTTGCTGCTCGTCCTGCTCATCGGCGGAACCTGGACGCAACATCTCTATTTCAACCGCTGGGCAACCCGGCCCGATCTGCTGCTCATCAACGACGGCGACATGACCGCTGCCGCCGCCTGGCTGGATAAGACTCTGGCAGACATTCCGCCCGGCGAACAACCGGCTGTCTACGTGGCCTCGGTCCATTATCGTCATCCCACCATGGCCTTCCTGAGCGCCAACTACGATCGCGTCAAGTGGCTACCCGGCAGTCACGCGCTGGTCTTCCCCGCCGCCGGCCCGGCCCTCTACCTCTACCCGGCCAACAGCCCCGCGCCGGATTGGGCCGTCCCCCTGCTGGAGGCCGAGGGTCCGCCGGAGATCGTCACCGCGACCAACGGCGTGGAGTTATTCCGCGTCTACCGGCTGAGCGAGCGGCCGCCGC
>CAYXNH010000155.1:0-6404 GCA_964466135.1 uncultured Ardenticatenaceae bacterium | reverse complement strand
GCTGCCCGTCGCGACCGGATCGTCGAACTTCAGCGGGGTGATCGCGCTCGATAGCGTATCGTCCGAACCGGCGGCCGTCGGGGAGACGCTGCCGGTGACGCTGGCCTGGACCGTGACGGCCGCGCCGCCCGACGGGGCATCTCTGGCCACCTTCAGCCATCTGGAAGACAAGACCGGCCGACGTTGGAGCCAGATCGATCAGGACGGCTATCCGGCCGAACAGTGGGCGCCGGGAGAGGTAATCCTGGAGCGAATCGAGTTGCCTCTGCCGGCGGGCCTGCCGCCCGGTGACGGCGACCTATATCGGCTGCGAATCGGTCGCTTCAATCCCGCCGGCGGCGAGCGTCTGGCTCTCATCGACGCCAACGGCGGCTTTGCCGGCGATTCGCTGCTTAGCCACGGCGTCGTCATCCGCCCCGGCCCGCCGCCCGATCCGCTACCCCGGCCGCCATTCCCGGTTGACGAACCGGCGGCCGAGGGATTACGCCTCCTTGGTTTTGAGCGGGACGCCCTGGCGGTCGAGACAGGCGAGACCGTTTCGCTGGCCTTGTGGTGGGTGGCCGGCACGGCGCTGTCGTCCATGACGATCGATCTGTCGTTGGTCGGGGCGGACGGCGCGCTCCACCCTCTGGGCCAGTCACAACCCGCCTACAATACCTACCCCTTCTCCCAGTGGCCGACGCCCGCCTTCATCATCGACCGGCAAGCCTTCCGCGTGCCCGACGAGCTGCCTTCCGCCGATTATCGCCTCCAGCTCGAACTGCGCGACGAGTCCGGACAAGCGCTCTACGCCACCGACCTCGGCCCGCTGGCCGTGGAACAAACCGAGCGCCTGTTTGAACTGCCTCCGTTTGACCGGCCCGTCGGGGCCTTGTTCGGCGACATGATTATGCTGGCCGGCTATTCCCTGACCACGGGGGACGAGAGCCACACGCTGGAACTGATCTGGCAGGCGGCCGCGCAACCGACGGCCGATTACACCGTCTTCGTCCACGTGTTGCAGTCCGACGGCACCTGCTGCGCGTGGCAAGCGGACGCCATGCCGCGCGGCGGCGCCTATCCCACCTCCCGCTGGCGGCCGGGGGAAGTGGTCATCGATACGTATGAGATCGCCCTGCCGGAAGGGTTAGCGGCCGGAGAGCATGCGATTGAGGTGGGGCTTTATATCGCCGAGACGGGCCGGCGGCTGGGGGTGACGGTTGACGGGCAACCCGCGGGGGACGCGGTGAGGCTGGACACCTCCATTGGAGATCCCGCTAGCGGACCTGATTGACCTCGCTGACAGACGCCGGCGTCAGCCCATAGTAAAGCACATCGGGATCGATGTCGGCGCCATTAAAGAAGGAGCAGACTGCCGATGAAATACTTGGCAACCACGTATAATCCGGTCGATGATTCGGAAAATCGGAATCCTGTTACTCGGCTTGCTCCTGTTCGCCGCCTGCCGGAATGGGTCGCCTGCCCCGACCGCAATCCCGCCGGCGGAAGCGACAGTAACGCCGGCAGCGACGGCCGTCAGCGGCTTGCCGGTGACGAGCGCAGCCCCCACGACCGCGTCCGGCGACCAGATCTTCGTCCCCATCGCCCCCGGCGGGGGAACCCTGCCGGCCCCAACCGTCCCGGCCGCCGCCTATCCGGTCCAACCGGTGACAACTGAAACGCCTGCCGCCCCAACCCCCACCCCCGAACCGGAATATCCCGTCTACACCGGCCCGCCGCTGAATCGCGACGAGGTCGGCATCCAGATCTATCTCCACCGGCAGGACGTGCGCGATCTGCTGCGTCATCTGGAAGCGCTCGATGTCGGTTGGGTCAAGGTGCAGGTGTCGTGGAAGCTCCATGAACCGCGGCCGGGCGAATACAACGAGGAGCTGTTCGGCGAGCTGGACCGGCTCATCGACGGAGCCAACGGTCAAAACATCAGGGTGTTGCTCAGCGTCAGCAAGGCCCCGGAGTGGAGCCGCCCGACGACGGAGATGGACGGCCCGCCAGGCGATTACGGCCTGTTCGAAGGGTTCATGCGCTATCTGGCCACGCGCTACACGGGCAAGGTGGCCGCCTACGAATTGTGGAACGAGCCGAATTTGCAGCGCGAATGGAACGGCACGCCCCTCAACGCGGCCGACCTGGTAGAACTCATCCGTCGCGGCGCGGCCGGTGCGCGTTCGGCCGATCCGGCCGCGCTCATCATCAGCGCCGCTCCGGCCACAACCGGCATCAACGACGGCGTGAACGCCATCGACGACCGCGTCTATTTCGGGGCGATGCTGGCCGCGGGTGTGGCCGGCGTGGTCGACGGCATCGGCGTCCACCCCTACGGCTGGGCCAACCCGCCCGACAGCCGCGCGGCCGACGCGACCCAGGTATCCTCATCCCACAACAACCACCCCAGCTTCTTCTTCGCCGACACGCTGGAGGATTACCGCGCGATGCTGGCGGCGGCGGGCGCGGCCGACCTGAAGCTGTGGCCGACCGAGTTCGGCTGGGGGACGTTCGAGGGACTGCGTACGAGCGAGGGCCAACTCGCGTCCCCGCCGCCCGGCTCCGAGTTCATGGCCGACAACAGCGAATGGGAGCAGGCGGTCTACACCCTGCGCGCCTTCGAGATGGGCAACGAATGGGAGTGGATCGGGCCGATGTTCCTGTGGAATCTCAACTTCACCTCCGCGCTGGGGCCGGAGTTCCAGGAGGTAGGCTATAGCCTGTTGCGGTTTGATGGGAGCCGACGACCGGTGTATCGGGCGTTGGAAAATCGTGGGCAATAAACCACATTTGTAAATAAGCTACATACTATGTATAATACACATCATGTAGCTTATTTAACGAGTGCGTGAGATGTTCACTGATCGACAGCACGAACTGGCTTTTCTGGATGACCTTCTGGTTCGTCGTCGTCCCGGCCCGGCTCAGCTAATACTACTTTATGGTCGGCGAAGGGTCGGCAAAACGGCCCTGCTGATGGAATGGGCGGAGCGCGGCGCGATTCCTTATACTTATTGGGCGGCTGAGAAAGAGCCGTCCGATCTCCAGCGTCGCAAGCTCTACGCCCGTATTCAGAATCTTCCCCTGCGGCAGGCCCCTCTCTTTGACAACTGGGCCGAGTTATGGGACGCGGCGGCGGCAATTTTGGGCGAACAGCGCCACATCCTCATTCTGGACGAACTGCCTTACGCCGCGGAATTCGACCCATCTACCCTTTCGGCTCTGCAGCACGCCTGGGATGCCCATTTCCAACGCTCCAATCTGGTCATCGTCCTGTGTGGCTCGCAAGTGAAGGTGATGGAGTCACTGCAAACGCATCAATCGCCCCTGTTCGGCCGCCTGACCGGACAATGGTATCTCGATCCGTTGCCCTTCAGCGCCCTGCGCGACTTCTTTCCCGATTGGTCGGCCGAAGAGCGCGTCGCCGCATATGCTATTGTCGGTGGCGTGCCGGCCTATCTCAATTGGCTCGACTCGGAGCTAAGGCTAGTGGACAACATTCAGAAGATCATCCTCTCGGGGGGCAGCATGTTCCTGGCCGAACCCGCGTTTCTGCTCTACGACGAGGTTCGCGAGCCACAATCCTATCTGGCGACGTTAAAGGCGATCGGTCTGGGCAACCACACCCTCAGCGACATCAGCAACTATGCCCTCATCCCCACCAGCCATCTTTCCGCTTATCTTCAGCGTTTGCAGGATTTGAAGCTGGTAGAGCGGCGGCTACCTGCGGGAACCCAGCCGGCCAAACGGCGCAGCTCGCGACTCGGCCGCTACCACCTGACCGATCCTTACTTCCGCTTCTATTTCCGCTTTATCGCTCCGTTTCACGAATACCTGCCGTTTGATACCGAGCGGGTGCTGGAGCGCATCCGGCTGGAGTTGCGCGGCTTTGTCGGCGCGACGGCCTTTGAAGATCTGGCCCGTCAATGGGTTATCGAGCGGGGGGCTGCCGGCGAATTGCCCCTGCGACCGGCGATCACCGGCGCGCACTGGAGCCGCAAGGTGCAAATCGACGTCGTCGCCATCGATTGGGAGCATCGCCAGGTATTAGTGGGCGAATGCAAGTGGGGCGAGGCCAAAGTCGATCGAGCAGTCGTGACCGACCTCATTGAGCACAAGTCGGCGCAATTGCGCAATGAACTGCCCGACGGTGAAACGTGGCGATTCCATTATGCGATGTTCACCCGTTCGGGTTTGACACCGGCGGCTACGGCCGAATTGGGAAAACATGACGGGAACCATGTTGATCTGGCGCGGTTGGATGCAGAATTATCATGAGGGCGATCAACCTGCACGATCCCGAAGGAAGGGGCGAATTCGGCAGCAGGATGATCATGTATCTCAAACCCATCGGCCGATGCAAACAGCAGGTCGCAGATTGAGGCAGCCACTTCGCCCACATCACCCATTCGCCGCCAACTCCCGCCACCGCGCCACATACCGCTCCAGATGCGTCTGCCCGTCAGCGATGCGCTTGCTCAGTAATTCCCGCACCCGCGCTACCTCCGCTTCGTGGGTTTCGTCGGAGAAGTGCCCGGCGAAGTGGGCCGCGCGCAGCCACAGCAGGTAGGTCGTCAGCGCGTCGAACTCGTTGTATTCGACGATGTGCCGCACATCTCCGGTCAGCCACAGGTCGATGACATTGTCACCACTGGTGTCGATCTTGCCGGGGATGCCGCAGGCCGCCGCGAACTCGTGCAGGCTCGGCGTGGCCTTGCCCCACCCGCCAACGACCTCCTTCAGATCGATATGCCCCTCGTTATACTTGTTGAAGTAGTCCAACCCCTCCCAATTCTTCTCCGGCCGGTGACTGAACCCGGCCGCGACCACACCCTGGGCGATGCCGCGCTGAACGAGGATGGGCAGGTCGGATTCGCGCGAGTTGAAACCGACGATCTGCGGCCGGGGGTTCGCATCGCCCAGCCCGCGCAGGAAACGGCCGATTAGCTCACGCTCGTCCATTGGCCCGTCGAACGGCAGCGAGAAGAGCGACAGACTCACGCGGCCTCCCTCGTGAACGCGGCGAATGACCACGGCCATTGATACCACGCGACACAGCATCGTCTTCAGATACGGCCGCGGATTCTCCGGCGTGGCTCCTGCGGCAGCCCACATGGCCGCGTACACCTCGTCGTCAGGCGTGCCGGGCGGCAGGTTATAGGCGCGACGGCCGCTGGCGAGATCTGGAACCCACTCCAGGTCGAACGCCCAAACATGGTCGGAAACGGTACGGAACATGGCGCTATCCTCCTGTCGGCTACGGCTTAATCCGGCTATGGTTCCGGATTATGACGTGCTTCGACGAATGTGTAAACCGGTAGCCACCATTCCAATTCATCGTCATCGACGTGACAGACGCCAGTCAACAAAACGATTGTAGTGTACACTAAAATAGTGTACACTATCTTCATGCTCAAGAATATCACTCTCTCGGCCGATGAGGCCCTTATCCGCGAGGCGCGGCGGCAGGCGGCGCTTCAGAACACGACGCTCAACGCCCTGTTTCGGGAATGGCTGGAACAATACACTGGTAAAGACGAGACTGCCGGCAAAGAGGCGGTACGTCGATATCAAGAACTTATTGAACGACTAGGGCCTCGCTTTGCTCGCAAGTATACGCGCGAGGAAATGAATGAACGCCGCTGAAAACGGTGATTTGTTCTTCCTGGACACCAATATATTTGTCTACGCCCAGGCGACAAATGAGCCACGAAAGCAGCCTGTAGCCAATGCGCTCGTTGCCGATGCGTTGCTGACGGGTCGTGGCATGATTAGTTCGCAGGTGGTGCAGGAGTTCCTTCATGTCGCCACTCGCCATGCCGCCCCGAGCTTTACGCCGGATGAGGCTACCACCTATCTGGCCAATGTTTTATGGCCACTTTGCGGCCATTTTCCATCGCGACATTATTATGAGCGTGCGTTACAGATCATCGATGAAACCGGTTATCACTTCTACGACGCCCTGATCCTCGCCGCCGCCATCGAAAGCGGCTGCCGCACCCTGTATAGCGAAGACCTGCAGCACGGCCGCAAGATTCAGGGGCTTACCATCCTGAACCCTTTCATCGACGCCGGTTGATGGCATCCGCTTCAGTCAGCCGGCAGCACTAGTCAGCGTAAAGCAGACCTAAATGCTCAATGTGCTCCAGATAAACGAAGCCTCCCGATCATGACCTGGTTGCAGCTCGTCGCTCTGGGCGTCACCGCCTTTGTCGCCACCAATCTTGACGATATCCTGTTGCTCGTGCTGTTCTTCAGCAACAGTCGCTATCGCGCCCGCGACGTCTTCATCGGGCAGGCGATAGGCATCGGCTTTTTGGTGATCATCAGCTTGTTCTTGAGCCTGGTGGTATCGACTATCCTGCGGCCTTGGGTGGGGATTCTGGGGTTGCTCCCTGTCCTGATCGGCGCGCGCGAGATGA
>CAYXNH010000154.1:0-7556 GCA_964466135.1 uncultured Ardenticatenaceae bacterium | reverse complement strand
GCAGCCAGCATCGAGTCGGCCGGCGAACGCGGGAGAATATGGTCTGGCCGCAAGTCTCCCTGGCTCAGCTGGCGGCCATGGTGTATCCCCAGCATTCGGTGGCCATCATCGACGCCAACGCCGAACATATGAGTTGGCCTGAATTTTCCCGCAAGCTGGAGGAACTAAAGCCCAGATATTACCTGACCCAAGTGACGGCTCCCACGCTGGAAAATGATATGTATGGCTGTTTCCTGGCCAAGGCTCGCGGGGCCAGGACGATCGCTTTCGGCACCCATGTAACGCCCATCCCGGTTGAGACTCTGCGATCGTATCCCGCGCTGGACTATATTTTAGTCGGCGAACCGGACCTGACGATTCGTGACCTGCTGGACCATCTGGAAAGCAAGATTGACCAGCGGCCGCCAAACATCGAAAAGCTGTTCGCTGACCACGATCCGCTCTATCGCCCGGCGCTGGATGACGTCGGAGAGGTCGACATGCGCGGGATCAAGGGGCTGGCCTGGCGTGACGGCAGCGAAATCATACAAAACCTGACGCGACCGTTTGTGCGCGATCTGGACGCCATGCCGCTGCCGATGCACCATTTGTTGCCGATGGACAAGTATCGTATGCCGATGATCCACGGCCCATTCACTTTCATCGTCTCCAGCCGCGGCTGTCCGGCCGGTTGTACCTACTGCATCAAGCATGTCACCTACCAGTTTACGACTCGCCTGCGCTCGCCCGAAAGCATCATGGAGGAGTTGTGGGTCCTGAAGAAGCTCGGCATGAACAACATTCATATGTATGCCGATCTGTTCACGGTCAGCCGCAATCAGGTGATGCGTCTGTGTGAATTAATGATCGAGGAGAAGATCAACATCCGCTGGACTTGTAACAGCCGTGTTGACTATGTCGATGAAGAACTGCTGCAGATGATGGCCAAGGCCGGTAACTGGGTTATTTCCTGGGGCATCGAGAGTGGCAACGATGATATACTGCGCCACGCACGCAAAGGGGCTTATACCGAAAGAGCGGCTCAATCGCTGGCCTGGGCCAGAAAGGCCGGTATCCTCAATTGGGGCTATTTTATCATCGGGCTTCCGGGTGAGACGGAGGAGACCATTCGGCAGACGATCGACTTTGCCAAGAAACTGCCGCTCGATATCGCCTTGTTCCACGTCGCCGCGCCCTATCCCGGCACCCCGTTCTTCTTCGAGGTGGTCGAGAATGGATGGTTCCGACCGGGCACGCGCTGGGAGCAGGTCGATATGGACAAGGGCACCGTTCTCGATTATCCCGGTCTGTCGGCCGAGCGACTGCTCTATTGGCAGAAGCGAGCCTTCCGCGAGTGGGCTTTTCGTCCGGGTCCGATCATGACCTATATGAAGATGCTCCTCTCGGACCCGTCGACGCTGCGCAATGCGCTGAGTGTCGGATTCCAGCACCTGAATTGGGTTTCCACCGATACAGGTTCCCCCAACGGGCTGGCTTCATAGAAATATCAGGTGATGGCATTATCGTGACGGCAGATACCGGGCTTGCCGGCCATACGTTATATACCTTCGTCGAGAGCCGCCGGTTCGCGTGGTTGAGCCTGGTCTGCGCCCTGGTTGCGGCCGCGCTCTGGTACACCAGCGGCGGTCGGCTGGGGGCATGGCCGTTGCTGGTAGGTTTACTGCCCTGGGGCATCCGTCTATCGACCGGCCGTTCTCCGTTCAGGCAAACCCGGTTTGATCCCCTGTTGTGGATATTCCTGCTTAGCGCAGCCGTCAGCGCATCGATATCGTATAACCAGCCGGATGCATGGGGAAAGTTCTGGTTAATCGTCGGCGCCGCCATCCTGTATTACGCGCTTGCCGGGCAACGCGCCCCCAATCTATGGCCGATCATCACGGGGCTGGCCATCACCGGCGGCGCGATTGCGGTTTATTTTTTGGCGACCCACGACTGGTCCGCGATACCCGCCAAGATCGAGGCTATTAATCGGGTTGGGTTACGCTGGATGGAGCTTCGGCCGTCGGCATTGAGCGGGCTTCATGACCTGCATCCGAATGTAGCCGGTGGTCTGATGGCCATGCTCTTTCCGTTTGCCCTGGCGTCGGCCGCGCGCGGTTTCCGAAAGAACCGCAGTGGAATGTTGGCCACGGCCGTCCTGGCCGGGACCATGATGAGCGTCGGACTGGCGTTCACGACTTCCAGAGGCGCCTGGCTGGCTTTGATCGGTGGAATAGTGGCCTGGGCGATGTGGATGGGGACGGATCAGCTTGCCGAGATTCTCTATTTGTCGCGGCGGAAGGTATTTGGTTTGACTTTACTCCTGCTATTGGGGCTGGGACTGACGCTGACGTGGATGACGTCCGGCAGCCTTTCCGGAATGCTGGAGAACCTGCCCGGGCCGGATAGCGCGGGCAGTCGCCTGGAGATCAGCCACGATGCTCTGGACCTGGTCGGGGATTTCTGGCTGACTGGCGGGGGACTGGATTCGTTTGATGGTCTCTATTCGCAGTATATTCGCGTCATCCCGTACCATTCTCTGATCCACAGCCATAACCTGTTTCTCAATGTCGCCGTCGAACAAGGTATCATCGGCCTGGCAGTGTTGATCGCCATGCTGTTATGGGCATTTTGGTGGCTCATCGATCCTCATCGTTCCGGCTATCGCCGCTCCATTCATGGATTTAATCTGATTAACGGCGCGACCTTGGCGGCATTGTTTGTCATCTGTTTGCATGGCTTGGTCGACGATCCCCTATACGGCAGCCGGGGGGTGTTGCTCCTTTGGATGCCCTTGGGATTGGTGGCTTGCCTGTTCCCCCTGCGGAAGAACTGGGTTGAAATGCTTCGCACAATCGAGCAACCGGCCTGGATCGCCATCGGGGTCGGTGTTACGTTATCTGCCGCTCTGCTAATCATCTTCAGGGGGCCGATTATGTCTTCCTGGCAGAGCAATCTTGGCGCGTTGGAGATGGCCCGGATTGAATTGAGGGGCTATCCGACGGGCGAATGGAGCGACGGCAGCGAAGTCACCGAACTTGGATCAGCCCGGATGCGTTTCGAACGGGCATTGCAGTTTAATGCCGATAATCGGACCGCCTTGCATCGTCTGGGTCTGATGGCAATGCTTGAGCGCGACTATGAGTCAGCTCAAGGTTATCTATATCCCGCCTACTTGCTGGATCGCGGTCATAAGGGGATACGAAAGGCGCTGATGTATTCCTATGTCTGGTCTGGCAAGATCCCCCAGGCATTGCCATTGTTAAAGGCATATCCTGAAGCGACGGCAGAGCTTGGTGTTTATCAATGGTGGTGGGATCAACGGGGCTTTCCCCACTTGAGTCGGTTGGCCGAGGATGCCAACATCCAGCTAAAAGCGTTAATCTCTAAGCCATAATACATGATAAATAAGAAGAATCTCATTACTTTCCTGGCCATCCTTTTCTTCTCTTTGGGGTCAGGCGTTTTTGCCCAGGATTCCATTAACTGGGCCTCGCCAATGAACCTGTCTCGATCGGGGGCATCCACCGCGCCTCAAATGGTCCTTGATAGTAATGGCCTGTTTCACGTCTTGTGGGAGGACGAGATTGACGGCTTTATCTACTCATCCGGGGGGCCTAATGGTTGGTCGGGGCCTCGGGCCGTCGAGTTGCCGTTTTTTACTCGGCGCAACCTTACAGAATTGCCGGAAAGCGCGCCTACGCCCCGTTTCACCCCCCAACTGATGGCCGACCAACGTGGTTTTATCCATGCCTTTTGGATCGATAATGTGAGTAACCCGAACGGGACACTCTATCATAGTGCCGTGTCGGCAAACTCGTTTTCCCAATATGATGCATGGTCTGTTCCTCAAGCCCTGGAGGAAGGTGCCATCAGCCCGACAGTCGCCGTTAGCGCTTCAGATCTTCACCTGGTATACGCTCGACGATTGGAAACGCCTGAACGACCAGCCGGTATCTATTATCAGCGATTGTCATCCGCAGGCGGAAATTGGACCGGCGGACACATGCTCTATCAGTCTCGTTATCTGCGCGGGCTTTCGCACGATTCAGTGAATATCAGCATAGCCGTCCTAACGGATGGCCGGCTTGTCGCCGCCTGGGACGATGTTGGCCGGGAGATGATTTTCGTCAGCCAATCGTCTGACAATGGCGGTTCCTGGGGGGCCCCTCTCGAGGTTGACCGGCGCTCAATTGATGATGCATCCGACGCTGTCGGTCCGGCCGGCGTCACCGTGGGAGGCCTTGGTTCTCAGGCAGTCCTGACATGGTCTGCGGGACACCAGTCCGATTTGCCCTGCTCTCAATACTATCGCGCCTTGACCGGCGATGGAACCACTTGGTCGTCGCCTCAAATTGTGCCGGGTTTGAACGGTTGTTTTGCTTCTGCCTGGTTCCTTAATAATGACTCTACCCTTAATTTATTCGGCACGATACGACAATCCGGCACGCAGCCCAATGCCCTTCCGCCGTCGTACCTGCTGGCATGGGATGGCATGCGCTGGAGCGATCCCCAATTGCAGAGTGACCTTGCCGAACTCAGGAATCCTGAGACGAACCAGATTATCGCCTTGTCCTGTCTGGATGTTGAAGGTCGCTTCAATCAGGTAATTGTGGTGGGCTGTGATCTTGGCGTGGGGGGCGATATCTGGTGGACGACCCGTTCGCTCGGTGATTCCGCCGAGTGGTTCCCTCCGCCATCCGTTTGGCAAGGGCCGGGGCCGATAGCCACGACCCAACAGCCGGTGGCCGCGGTGCAGATGCTCACGGACATCTCTGGTGCAAGCCATACCTTCTGGTTTGAGCCTGACTTGCCCCAGATATTTCACTCTCGATGGGATGGCGCGACCTGGTCTCCGGCGACTGCGGTGATAAACACGGCCGATGATACGATCGAAGAGATCGCTGTTGCCGGGAACGGAAGCCGTCTGTTCCTGGTTTATAGCGATAATCAGGGGCTGCATTTTACTCAGGCAAGTTTCGACCGCCCCACCGAATGGTCCGCGCCGCTATTGCTGACAAGCGAGCAAGCCGACGCCCGACACCCGTCTTTATTATTGACCCGCGACGGTGAGCTGCTTGTCACCTACGCCATTGCTCTCAACGAACCGCGCGGCGTTTATGTGTTGCGTTCGTCTGATATGGGCGAATCCTGGTCTGAACCGGACCGGATTTTCAGCGGCGCGGCCGCGGGCTGGCCGGCGGTTGGCCAACCCCAGTTGACAGAGACAACGACCGGACGGCTCCATGCCCTTTGGTCACAGCACGCTCTTCCTCCGGAGAATACTCAATTAGGGGCGGTTTACAGCTATTCTGACGACGGGGGAATGACCTGGACGCCGACGAACCCGGTCATCAAAACCCCGATTACCTGGTCTTCCTTGCAAGGATTCGGCGATCGAGTGGTGCACCTTCTTTGGGCCGAGGAAGCCAATCAGCGGATTGTATTATGGCATTCTCTGTCGGCCGACAACGGCGTCACATGGTCCGAGAGAGTGCAGGCCGGCAGCCTGGATTCGGGTGATTTCCCGGTGTCGATATTCGATCCATCCGGACAACTCCACCTGCTCGGTCTCGACAATGGCCGCCTTCTGAGCTGGACGTTCGATGGGACTAGTTGGCAGGCGGCCGAATCGGTTGCCGTCAATCTTCCTGACGGCGGACAACTGGGCGCGATTGTTGACACCGCCGGTCGTCTGGTCGCTGTCTATGGATCCACTGTGCCGGGCGCGGCTGATGGCCAGGAAACAGGCGCTATCGTCGGGATGGTTCGTCCGCTGGATATACCTGCTGAGGTCTTGGCTACTCCGCCGCCGCCTCAACCGACGGCTACGCTGGAGCCGACGGCTGTGCCGACCAGCGCCCCTGAACCCACACCCACAGTGGTCGTGCCGACCGCCCCTGATGAGAACCCGCTGGCGACTGTGCCGGGAGCAAACAGCCGGATTGGGCAACTGGCCCTGGCGGCTATCCCCGCAGCCTTGCTGGTTTTGGTGGTCGTGGCGCTTGGGTTGCGGGCGGGCAGGATGGGGAGGAGATGATTTCCGACACTAACTGAATCGGTGTTGTTCACATATATGGAAACCGGGACCAAAACCCAATCACCGCCGGCATCTCCTCCGGCCTCTGCGCCAATGTCCATGCTGGTAATCGAGCCGTCGCGCGGCTGGATGTCGCTGCAGCTCGATCGGCTGTGGGGCTATCGCGAGCTGCTCTACTTTCTCGTTTGGCGTGACGTCAAGGTACGTTACAAGCAAACCGCACTGGGGGTCTTGTGGGTGATCTTGCAACCCTTGCTGACGATGCTGGTATTCACTGTCCTGTTCGGCTTGCTGCTCAATGTCCCGTCGGGGGACATCCCCTACCCCATTTTTTCACTGACCGGGCTTATCGCCTGGCAATACTTCGCCGGGTCGCTGACCCGGGCGTCGAGCAGCCTGGTCGGTAGCGCCAATCTCATCACCAAGGTCTACTTCCCGCGACTGATTATCCCGATCTCCGGCGTATTGGGCGGCCTGGTCGACTTCGCCATCGGGCTGGCCTTGCTCCTGGTCATGATGTTCATCTATCGCTTTCCACTGACGCCGGCCGTTTTGCTGCTACCCGCCTTTCTGCTGCTGGCGATGGCCACGGCGCTGGGCTTCGGGCTGTGGCTGGCGGCGCTGAATGTGAAATATCGCGACATCAATTACCTCGTGCCCTTCATGGTGCAGATCTGGCTCTATGCCACGCCGGTGGCCTACGGTAGCACGCTCATCCCGGAACGGTATCGCTGGCTGATGGGGCTGAACCCGATGACCGGCGTGGTGGAGGGGTTTCGCTGGGCGCTGCTGGGGCAGGAGCCGCCGGGGCGATTGTTCGCGCTGGCGGTGGTCATCACGGTGACTGTGCTGGTGACGGGCCTGATTTTCTTCCGGCGCACGGAGCGCACCTTTGCCGACATCGTCTGATTTATTATGAGTGACATCGCCATTCGGGTTGAGAACCTGAGCAAACAGTACACCATCGGCCGCGTCCAGGAGCGCCATGATACCTTGCGAGATGCCCTCGTCGGTATGTTCCGTCGCAATGGGTCAGGCGGCGCGACCGAGACCTTTTGGGCGTTAAAGGACGTCTCGTTCGAGGTGAAGCGCGGCGAGGTGGTGGGTATCATCGGCCGCAACGGGGCGGGCAAGAGCACGTTGCTCAAGGTCCTGTCGCAGATCACCGAACCGACCGGCGGCCGGGCCGAGATCCATGGCCGCGTCGGCTCCCTGCTGGAGGTCGGCACCGGCTTCCACCCCGAGCTGACCGGCCGCGAGAACATCTACCTCAACGGGGCCATCCTGGGCATGCGCCGCGAGGAGATCGCCCGCAAGTTCGACGAGATCGTCGCCTTCAGCGAGATCGAGAAGTTCCTCGACACGCCGGTGAAGCGCTACAGCAGCGGCATGTACGTGCGGCTGGCCTTCGCCGTGGCCGCCCACCTGGAGCCGGAGATCCTGCTGGTGGATGAGGTGCTGGCCGTGGGTGACGCGGCATTCCAGAAGAAGGCGTTGGGGAAGATGGGGTCGGTGGTCAACGAGGGGCGAACGGTGT
>CAYXNH010000153.1:0-7592 GCA_964466135.1 uncultured Ardenticatenaceae bacterium | reverse complement strand
CGCAGGACGTTGGCCACGTGGCTGCCGAACACGCCGCGATAGGTGTGGATCTCGTCGACGACGACGAACTCCAGCGCCCCCAGCAGATTTCGCCACGAGGGATGAAAAGGCAGGATGCCGGCGTGGAGCATGTCCGGGTTGGTGATGAGGACGCCGCCCGAGCCGCGAATGGCCGGTCGTTTGCCGCGCGGGGTGTCGCCGTCGTAGGTATGGACGGGAACGGGCAGCCGCGCGGCCGCGACGATGGCCGCCGTCTCCGCTTCCTGGTCGTGGGCCAGCGCTTTGGTGGGAAATAGGTACAGGGCGCGGGCGTCGGGCCGGGCCGCCAACCGCGACAGGACGGGCAAGGTATAGACGAGCGACTTGCCGCTGGCCGTGGCCGTGGCCACGACGACGTTTTCACCACGGCCGACGGCGTCGATGGCCAGAGCTTGATGGGTATAGAGCTGCTCGATGCCGCGCTCGCGCAAGGCGGCTGCCAGCCGGGGATCGACCGTCTCCGGCATGGGGACATAGCGGCCCGGACGGGCCGGAATGCGCTCCCAGGCGACGACATTGGCGACGAAGTCACGGTCGGCGCGAAGGTGGTCGAGGATGGCGGGAAGGGCGGATGATCCAAACATCTGTGCTGGTGAACAGTGTAGCCAGATCGGGGGTTTGCAACAAGTCTGGTTCCCGATATCTGAAAATCACCGACCCTTACGATCGGGAGCCTGACGTAACCGCCCATCGTGGTATAATCTCCGGCTGATCCGTAGCTGACGGAATAAACGCATATCTGGATAGCAAATAGCATGGCCTCCGAGAAACTCAGTTTTCAAAAAATGAACCTTCGCCTGCTGGAATATTGGCAGGATCAGGGCTGCCTCCTCTGGCAGCCATACAACGTGCAGGTCGGCGCGGGCACGATGAACCCGGCCACCATCTTGCGCGTCCTCGGCCCCGAGCCGTGGAACGTAGCCTACATCGAGCCGAGCATCCGGCCCGACGACGGCCGCTTCGGCGACAACCCCAACCGCATGCAGCAGCATTATCAGCTACAGGTCATCCTGAAGCCCGATCCCGGCAACCCGATCGAGCGGTATCTGGGCAGCCTGGAGGCCATCGGCTTCAACCGGCGCGAGCACGACATCCGCTTTGTCGAGGATAACTGGCAATCGCCGGCCCTCGGCGCGTGGGGTCTGGGGTGGGAGGTCTGGCTCGATGGGCAGGAGATCACCCAGTTCACCTACTTCCAGCAGGCCGGCGGCGTCGATCTCCATCCGGTATCGGTGGAGATCACCTATGGCCTGGACCGCATCGCCCTGGCGCTGCAAGGCAAGAACAGCGTCTGGGAGATGGATTACGGGGCGGGCGTGCGCTATGGCGATGCCCTGCTGCAGGCCGAGATCGAGCATTGTAAATATTACTTCAATGTAGCCGACGTCGACGCGCTGAAGATGATCTACGACACCTACGAGCGCGAGGCCTTGCGTTGCATCGAGGCGGGGCTGGTGGCCCCGGCGCACGATTACAACCTGAAATGCTCGCAGCTCTTCAACGTGCTGGACACGCGCGGGGCGGTTGGCGTGACGGAACGCGCCCACTATTTCGGCCGCATGCGGCGGATCGCCAACAAGGTGTCGCTGGCCTATATCGAGCAGCGACAGACGTTGGAGTACCCCTTTGCCGATAATAAGACTTGGGCAAAAGACGCGGGCCATGAAAAGCAAGATATGCGCGTGGCTAGCCCGTCGCTCGCCACCCCCGAAGACGGCGATCCCTTCGTGCTGGAGATCGGCAGCGAGGAGTTGCCCCACGACGATCTCAATTCGGCGCTGGATCAATTGCAGGCGGCCGTGCCCGCCATGCTCGCCGCCGCCCGTCTGGATTATGAGCGTGTCGAGATAGAGGGCACGCCTCGCCGTCTGGCCGTCATGGTTCATGGCCTGTCGGCGCGGCAATCCGATCTGGAGACGGCCGTGAAAGGCCCCTCGGCCGATCGCGCTTTTGATGAGAATGGACAGCCGACCCCCGCCGCCGCCGGTTTCGCGCGCAGCCGCGGTCTGTCGGTGGATGATTTGACCGTGGTAGAGGAGGGCGGCAAGCGCTACGTCTCGGTCGTCGTGCGCGAGACGGGCCGCTCGTCGCTGGAGGTGCTGGCCGAACGGCTGCCCGACCTGATCGCCGGCATCAAATTCGAGAAGTCCATGCGCTGGAACGAGACGAATGTCAGCTACAGCCGCCCGTTGCGCTGGTTGCTGGCGTTGCATGGCCCGGCCGTCGTCCCCTTCAGCTATGCCGGCGTGGCCGGTGGGCGCGTCACCTATGGCTTGCGTCCCAACGGCTCCCCGGCCACCGAGGTTCGCCACGCGGCCGATTATCGCACCGCCATCGAGAACGCGACCATCGTCCTCAGCGCTGAGGCGCGACGGAAGTCCATCGCCGCCGGCGTGGCCGAGCTGGCGCGTTCTGTTCATGGCAACGTGCCGGACGATCCGGCCTTGCTGGATGAGGTGGCCAATCTGGTCGAGCGGCCGACGCCCCTGCTGGGTTCATTTGAGGAGCGCTTCCTGGCTTTGCCGGCGATGGTGCTGGTGGCCGTCATGCGCAAGCACCAGCGCTACTTCCCCGTCTACAAGGGCGACAGGCTGCTGCCGTGGTTCATCGCCGTGCGTAACGGCGACGCGGAACATCTGGACATCGTGCGCGACGGTAACGAACACGTCATCCGTGCCCGCTTTGCCGACGCCGCGTTCTTCTATGACAAGGACATCAAGCGCCCTCTGGCGGAGTTTGTGCCCGACCTGGGCAAGCTGACCTTTCAGACCGAGCTTGGCTCTATTCTGGACAAGACCCACCGGCTGGAGAAGCTGGCGCCGGTTGTAGCCGGGATGCTGGAGCTAACGGCGACCGAGCGGGCCACGGCCGAACGCGCCGCCTCGCTGGCCAAGGCCGACCTGGCGACCAGCATGGTCGTGGAGATGACCTCGTTGCAAGGCCTGATGGGCGGCCATTACGCCCTGCGCAGCGGCGAGCCGGAGAGCGTGGCCGCGGCCATCGCCGAGCAGTACAGCGGCGTGAGCCGGACGCGGCCGGGCATGGCCATCGCCATCGCCGACCGGCTGGATAGCCTGGCCGGGTTGTTTGCCGCCGGGTTAGGTCCGAAAGGCTCCAACGATCCCTTCGCGCTGCGCCGCGCCGCCTTGCACCTCATCGAAAATCTGACCGCCAACCGCCGGCAGTTCGACCTGCGTGCGGCTCTCGACGAGGCCGGGGCGCTGCTGCCCGTGGCCTGGGATTCATCGACGCGGGAAGACGTGCTGGCCTTCATCGGCGGCCGATTGGAGGGCGTGCTGCGCGAGGCGGGCTATCCCACCAGCGTCGTTCGGGCCGTGCTGGCCGAGCAGACCCACAACCCCTATGCCGCCTCGCTGGCCGCGGCCGCCTTGCTGGAGGCCACGCGCGATGAGGCCTGGGAGACGTTGCTCAACGCCTACGCCCGTTGCGTGCGCATCACCCGACCGCTGAAGGAGACCTATACCTTGCAGCCGGATCACCTGCGATTGCCGGAGGAGCAGGCTCTGGTGGCCGGGCTGCTGGAAGCGGAAGGGACGGCCGACGGTACCGTGGAGACGTTCGTCGCCTCGCTGCGCAAGATGGAGCCGGACATCACCCGGCTGTTCGACGCGGTGCTGATCATGGATGAGGATGCGGCCGTGCGCGAGAACCGGCTGGCGCTGCTGCAGCGGGTGGCCGGGCTGGCGCGAGGGGTTGCTGATTTGTCGATGCTGGAGGGGTTTTAGGCCGAGGGACGGTCGCCTACTGCAAATAATCCCGCAACGACCGGCTGCGGCTGGGGTGACGCAGCTTGCGCAGGGCTTTGGCCTCGATCTGCCGGATGCGTTCCCGCGTGACGCCGAAGCTCTTGCCCACCTCTTCGAGGGTGTGGTCGTTGCCGTCGTTCAGCCCAAAGCGCATCTCCAGCACCTCGCGCTCCCGCTCGTTAAGCGCCTCCAGCACGTTGCGGATCTGCTCGCGCAACAACTCACGCGATGCGGCGTCTCCCGGCTCCAGGATGCTCTCATCGGCCAGGAAATCGCCCAGCTCGGTCGCGTCGTCGTTGTTGCCCACCGGCGTTTCCAGAGACATCGGGTCCATGGCGATGCGCTGGATGTCGCGGATCTTGCTGACTGCCTGCCGCCATTTCCTCTCCAGAGCCGGATCGATGGGCAGATTGGCGTCCTGGGCCGCCTTAATCGTGGCGATCTCTTCCGGGGTCAGGAATTCCAGTTCAGGAGCCAGCGCCAGCTCCTCGGTCGACGGCTCGTGGCCCAGCTTCTGCACCAGTTCGCGCTGGATCTTGACGATCTTGTTGATCGTTTCGTACATGTGCACCGGGATACGGATGGTGCGCGCCTGGTCGGCGATAGCCCGGCTGACGGCCTGGCGAATCCACCACGTGGCGTAGGTGCTGAACTTGAACCCCTTGGTGTGGTCGAATTTCTCCACCGCCCGCAACAGCCCGACGTTGCCCTCCTGCACCAGGTCCAGCAACTGGATGCCGCGCCCCATGTAGCG
Source organism: uncultured Ardenticatenaceae bacterium (assembly GCA_964466135.1). Lineage (GTDB taxonomy): Bacteria > Chloroflexota > Anaerolineae > Promineifilales > Promineifilaceae > Promineifilum. The sequence continues at coordinate 3,032 of CAYXNH010000153.1, read as the reverse complement.
CTTGGCCACGCTGACCACCAGCCGCAGGTTGGCGCGGGTCAGGTGGCCTTTGGCTTCCTCGGCCAGGTGGATGATCATGAAATCGTTGTACTTGAGCGACGAGTCGGGCGGGAAGAGCCAATCCTCGACATCGGCCGCGCGCGGCAACTGGCCCGTGGCGCGGATATGGTCGCCGACCTGTTCGGCCAGCTCGTTCGGTAGCAGGTAGATGGCGGTGAAGACCGAGAAGAGGCACTCGGCCAAATCGGTCCAGGCCTCGTCCTGTCCCCAGGTACCGTCATTCAAGTAGCGGTGGATATAGGAGCGGTGCGGGCTTTGCCAATCATCGCGCAAGGTGCGGGCTTCGTTCATCAGGAGCGACAAGTCCGGCATGGCGACGTGGATGTGGCTGCTGCTATCGTGGACGCATTGCCAGCACTCCAGCATATTGCGATAGTTCAGCAGCATCACCTGCGCCCGCAACTCATTCTGATTGATGGTGCGGTCGGTTTGGGTGTTCGGCGCTTGCTCGGAGGCGGGAGATTTACGGCCGCGACGGCCGTTGGTCCCGGCCGGTTGAGTCAGTCCCACGTCGTGATTCAGCCGCTCGAGCACGCGCTGGGCCTGCATCTGGGTGGCCAGCCAAATCTCTTGCTCGGCCGTCAGCAGCGGCACCTGCCCGATCTCCTTCAGATAGGTATGGACCGGGTCGTCCTCGGCGTCGCTTCCGTGCAGCTCGTCATCGGTCTCGTCCAGATCATCCAGCCGATCGAGCAGACCGATGCCCCCCGGATCGTCGATGAGCTCGCCGTCGGCCGAGACGATGCGAATATTCAGCTTCTGCAGGCGCTCGTAGAGCTGGTCGGCCTGTTCCTCGCTGACGGAGGCCAGGATCGACTGCACGTCCGATTCGGCGATCTGACGCGAGCGGCGGGCTTTGCGAACCAGGGCATCGACGTCAAGCGGCTCGGCATTGGGCGCCTCTTCCGCCTCCTCATCCAGGGCGTCGCTCATGTTTTGCACCGGCTCGTCCGGGTCCGGATAAATTTCCATACAGAAACTACTTCAAGTGTTGGAATGACGAACTGCGAGACATAAATGAAGCAATCAACCGATCGACCTCGCCTCGACGGCGAGAACCCAATGAATCAACGATGTTTGCGGCCGCTCAAACCCTCCTCGGCGCGGCGACGGCCCGTGGCCGACATGGCGTCTCGAGCGCGATTGATACGCCCCATTTCCTGCACCTGGTCCAGATAGGACCGGGTTAATTCATCTCTGGACTCATCCTGGCTGCCGGACGGGAGGAGTTGCTTGAGAATGGTATTGTGCTCCCTGATCTTTTCCAGTCGCCAATCGAGCACGGACAACGCCAGTGAATCGGGCAGCCGATCCAGTTTAACCCCCGGCGTCGACGATTTCGCGAACAACGCCTTGACTCGTTGCGCGAGCACCGAATCCAGACTATCGCACAATTCCTCGATCGTTGCAACCGCCGGCAGGGTGGCGCGCTCGGCGATGACCGCCAGCAAGGCCCTGTCCTCCACGCGAACAAAATCGGCCGCGGTCACATCGGGCTGCTTGTGGCGACCCAGCAGGAAGTTCACGGACGACAGCGCGCCGGGATGTTCCAGGCATTGGCGGATGAAGTTTTCCTCCAACTGCGTCGAATGGCGCAGGCGTCGCATCGCGATCTTGCCTCCGCCGCTGCTGATCGTGCCTTGGACCGGGGCGACGAAATCGTCCGGCGGCACGTCCGGCTCGGGCGGAACATAAGCCGTAGCCCATTCATCGGCCGGGGCCGGTCGTGGCGCGACGGATCGCGATTGCGCCGGCCGTCGCCCGCGCTCTTTCTTCTGTCGCGCCGCCGCCAGTCGCAGCGAATTGACATCCCCGATCCCCAGCGTCTTGGCCAGCTTGTTGAGGTAATGATCCTGCTCCACCGGATCGGCGATGTCGGCGATCAGAGGCAACACCTGGTCGGCCGCGGCCGATTTGCCCTTGGCGTCGTCGGGAGCCAGTTCGGCAGCCACCACCTGAATGACGTAATCCACTACCGGTCGCGCCTCGGCCAGGAGCCTGGGCCAGGCTTCCGGTTCGGCGCGGATGAGGCTGTCGGGGTCCTGGCCTTCGGGCAGGGTGACGACGCGAATGTCTGCCTTGAGTCGCCCTTCAAGCTGCACCAGCCCGCGAGCGTTAAAACGCACGTCCAGATCGCGGTCGAGCGTCTCTCGCGCCAGTTGCAGGCTGCGCAGCGTCGCCTTGGCCCCGGCCGCGTCCGAATCAAGCGCCAGCACGAAACGCTTGGTTTGTTTCTGCAGCAGGCGTAGCTGCGTCTCGGTCAGGCTCGTGCCCATCTGGGCCACGACGTTGCGGAAGCCATGCTGCCAGGCGGTCATCACGTCCAGATAGCCCTCCACCAGCACGACCTCGTGCTTGTCGCGGATGTGGCGGCGGGCCATGTCGAGGCCGAAGATGAGATTGCTCTTGTCGAAGAGCGCCGTCTGTGGGCTGTTGAGGTATTTGGGTACGCCGTCAGGGTCGAGCGTGCGCGCGCCGAAGCCCACGACGCGGCCGTCGAGATCGCGGATGGGGATCATGAGGCGGCCGCGGAAGCGGTCGTAGCGGGTGTGGCGTTCCTCGTGCTCGGTCAGCAAGCCCACGGCCATCAGCTCGTCCTCGCTGTAGCCCTGGCCGGTGAAGTGGGTGCGGGCCGCGTCCCATGAATCCAGCGCGAAGCCGAGACGAAAGGCGGCCACCGTCTCTTCGGAGAGGTCGCGCCCGGACACATACCGGCGGGTGGTCTCGGCTTGCGGGGCGTAGAGCAACAGCTGGTGGTAGTAGGTCGAGGCCGTGTCGAGCAATGCGATCTGGCGCGCTTCGGCCGCTTCGCGGGCGGCGTCTTTCGGCCGGCTGTCCTCCAGCTCCACACCGGCTCGCTTGGCCAGTTCGACCAGCGTCTCCTTGAAGTCCCAGCCGTTCTTCTTCATGACGAAGGAGAAGACATCGCCGCCCTCGGCGCAGGCGCCGAAGCAGCGCCACGTCTGGCTCTC
>CAYXNH010000152.1:0-7649 GCA_964466135.1 uncultured Ardenticatenaceae bacterium | reverse complement strand
CCTCGCGGGCGCGGGCATGGACGAGGATCACGTCGGCGTCGCCCGCCTCGCCCAGGGCGATGGCTTGCCCCGTGCCCACGGCCACCACGTCGACGCGGGCGTTATTCGCCTTCTCGAACCCGGGCAAGATGGCGTCGAGCAGGCCGGAATCGGCCGTGCTGGTCGTCGTCGCCAAGCGCAGCACTTGCGGCTCGCCGCCGCCACAGGCCGCAAGCAGCATCAATAAAACGATAGTCAAACTGAGTAAACCCAATTTACGCATGTGAAGCCTCCCGGCAGTTTCGGCCGTTATGATCAGTTTTCATAACGAATGGCGAAAGTATAACCAATCCGGGGGTGGCAGCAAAAAAAAGCGGGAGTCAGGAGAGGTCGAAATTGGCCTCGAAGGCGTCGGCCACGAAGCGTTCCATGTCGGCGGCGAAGCGCGTGAAGCGGTCGAGATACTCTTCGGCGATGGGGGTCAGGCGCGCCCCGCCGCCGTGGCGGCCGCCGGTCTGCGTCTCCACCAGCTTGTGGCCCAGCCGGGTCTCCATCTCGTGGATCTTCTGCCAGGCGGTGCGATAGGGAATCCCCAATTGCACGGCCGCGGCGCTGATGGAGCCGGTGGCGGCCACGGCCCGCAGGAGTTCCGCCCGCCAGAGCGAGAATGTGACCTCGCCGTCGACTTCCAGCCACAGGTTATATCGGGGTTGCATGTCCCTATTCTACCGCGCGGGACCTATTGCCGGTACACAAATTTATGCAGTACAGGGGTACAGGGATAGGGGCGAGGCAGTGGCGAAATCATCACCGTTTGGCAGAACTTCCCCCATTCGCCGCTGCCTTGCCCTCTTCGTTCGTCGCCGTGTTCGGCCGCCACCCCCACAGGTGGCGATGGATCGGCTCGCCGGGGATGTTGCGGCGATAGAAATCCTCATCCGGCAGCGCGTCGGTCGCGGCCTCGAAGATATGGAGCAGGTAATGGGTCGGCAAACCGGGATAGGACGTCGAGACGATATCCTCCTCGGCCTCCGTCTCCTCTCTCAACAGGGACACCTCGCCCTCGGCCAGTCCCAACTCCTCCTGCAGACAACGGACGGCCGCTTCGTGGGGGGTTTCGCCCTGCTTCAGCTTTTCGGCCGGCGGCCGCGTGCGGATGCGACGGCGACCGTCCTTGAACTCCTGCTCCACCTCGATCAGCACATCATCGCCGCGCCGGATATTGACCTGAACCACCTCCACCAGTCGCGAGGGCGGGTCGCTGATAAAGCGGGACTCCCCGTTGCGGTACTCCGCCCACAAGTCGGCCACCTGCTTGGCGCTCCCCCGACCCCAGAGCGACAGGTCGATGCCCGCGCGCTCCAGCCAGGCCCGCAATTCGTCGCCATTGCGGAAGGCGAGTTGGCTCATCGTCCGCCCGCCTCCGCTTCCAGATGGCGCTCACAGGCGGCCAGAGCGGCGTCGAACCCCAGGCGGCCGAAGCCGAAGCGCACGCTGTGGTCATCGGCCCCCAGGCACGGCCCCGGCAGGAGCAACACCCCGGCGTCGCGAGCCAGCGCGTGGCAATAGGCGGTGGCCGAGGGCACGTCCAGCCCGACCAGCGCCACCGACCCGGCCCGCGGCGGCCGCCAGTCGAACATCCCCGGCCAACGGCCGAAGAACGCCTCGGCCGTCGCCAGGTTATGGGCGATGATCTGCCGGTTGCGTTCGGCCAACTGCGCATGACTGCCCAAGGCCATCGTCGCCAGGGCCTCGCTGGGCGCGGCGGCGCAGATGGTGGTGTAATGCTTCCAGTTGACGATCTCGGCCCGCAGGTCGGGGTCGCGGATGACCAGCCAACCGGTTCGCAGCCCCGGCAAGCCATATGTTTTGGACAGGCCCGACAGGACGATGGCGCGGTCATACCGGTCGACGGCCGAGGGCAGGCGGCCGGCCGGGTCGCGCTCCAGCCCGCGATACATCTCGTCGCACAGGAGCCAGGCCCCGCTCCGGCCAACGATGTCCAGCAGGGCGTCGAATTCGGCCGCGTCGGGCAGGTAGCCGGTCGGGTTGTGGGGAAAGTTGACCACCACGAGGCGAGTGGCCGGGGTGACGAGTCGGTCGAGTTCGGCCAGATCGAGGCTCCACCCGCCCGACTCCGGCCGGATCGCCCAGCGGGCGACGTTGCCGCTGATGTGCTCGGCCAGGTTGAGCAACGAATCGTAGGCGGGCGTCAGGACGACGACGGGGTCGCCCGGCTCCAGCAGCGCGCGCATGGTCAGGTAGATGCCCTCTTCCGGCGCGCCCAGCACGACGACCTCTTGCGGATCGACGTGATCATAGAGGGCGGCGACGGCCGCGCGCAACCGGGGCGCGCCCGACGACTCGGTGTAGCCCAGCCGCAGGTCGAGCAGGTCGGCCGCGTCGGCCCCCGCCAGGGCGATCAATTCGCCGACGCTCATCGACTCGCAGTCGGAAGCGCACAACAGGTGGGGCGTCGAAAATTCATACAGGGCGAAGTATTGTTCAGTGGAAAATGGGAAAATTTTCATGATGGATCGTCGTCCGCGTCGGTCGGTCGTCACCCAAGCCGCGCCAGCAGGGCATCCAGCCCGGCCTCGTCGATTCCGGCCACGCCCAACGGCCGATTCACCCGGTCGTGGCAATCCGACCCACCGGTCTGGATGAGTCCATACGCCTCGGCCCACTCGGCCATCAGCGCCCGGTGCTCGGCCACATGGCCGGGATATTGCACCTCCAGACCGTCCAGCCCCAGCAGATCGTCATCAAGAAACTCCGGCAGCAGGATTTCGACCACCTCGATGGGCGGCAGCACCTCGTTGTAGAGGCTCTCGCCGGGATAGGAGCCGGCCGCCGGATGGGCGAAGACGCGCACCAGCTGCGGCCAGGCCTTGAGCAGCGGCGTCAACGTCGCCGGTTCGATGCCCGACGGGATGTAGGCGCGGCTGTCATTGCCGATCAGCATATTGACCTGCCCCTTGTCCAGCCCGTGATTGTTGGCCAGCGCCAGGGCGAAGTGGCGGCGGGTCACATTAGGGGCCAGCGCCTCGATCTCCTCGGCCGTCAGGTCGCGCTCCAGCAGCGGCGTCGCCCCGCCGGGGCCAAACTCGACGTTGATGGCCGCCACCCGCGCCCGCACCAGCCCACCGCCGCGCCCCTGGCTGAAGACGGCCTCGGCCCGGCGGCGAAACCCGGCGTCATCCAGCAGCTGCCGGGGGATGTAGAGCAGGTAGTGGAGCGTGCCGGTGAAATACGGCCGCCTGAAGCGCAACGACACCTCGACGCCGGGCACCACGCGAATGCCGGCCACTTCACCGGCGGCCAACGCCTCATCCAGCCCTTCGAGCGTGTCGTGGTCGCTGACGCCGACAGCCCGCAAGCCCAATTCGGCCGCCTTGTTGACCAGTTCGGTGGGGGTATACTCGCCGTCAGAGGCGGTCGTGTGATTATGTAAATCAGCGATAAACGACAGAGTCAATTGTCCTCGATCTCCTGTTTCCGGGTCAGTCAGATTCGCCGCCGATCATCCTGACCCGGCCCATGTCGGCGACGTCATAGCCGGGCATGGACGCCACGGTGGCCCGGAACTCGGCGTCGTGCAGCAGGTCGAGCAGCGGCCGCAGCCGGTCGCTCTCGTAATGGCGGCGGGGGATGACCAGTTCGTAGGCTTCCTGGGCCAGCGGCACAAAGTCGAGCTTGAGCGCGCGCGCCGCCGCCTGAATGCCCAGCCCGGCATCGGCCGCGCCGGACGAAACGGCCGCGGCCACGGCCAGATGGGTGTACTCCTCGTGATCGTAGCCGCGCACGGCCGCGGGATCGATCCCCAGCACGCCCAGTTCGTAGTCGAGCAATACCCGCGTGCCCGCGCCGCGCTGCCGGTTGACCAGCGTGATGTCGGGCCGGGCAGCGTCGGCCCAGCCGCTCAACCCCTTGGGATTGCCCGGCGGCACCATCCACCCCTGCTCGCGGTCGGCCAGCTTGACCAGGGCCACATCCATCCCCGGCAGGTAGCGGCGGATGTAGCTGAGGTTATACTCGCCCGTCTCGGGGTCCAGCAGGTGCGAGCCGCCCAGATGGGCTTCGCCGCGCCGCAGAGCCATCAGCCCGCTCAGGCTGCCGACGTTGGCCGAGACCAGCCGCACCCCCTCCTGGCGGACGGCCAGAAATTGAGCCATCAGGTCGAGCGACAGATCATGGCTGCCGATGACGACGATGGTCTGCTCGATCTCGGCCGGATCGCGATAGAGATGCACCGTGACGGCCGCGCCCGCGTCCGCCCCCTCGCTGAAGCGGGGCACGCGCAGGATGCCGTCGGCCCGGACGAGCGAGGTGATGACGCCCGCGCCGCGACTGATGGGCGTGACGGTGGTGCGGTCGTCCACCCGGCCGACGATGACGCGCACGAAGTCGTCGTCGCCGGTGTGGGAGACGACCTTGCGGGTCAGCGTGCCTTGCAGGGTGGCCGGCCGGTGGGGGGCGCGCCCCTGCCAATGGGCCAGCAGCGGCTCGACGAAGATCTCGCCGGTCAGGGCCGCGCTGACGGGATAGCCGGGCACGCCGATGATGGGCGTGACGCGGGCGCGCGGCTCGCCATCGATCATCCCCAACACGACCGGATGCCCCGGCCGGACGGCGACGCCGTGGACGAGGACGCGGCCGAGCGCATCGACGACGTGGACGGTGTAATCCTCGCTGCCGGCCGACGATCCGGCGTTGAGCAGGACGAGGTCATGGTCGGCGGCAGCTGTGGCGACGGCCGCGCGGATGGCTTCGAAGTTGTCGGGCACGATGGGCAGGCGGGTGGCGATGCCGCCCCACGTCTCCACCTGCGCTGCCAGCACCAGCGAATTGCTCTCGACGACGTGCCCCGGCTCCGGCTCTTCGGTCCCGGCGGGCACCAGTTCGGAGCCGGTGGGGATGATGGCCACGCGCGGCCGCCGGTAGACGCTCACCAGAGCATGACCCGACCCGGCCAGCGCGCCCAAATCGACCGGCCGCAACCGGTGGTTGGCGGGCAGCACCAGTTCGGTGGCCACCATGTCCTCGCCCATCGGCCGGACGTATTGCCAGGGCGGCACGGGGGCGCGAACCTCGATCCCCGCCCGGCCGTCGGGCAGCGTCACGTGCTGGACGTGCTCGATCATGATGACGGCGTTGGCCCAGGCGGGAAGCGGATGGCCGGTGTTGATCGGCTGGGAGTGGGGAAGGTGGGGTGATGGGGAGCTGGGGGGCAGGGGTGCAGAAGTGATAGGGTGCAGGGGTGCAGAGGTGCTGGGGTGATGGAGAGACTCCCCCGCTCCCCTGCCCCTCGGCTCCTCTGCTCCTCTTCCCCTCTTCTCCTCTGCTCCCCTGCTCCTCTTCTCCTCTGCTCCTCTTCCCCTCTTCTCCTCCGCTCCTCCGCTCCCCCGCCCCTCTGCCTCGACGACAAACGTAATCGGCCCGCCCTCCGTCGCTCCCACGGTGTCCTCGGCGCGAACGGCGTAGCCGTCCATGGCCGCGGCGTGGTAGTGGGGGGAGGAGAGCCGCGCCCAAACGGCCGCGGCCGTCACCCGGCCGTTGGCCTCGCTGAGGGGCACGGTCTCGGCGCCCAGCGGCCGCCATAGCCCGGCCTCGTCCAGCGCGGCGCGAAAGACGGCCCAGGCCTCATCAAGCGGGATATCCTCAAGATAGAACTGGCGCGGGAAGTTCATCGACTCGCTCATGTGGACTGTTTCCGCTGCATCTCGGCGATGACGCCGGGGTTGACGAGGCTCGACGTATCGCCAGGGTCCTCGCCCAGCCAGGCGCTGCGGATGATGCGACGCATGACCTTGGCGTTGCGCGTCTTGGGCAGGTCGCTGACAAAGACGATCTCCTTCGGTCGCAAGGGTTTGCCCAATTCGTCGGCCACGCGCTCGCGCAGTTCGGCGGCCAGCGCATCCGACGGGGCCACGCCCGGCGCGAGCACGCAGAAGCAGACCAGCGCGCTGCCCTTCATCGGGTCGGGCACGCCGACGGCCGCCGCCTCGCTGACCGCCGGGTGGGCCACCAGCACCGACTCGACCTCGGCCGGGCCGAGCCGCTTGCCGGCGATCTTGATCGTGTCGTCGGAGCGGCCGAGGATGTACCACATGCCGTCCTCGTCGACGGCCGCCCAGTCGCCATGCGCCCACACGCCGGGCCAGCGCGACCAGTAGGTGTCCAGATAGCGTTGCCGATCGCCCCAGAAGCCGCGGGTCATGCCGATCCACGGCGCGCGGATGACCAGCTCGCCGACCTGGCCGCGCACCGAATGGCCGTTGGCATCCACCACGTCGGCGGCCATGCCGGGGCAGGGCGCGGCGAAGGCCGTCGGCTTCAGCGGCAGGAGGGGGTTGCCCATGACGATGCCGCCGCTGATCTCCGTGCCGCCGGAGTAGTTGATGATCGGCCGCCGCCCCTCGCCCACCACGTTGAACAGCCACAGCCACGGGTCGGGGTTCCACGGCTCTCCGGTGCTGCCGAAGCTGCGCACGCTCGACAGGTCGTGCCGCCGCACCGGTTCCTCACCGTGGGGAGCCAGAGCGCGGATGAGCGTCGGCGACACGCCCACCTGGGTCAGTCGGTGGCGCTCGGCCAGCGCCCACAGGCGATCGACGTCGGGGTAGTCGGGCGCGCCGTCATAAATAAGGAACGTCGCCCCCAGCAGCGTGGCCCCGAACACCAGCCACGGCCCCATCATCCAGCCCATGTCGGTCATCCAGTAGATCGTGTCTTCGGGATGAGTGTCCATCCCGAAGGCCACATCCTGGGCCGCCTTCACCGGAAAGCCGCAGTGGGTGTGCACGGCGCCCTTCGGCCGCCCGGTTGTGCCGGAGGTGTAGATGATCATCAACAAATCTTCGGCGGCGGTGTCGGCCGTCTCGGCCAGCGGCGATTGCGGCGTGACCAACTCGTGCCACCAGTGGTCGCGGTCGGGCTGCATGGCCACCTCGTTGCCCGTCCGGCGCAGCACGATGAGATGCTCGACCACGGGAGCGTGGGTCAGCGCCTCGTCGGCCGTGGGTTTCAGGGGCACGACCGCGCCCCGGCGATAGAAGCCATCGGCGGTGAAGAGCGCCTTCGCGCCCGCGTCGGCCAGCCGCGTGGCCACCGCCCCCGCGCCATAGCCGGAGAACAGCGGCAGGATGACCCCGCCGATCTTGGCGATAGCCAGCAGGGCGACGGCGATCTCCGGCGTCATGGGCATGAACAACCCCACGGCGTCGCCTTTGCCCAGGCCGAGCGAGCGCAAGCCGTTGGCGCAGCGGTTGACCTCGGCCGCCAGTTCGCCGTAGGTCAGCGTGCGCGTCGCGCCTTCCTCGCCCTCCCAGATGAGCGCCGGGCGATCGCGGGTCGCCGGGCCGGCGGCCCACTTGTCGACACAGTTGTCGATGATGTTCATCCGCCCGCCCACGCACCAATGAGGCCACTCGATGCCGTCGGACAGGTCGACCACCTGCGAATACGGCACGCGAAAGCGGATGTCGAGGTAGTCCAGCACGGCGTCGGTGAACCAGGCCACGTCGGTCGTGGAGCGGGCCATCAGTTCGTCCCACGAGCCGATGGCGTACCGCCGCATGAAGCGCGTCAGATTGCTGCGCTCGATGGTTTCGGCCGTCGGCCGCCAGACGATCTCCCCGCCGAAAGAGAATGTGTCGGTCATCATGTGG
>CAYXNH010000151.1:0-7710 GCA_964466135.1 uncultured Ardenticatenaceae bacterium | reverse complement strand
CGAGGAAGTGACCATCGTCACCAGCCGCGTGGCCGAGCTGAGCCGCGCGCTGGAGCTGCCGGCCGAGGCGCCCGCGGTCGAGCAGATTCGCCGCGTCGTCACTATCTTCCGCGAGTTGCGCAGCGGGCTAACCGAGGACGGCCGGGCCAAGGTCAAGTCCCCCAGCGGCACGCTGAGCGCCGGGGAGGCGATCTCCGTGGTCAACAGCGGGTTGGCGCTGGCCGCCCATTTCGGCGACGGCACGCTGGCCGCCGATGATCTGGCCGCCGGGCTGACCGGGGCGGTAGTGAAAGACCCGGTGCAGGACGCCCTCGTCTGGCAGGAGTATCTGGAGACGGTCATGCGCGAGCGCGAGGGCTGGAGCGACCTGTACAGCGCCTGCCGGGAACTGGTGCAGTGAGCGACGCCGGGCTGCGCGTTTTCGGCGTGCGCCACCACGGGCCGGGCACGGCGCGGGCGCTATTGGCCGGGCTGGACGAGTTCGCGCCGGATTGCGTCCTCGTCGAAGGGCCGCCCGACGCCGACGGCGTCATCCACTGGCTGGCCCATCCGTCGCTGGTCATGCCGGCGGCCTTGCTGGTCTACCGGCCCGACGAGCCGCGGCGGGCCAATTTCTACCCGTTCGCCGCGTTTTCGCCCGAATATCGCGCCTTGCGGTACGGGCTGGAGCGCGGTCTGGTTGTCGGCTTCATGGATTTGCCGCGCCGCCACACGCTGGCGCTGGCCTATGGCCCGACGATGCCGCCCATGGCCCCGTTTCAGGCGTTGGCGGCCCGCACCGGCTACGACAGTTACGAGGCGTGGTGGAACGCGGCCATCGAGCAGACCGGCGGCGGCCCCGAGCTGTTTCCGGCGATCTTGCAGCTGGCGGAGGAGATGAGGCTGGCCGTCGATCCGCCCGCACCACCGGCGGACGAGTCGCCCGAGGACCGGCTGGCCCGGCAGCGAGAGGCGGCCATGCGGCGGCGTATCCGCGAGGCGGCCGCGAGCGGCTGTCGTCGCATCGCTGCGGTGTGCGGGGCGTGGCATGGCCCGGCGCTGACGGACGCGTTGGCAACCGACGGCGCGGCCGACGAGGCGTTGCTGGCCGAGTTACCTTCAGTCGAAGTGGAGGCGACGTGGGTGCCGTGGACGTACGGTCGCCTGACGCAATCGAGCGGCTACGGCGCGGGGCTTGCCTCGCCCGGCTGGTACGACCATCTGTGGACGACCGGCGAGGCCGGGCTGTCGCCCTCGGCGATGAGTGCGCTGTGGCTGACGCGCGTGGCCGAGCTGTTGCGTGGCGAGGGGATGGACACCTCGCCCGGCCACGTCATCGAGGCCGTGCGTCTGGCCGAGGCGTTGGCCGCCTTGCGCGGGCGGCCGTTCCCGACCTTGCCCGAACTCGAGGAGGCGACGCTCAGCGTCATGTGCGACGGCGACCATGAGCCGCTGGAACTGATTCGCCGCCGGCTCATCGTTGGCGAGCGCATGGGCATCATCCCGCCCGACGCGCCCACTGTCCCGCTGCAGCGCGACCTCAACGCGCAGCAGACGCGGCTCCAGCTGTGGCCCGAACCGGAAAAGATCGCCCTGACACTCGATCTGCGCCAGTCGAACGACATGGAGCGCAGCCGCCTGCTGCATCGCCTGTGGCTGCTGGAGATCCCCTGGGGCGTGCCGGTCAAGGCTCGCGGGTCGCAGGCCGGGACCTACGCCGAGGTGTGGCAGCTGCAATGGTTGCCGGATCTGTCGGCCAAGGTCATCGCCGCGGCCATGTGGGGCAACACCGTTCGCGACGCGGCCGCCGCCCGGGTGGGCGATACCGTCGCGAGCCACGACGATCTGTCGAAGCTGGTCGATCTGATCGACCGGATTATCTCAGCCGACTTGCCGGAGGTGATGCCGGCGATTCTGACCCGCGTCGAGGAGCTGGCCGCCCTCAGCCGGGACGTGCCCGGACTGCTGGCCGCGCTGCCGCCTCTGGCCGACACCTTGCGCTATGGCGGGCTGCGCCAGACGGCCGAACACCAGCCCATCCTGCGCCATGTGTTCGACCGATTGCTAACGCGGGCCTGTCTCGGCTTGCCCGGGGCGTGTCGCTCGCTGGATGAGGCTGCCGCCGGGGCCATGATCGAGCGGCTGTCGGCGGCGGCCGTGGCCGTCCGGCTGGTGGGCAACGAGCAGGCGCTGGAGCGCTGGCAGACGGCGCTGACCCGGCTGGCCGACCTGCCCGACATCAATCCCACCGTCGCCGGGCGGGCCACCCGGCTGCTGTTCGATGACGCGGCGATTCGGCCGCGCGGCGCGGAATTCATGATGGCCCGGCTGGAGCGAGCGCTGACGCCGCGCGGCTCGGTCGGCGTGACCCGCTTCGCCGCCGATTGGCTCGATGGCTTCCTGCGCGACAGCGGCCTGCTGCTCGTCCACGACCGGACGCTGTGGGGGGCCATCGACCGCTGGCTGACCGGCATGGATGACGGGCAATTCATCGATATTTTGCCGCTGCTGCGGCGCACCTTCTCGTCCTATCCCGAAGCTATTCGCGAGCAATTGCAGTCCCGCGTGAGCGAGGTCCGGCCGCGGCCGACCGGCGTCGCCGCCCCGCAAACCCGCTTCGACCCCGAACGGGCGGCGGCCGTCGTGCCGGTCTTGCGGCGGCTGCTGGGGCTGGCCGAGCCGCAACAGGAGGCGACATGATGAATCTGTCGGCCGAGCGCGGACGTCGCTGGCAGCTGGTGCTGGGCAGCGCGGAGCCGCCACCCGAAAACGAAAGCGGCGGCCAGGATTCGGGCGAGGGGGACGGCGGCCGCGACCGGGAGCAACAGATGTCGCCGGTGGACAAGGGGATGGAGGAAGCGCTGAGCGCGCTCTATGGCGACAGCCGCGGCGGCGATCTCAGCCAGTCGATGCCCGATGTGTCCCGCTGGCTGGGCGATATCCGCACCTATTTCCCCCGGGATGTCGTCGATGTGATGCAGCGCGACGCGCTGAAACGGATGGATCCGCGCCGCCTGGTCGAGGAGCCGGAGCTGCTGGCCGGAATCGAGCCGGATGCCGCGCTGGCGGCCAAGCTCCTGTCGCTGCGCAAGGTCATGCCGCCCCGGACGCTGGAGACGGCGCGCCAGGTGGTGGCCCGGGTGGTGGACGACCTGGTGCGGCGCATCGAATACCCGTTGCAGCAAGCCATCAGCGGCCGCCTCGACCGCGCCACCCATACCCATCGCCCCCGCAAGGCGCAGGAGATCGACTGGAACCGGACCATCCGCGCCAATCTGAAGCATTACCGGCCGGAGTTGGGCACGATCATTCCCGAGAGGCTGGTCGGTTTCGGCCGCCGGCGGCCCACGCTGAAGGACGTCATCCTGCTGGTGGATACGAGCGGCTCGATGTCAACCTCGGTGGTCTATTCGGGCATCATCGCCGCCGTGCTGGCCTCGTTGCCGTCGCTCAACACGCGGCTGATCATGTTCGACACGGCCGTCGTCGACCTGACCGACCGGCTGGACGACCCGGTGGGGATGCTGTTCGGCTTGCGGCTGGGCGGGGGGACGAATATCGATCAGGCGCTGACCTACGCTCGTGGGGCCATCACCCGGCCGCGCGACACCATCGTGGTGCTCATCTCCGACCTGTTCGAGGGGGGCAACAAGGAGCGGATGGTGCGCCAGGTGGGGCAGATGCTGGCCGACGGGGTGCAGTTCATCACCCTGCTGGCGCTCAATGACCAGGGGGCGGCCCGCTACAACGCGGCCGTCGCCCAGGAGCTGGCCGATCTGGGCACGCCGGCGTTCGCCTGTACGCCGGAACAGTTCCCGGAGTTGCTGGCCCGGGCGTTGAGTGGGGGGAAGAGGTGAGGGATTTAGTCACTACTTACCGGCCCTGATCTCCCGCCACTCTTTCACGATCCGCTTCTCGTCCTCGCTCAGCTTCGCCGGCAGCTCGACGGCCGCCGCCACATACAGATCGCCCCGCTCGTCTCCATAATAATAACTTTATTTACTTGATTAACTTTCATAAGTCCTCGGCCAAGGACATTAAACAAGTAAAAAAAGTAAATAAAGTTAATAACAGGGTGGGGGTATCCGTCCTTTATTATTCATCTCGCCGGCAATCATTGCTTGTGGAACGACGGCGGATGGGCAGGTAGGGCTGTCATTGTTCGATTGAGCGCAAGCGCGCGGTACTGTGAGTCGCTACACAGCCAGCAGCGACATAATCACTACTCCCGTGTCCAGCGGTGGGCGATACGGCAAATGGAACAAATTCAGCATCAGATAGTCGGCGATGGCCCACAGCCCAAAGCAGCCCACGGCAAACAGCACGATGGCGAGGGCGATGGCGATGATCAGGCAGGCACGGGCGCAGCCGACACTGCCGGCCGGCAGCGTGCGAACCTTGGAGCCGGGCGCGTTGGGGATGGGGCGGGCCGCGGTCGGGCGGGCATGGGGTTGCTCCGGCCCTTGGGTGATGACGCGCGGCCGCCTGCCGGGGCGTTCCCGAACCGGACGCCCTTGCGGTTGCTCCGGCACGCCGATCGCTCCCGCTCCGGTGCAGCCATAAGCCGTGCACTTGTTGCCGTTGGCCTGCCAGCAGCCGGCGTGGTGGCGGCTGCCGTCCTCCGGACAGATGACGATCTCATCGCCGAGGACGAATTCCTGCTTGCACAAGGCGCACGTCTGCCCCAGGAAAGCTGACGTTTCGGCGATGTGGTGGGCGCGAATCATGGATGAGGATAAAGGCCGCTTGAATGAGCGGCCTCTCTGTTATTGATTGATCTTGATCTGGTCGAACAGCCAGCGCCAGAAACGCTCGAACAGGGTCATGTTGCGCACTTGCCGCCGCTGCTCATCCTTCAGCTTGCGATTCCGGGCGCTGGCGGAGGATTGGCCGTTGGCCGAGTGGGGGCCGAGATCGGTGTATTTGACCTTGAGCATCGGACCCATGTCCATGCCGTGGATGTGGAATTTGGTGCTGCCGCAGCCCAGCACGGCGCATTTGCCGCCGCTCTGTTCCCAGCAGGCGCGATGATAGAGCGTGCCGCAAGAATCGCAAACGACCGGCACCAGGGCCTCGCCATCGACATGATCCTCAACTGCGCTACCGCAAATGGGGCACGACAGACTGAGCCGATTGGCCTCGGCGATGTCGTTGTCCGTGATATGAATCAGAGGGTACTCTTGTTCGTTCATGACTCGAAGCCCGGAAGCGGGAACCCGGCCGTTATGATGAGGCGGGTTGGTTGTCGCCGCTATGCCGGCGTGCAACGCTTCCGGATTTTGATTATACATCATATTGATCCTCTGCTTCCATGCCGCTTATTCTCGGACGGCTACCACGAACCGGCCGACCATTCCGGCCACATGAAATCATAGCGATTGACCTTCGTCTTCGGTCGATTCCAGCAGAAAAAGCCGCTGGTGCGCGCTCGCGGATCCAGCACATAGGCGACGTGCCAGACTTGCGTGAAAAAGTTCTGGTGGATGAACAGATCCATGCCCGACAGAAAGATGCCAAACCCCGGATGAGTGTGGTACCAGCCGACGATCACCGCGGATTCGTCGGGGTAGCGCTCCCACAGCGTGTCGGTCATGTAGCGCCAGCTTTCGGGGGTATAGGTGACGCTCGCGCCTTGCATGACGGTGTGTTTGGCCACGATACTGTCGATGATGTGGACCAGATAGCGGCCGTCCGGCTGCTTCTCCGGCTGGCGGCCGACCATGACCCCGGCCACCTCGCGATCGAGGCTGCTCAGCGCGTGGGCTTGCATGGCTCGCAACGGGGCTTCGTCGAGCAAAATGTCGGCCGCCGCGCCGCCCGCCTCCGCCAGAGGCAATCGCCCGCCGGCCACGCGCACACGGGCCTGGCTGGGGATGATCGTCGTCGGCTCGAGTTTGGCTGGGGGGGGCGGTTCCTCTTGTGGGGCGGGTTTGGCCTTCTCGGCCGACTCAGTCGTTGTCGGAACGATCGTTATCGCCGGTTCGACCGGGGACGGGGGGGCATCTTCGGCTTCTTCGCCTGCGCTCATCGCGGGCTGGCCTTCGCTGGAAAGGGCGGGATCGGCCTCCTCTGCCGCTATCGGCAAAACGATGGTCTGATCGAGCCAATCCGCCACCTCATCGACGGCTTGCCCGCCGTCGTCAAGGGCCACGACACGAATGTCGACGGCCGAACGCTCACGCAAGTCGAGCAGGGAGATTGCCTCATAGGCGTCCCAGACTTCGGCCTCCAGCGCTTCGCCATAGGCGCTCAATTCGGCCAGGGTGCACTCCGAGAGCGGCTTGGCCTGGCCGTTCAGCGGCACCCGGTCGGCCGGGGTCAGCGTGACGACGACCGACGCGGTGTCCTCCTTGCCCGGCAGGCTGAGCGTGATCTGTGCTGTATAAGTGATATCGGTCTTGTCGGTCATGTCGTTATGGTTAATTGGCGCTCGAGGCCATCAGGCTGAGCGTGATGGTGCACGGGCTGCTGTCCGCCAGGCGAATATTGTTGGCGTCGACCGGCGACAGGCGTAATTCATAGCTGCCCGCCGGCAGTCCGGCTGTGTCCCATCGGGTCAGTTCGCCAAGGCGGATGTCCCGGTTCGAGCGGCCGATCATTCCCCATTGCTCGGCCCCGGCGGCCCGGGCATCGACCTGGTAGCGCCGCGCGCCGGGATATTCGGCCGTGCCGACGATCTGGATGGCCGATCCGACGGGATACCCCTGCCCGCTGAGCGGGGAGAGGATGCGCAGTCGCGGGTCGGGGCAGGTCAGGCTGTTGCTGTCGGTCAGTGACGCCTGGGCCAAATTAAGAACCGTCGTCTCCAGGAGGTTGACCCGGTTCATTAGGGGCAGAACGGCGCCGAAGATTAAAAAAAAAGACAGTAATAAGGCTGCGGCCGAGGCGATCAGGCCCAACTCGCGACCGGAAAATAACGGCCGTCCGCTGCGGGCCAGCACGACGTGACTGTCGTTCCCGGCCTGCGTGCGGGAATCCGCCTCGTAGGGATGGTTCCACACCGTCGTTCGCACGGCCCGCCACGGAACCTGGCTCTCAGGCTGTCGCTCAGGCAACTCGTGGAAGCCGTTCAGCGGCGCCAGTTTGCCGGCTACCCAGCCGAAGAAGGCGGCCTCCTCACGCACGGGGTCGACGACCAGGCCGATGTGCCAGGGCAGTGTGAAAGCGGCCGAATGGACCACCACGTCGTCGCTGGAGTAAAAAACACCCAGGTCGGGGTGCGTGTGGAACCAGCCGATGATGTCCAGATTCGGATAATGAGCCGCGCGGTCGCGGTGGAGCTTCGACCATGAATCGGCCGAGAAGGTGAAATGGACCGGGCCGTGGTCGGCGCTCGTGGCCGGCAGCGCGGCCTTCACCTCGACGATGGTGCCGTTCCGGTAGCGATAGGCATGACCCAGCAGCGCGCCACCCAGCTCGCAATCCATATTGCTGCGGCTATGGGCGATCACCTGGAGGACGGCCGTCTGGTGAATCAGCACGACCGGTTGCCCCTCGCCGGGGATTTCGCCGTGATTCAGCCAATCGGACGGCGGGGCGGGCGGCTGGCGGAAAGGCAGCCCTGTCAGCGCCTGGCGATGGGAGGCCACCGTGTCGTATTGTGCCGCTTCGGCCGCCGCGGATTCCGGTTGGGGCGGCACGTCGCCGGCCGGATCAGCCGATTTTGATACCGAGGTCATTGGACTCCTCGTCGCGAATGACGATCAGGTCGGCCACGGATTGCCCCTTCAG
>CAYXNH010000150.1:0-7733 GCA_964466135.1 uncultured Ardenticatenaceae bacterium | reverse complement strand
ATTCGTCATTCGTCATTCGTCATTCGTCATTCGTCATTCGTCATTCGTCATTCCCGGTCGTCATTCTCCCCGTTTTGAGGTATACTATACAGGTACGCGACTTAATTTTCCCCAAGCCCAGCGAGCAAGCTGCATGTGTCGTCGCAGGGGGCGGCGACGCGCCATTGAACCAATGCGGAGAGAGAAAACTATGACCGACACCACCATCGAAGTAGGCCGGCGCTACCGGAATTCAACCGGTGACTACGAGATTTTATCCATCGACGGGATGTGGGCCACCGTCCAGTATGACAGCGGCGAGACCCGGCGACACCTGCTGGCCGCGCTGCAGATCCATTGGGAGAACGAGCGGGCCGGGGCCGAAGCGGCCGCCGCGGCCGCCCAGAAAACGGCGGCCAAGACCACCCGCACCCGCGCCCCCAAACCCCCAGCCGCCTTCCCCATCGACGAGACGGCCGGGCTGATTGCCGGCATCATCCGCGACCGGACGACGGCCGGCGGCGCCTATGTCACCCGCGCGGTCATTGTCGAGGCGCTGCTGGCCGACCCGCGCGGCGGCGAGCTGGTGGCCATCGCCCATCAGGGGTTGTTCTATCGCACCCCGGAGTGGATTGCCGGCAGCATGATCGACCAGTTTGCCAAGGACCTGACCCGCCGGGGATCGCCGGTGCGCGAGAAGTTCGAGCGAGAGCAGATCGACAACGTGTGGGCCTATCGGCCGCGATAGATTTGAAATGAACCCGGAACTCTTCGCCCCATTATTCGTGCTGGTGCCGCTGGCGCTGGGCATACTCATGCTGCTGGTCATCTGGAACCGGCGCGGCCGCATGTTCTGACCCCCGGTCCCGCCGGCCGGTTCGTCTCAATACGCTTCCACGCGGTCGACCCGGCGCGCCAGTTCATTGGCGTAGTGACGGCCGAGGCTATCGGCGTGGGCCGCGGCCCACTCGGTCAGCCGGGTCACGCCGGTGGGGGGCGTCTCCACGTAGAGCAGGTTGGCCATCAGCCCCTCGATCTCGTCGCGGGTGATGGTCACGTCGCCCATCACCCGGCCCACCAGCCACCCCGCCCAATAGCCGACGGCCGGGGGCACACCGACGATCGGCCGTCGCACGCCGATGATGGCTCCGATCGCCTCCACCAGCGCGCGATAGGTGAAAGTCTCCGGCCCGATGGCGTTGAGGGTGACATCCTCGCGCGACTTCCCCCATTCCACGGCCAGCGCAGCCAAATCATCGACGTGGATCGGTTGCAGCTTGTAGCCGCCGTCGCCAAACACGCCGAAGACGGGCAGCCGCCGCAGCATCCAGGCGATGTTGTTGATGAGGATGCCTTCCTCGCCAAACAGCACCGTCGGCCGCAGGATGGCCCACGACAGGCCGGACTCAATCAGCGCCTGCTCCAAAACGGCCTTGCCGCTGAAATATTCGAGGGGCGAAGATAGCGACGGGTTGGTGATGCTGACGTGGACGAAGCGCTGCACGCCGGCCTTCCGGGCGGCTTCGAACAGGATCAGCGTGTTGCGCACGGCGTCGGCGTGGCGAAAGAGCGGGTGGTTGAAGCGCACCCAATAGGTATTATAGAGCGTCTCCACTCCGGCCAGTGAATGGGCCAGCTCGTCGGGCTGCTCGAAGTTGAACGGGTGGGCCACGACGCGGCCGCCGAACTCGTTGGCCCGGCCGGGGGAGTTGGTCAGCGTGATGACCGTCCGCCCTTCGGCCAGCAGGCGGCGGGTGATATACTTGCCGGAGTAGCCGAACGCTCCGGTGACGGCGTGGATGGGTTGGTCGGGCATGGACATCTCCTTTCGCTATCAGACCATCGCATTATAGCACAGAGGGGCGAGGCAACCGGCAACCTGTGGAGCAAGCTGTCAGCTTGCTGAAGAGGGGCGAGACAACCGGCGACCTGTGGAGCAAGCTGTCAGCTTGCTGAAGAGGGCGTACGATCACGGTGGCTGCCGCCCTGTCTCACCCTTCTTGGTCTTGCTCTACAGGACGGCTATCCTTTATAATGCGTCCAATTCGGGGATTTTTTGGAATTCGTCAAACAACAATCGATAGAATCAAGGAGCAACAGATGTCTCATCGCGAACGTGGAACCATAATGTCCCGCATGGTCGCCCTGACGGCCGCCCTGCTGATCCTGCTGCTGGCCGTCGGCGCCGCCCCGGCCCAGGACATCAACTCGCCCGAGATCGTCGGCGGGCAGGAGGCCAGTCCCGGCGAATGGCCCTGGCAGGTCGCCCTGGTGAAGAAGGCAAATGGAGCTGATCTCTATAATGGACAATTTTGTGGCGGGACGATCGTCGCCGCCGACTGGGTCATCACGGCCGCCCATTGTGTTGAGGGCAGAACCACCGGCTACTTCGATATCGTGGCCGGCATCCATAACCTGGGCAGCCCCGATCCCAACTTCCAGCGCCGGACCATCTCGCAGATCATCAAACATCCCGGCTGGAACCCGAGCACTTTCGACAACGACATCGCCCTGCTCAAACTGGCGTCGCCCATCGCCGAGCGCAACGCCTCGGGTGGGACGCTGCCCATCAAGTACGCCAAGCTGGTGCCGGGCAACGTGGGCGATCTGGCGGGCAAGAACGTGACCGTGACCGGCTGGGGCAACCGCGCCGCCAACCCTCCCGGCGGCAACGATTACCCCACCAAGTTGTATGAGGTCGTGTTGTCAGTAGCCACCAACGCCGCCTGCAAAATGTATTACAATGAACCTGGCGAGATCACCGACAACATGCTGTGCGCCGGAGCCACCGGCAAGGACTCCTGCCAGGGAGACAGCGGTGGCCCGCTGGTTCATAACAACAACGGCACGTGGCAGCTGGCCGGCGTCGTTAGCTGGGGCGTCGGCTGCGCCAATCCCGCCAAAAATTTCCTTGGCGTCTATGCCCGGGTGTCGCGCTATGTTGACTGGATCAAGAGCTATGTCTCGCCGCCGCCACCGGGAGCGAACAAGGTCTTTTTCCCCATCATCCTAAGCCCGGCCTACACACTGCGCAACGGCAATTTCGAGGCCGGGCGAGGCGTGGGCTGGGCTGAAAGCTCGACCAACGGCTGGCCGCTCGTTATCGACAAAACCCTTTTACCGCAAGGCCTGAACCCCCACAGCGGCTCATGGGCTGCCTGGTTGGGTGGCGAGCGCGACGAAACATCAACCCTCAGCCAGCCAGTCACGATCCAGGCCGCCGCCAAGGTCCTGAGTTTCTATCACTGGATCGCTCACGAGAATAATTGTGGCAACGATGTCGCTCGGGTGCTGGTGAACAATAGCAAAGTCCTGGAGACAAAATTGTGCCAGACCGCCAACACGAACGGGTGGCGAAAAGTAACCCTCAACCTGGGGGCCTACGTCGGGCAAACTGTGACCCTCAAGTTCGTCGTCGTCACCGACAGTTCCGGCAACAGCAACTGGTTCATCGATGACGTGGCGCTCTCGGCAACGGCAGTGGCAGCCGACGACGAGGTCGCCCCGCCCCCGTCGGCCGCGCCGGGGAACGACAGCACCATGAAAAGCGAGCAGTAGCACACCCTGTCCCACAACCTGTAGACACGCAAGCTAACAGCTTGCGCCACAGCTAACAGCTTGCGCTACAGGCGCTCGTCTGGGGATTGCAGCTCGTAGACCATGAACGCCTTGGCCAGCAGGGTCGCCTTGCGCAGGTGTGGCGCGCGGTCGTCTACGTCACTGAGGCCGAGCTTCTTGTAGATGCGGCCGATGTGGTTCTCGACCGTCTTGGGGGTGATCTCCAGCGCCGTGGCGATGCCCTGATGGGATTGCGAGCCGGCGATGCGCAAGCCGATGCGGTGCTCCTGTTCGCTCAGGCCGGGGATGAGGATGACGGCTCGGATGACCCAGGGGCGCTCCTCGGCCGACAGGCGGTCGAGGATTTCCTCGCCCAGATGGTGGCGATTGGTGGGGGCGATGCCGTCGAGGACGACCGCCCCGGTGGCCACCTGGCCAATGGCATCCAGCAGCCGCTCGGGGCGAATGCCTTTCAGCAGGTAAGCGATACCGCGCACGCCGTCGCGCACCTGGCCCCACACCAGGCCGCCGCGGTCCTCGTGGGCCGAGAAGACGACCACGCCCATGACGGGATCAAGCTCCTTGAGTTGGCGCACCAGCTCCAGCCCGACGGCGTGGTCGATATTGGCTCGCGCGCCGGGTCGGGGGGGGATGACGATGTCGACGACGGCCGCCCAGGGGCGCTCGGCGACGGCCATGGCGTAGGCTTCGGCGTGATCGCCCGCCTCCAGCACGGCGTAGTCGTGGCTTTCGAGAAAGAGCCGCATGCCGTCGCGATTGAAGGAGTTGTCGTCGACCAGCAGGATCGTCCTCTTGTCTGAGGGGGAGGGGTTCATGAGATGAATCTCCGGCGTCCGGATTGTGGGTCCCCAATGTAGGCGTCATTTATCGGACGAGGATATTTTACCCCCATTTGGATCATTCTGCCCATGATGTGGCGCATGCTTTAGCTTGCGGGCCAAACGGTCGCGATCGCCCTCGCAGACCTGACAGGTTTTCCCACCTGTCGGGTCTCGCCGATGACTTTTCGAATTCGGTGGATTTGTAGGGGTCCGGCAACCGGGAATGGCCTTGATCAGATAACCAGGACCTCTTCTCCCGGTTGCCGGACTCTTCTGCGCGGACAAACAGGCCCTGGATGGGGTATAATGCCAATGATTATTTATATCCGTGAGGAGCTTTCGAATAGTTATGTCTACTTCAAGAAAAATCGCGACCGTCGTGGTCCTGCAGATCGCCGCGGTGGGGGTCATCCTGTGCGCCATCATCATCTGGGCCTCGTGGGCCTACAACACGCGGGTGACCGACTCGCTGGTGCGGGTGACGGCGGGGACGGAGCGCGCGCTGTCGGCCGCCGAACGAGGCATGGCGATGGCCGACCGCAGCCTGAGCACCGCGCTGGGAGCGGTCAACACCATCGACGGGGCCACCCGGGCCATGGGCGAGCGCATCGTCGAGACGAATCTGGCCTTCTGGCTGCTGGAGCGGACGGTGGGCGAGACCCTCTTCCCGCATGTGCTGGCGGCCCAGGAGACGATAACGGCCGTGGCCGATACGGTCATCGGCATCAACGACGCGCTGGAGGCGGCCAACCGGCTGCCGTTTGTGGAGGTGCCGACGTTGTCGAACGAACTGGGCATCGTGGGCGGCCGTCTGGCGGCTGTGCGCACCCGCGTGGACGAGATGCAGGCGGCCGTTCGCGACGTCAAGGAGCGGAAGATCGCCCGGCCGGTATCGATCATCACCTCGCGCACGGGCAACATCATCACCGATCTGGATTCAGTGCTGACGACGCTCGACACCACCCGGACGCGCGTCAACGTGACCCTGTCCCAGCTGGCCTCGCTGCGTGTCAACCTGCCGTGGATCATCGACCTGACCTCGGTCGTCATCACGCTGGTCATGGTGTGGCTCATCGGCACGCAAAGCTACGTCTTCCTGCGGTCCTATGAGAATCTGGCCGGGCGGCGGGTCGATTGGGGCGGCCTGCGGGCGCGACTGCGACGCGGCGGCGGCGAGGACGAACCGGCGCCGGAACTGTAGGTCATGATGCGCCAACTGCTGCTTCGCTTTTGGCAATGGCTCGGCCGGCTGCTGGGGCAAGAGTCGCGCTACGACGGCGAGTCGATGGAGCCGATGGAACCACCCACGGCCGGCGGCGAACCCGGCCCGGCCGCCCCGGCCGCCCCGGCCGCCCCACCGGTCACGCTCCCGTCGCCGTTGCCGCCGCAGCTTGACCTCCACACCGGGGAAGCGGCCCAATTCGGCCGCAAGGCGTCGCTGCTGACCCGCAACGAGAAGAAGCTCTACAGCACCTTGCTCCAGGCCCTGCGCAGCGACTATCAGGTGATGGCCAAGGTGCGGCTGTGGGATATCCTGTGGCTGACCAACGAGCCGCCCAACCGCAAGGAACATCTCAGCCGTCTGTCGTGCCGCCATGTCGATTTTCTGCTGTGCGAGCCGGGGACGCTGAAGCCGCTGCTGGCCATCGAACTGGACGACGGCAGCCACCAGTCCCCCTACGCTCAGGAGAGCGACCGCTACAAGAACGAGGTATTCGCGGCCGCCCGCCTGCCCTTGCTTCGCCTGCCCCATTCCAACTTCCCGCCGCGGCAGTTGCGCAACCGGATCGAGGCCGCGCTGGATGGGGAGTAATCAGCAGGGTAATTGGATAGGCCCGGCAATCGGCTGTGGCGCAATCTGTTAGGCTACGATCCGCAGGCTGTGGCGCAATCTGTTAGATTGCGATCCGCGCGCGGAAGGGTCTGGCAACCGGGAGACAAGGCTTTTGTTATTCGGATAATGTCATTCCCGGTTGCCAGACCCCTACGATCCTCGCCATGTCTGGATTGCGTAGGGGCAATGCGGCGGCGAAACCACCATCGGTGTGCAGATCAGCCCCGTTCGCCGCTGCCTCGCCCTCTTCGGCTGCGGCCTGCAAGCAAAAGCATGTGCCACAGGTCTTTATTCGTAATTCGTAATTCGTAATTATTATAGTAGGCTATACGAAACGAACATCTGATCGATCGTGAATTAATTACGAGTAGCTCATAATATATTCGTTTATCACTTATTTGGGCACGGAAACCGCCTGATGCCCCGCCTCCCCCGGCCGGAATGGGCCAATCGGCGGCCGAACGGCCAAATCGCGCGGTTTCGGGAGGCAAATCAGCCCGACCAGGCCTCATTCAGCTTCGGCCAGTTGCGCCAGGCAGGCATTATCCCCCTCGTTGGGGATGAACGATGTATTGAACCACGCTTCTATTATTTCAAGGGCCATCGCCTCGCTCGTCCGGCGCAGGGAGAGGCACAGCACATTGGCGTCATTCCACAGCCGCGCGCCGCGAGCCGTCTCGGCGTCGTCGCACAGGGCCGCCCGCACCCCCCGCACCTTGTTGGCGGCGATGCTGACGCCCGTCCCCGTCCAGCAAAAGAGGATGCCCTCATCGGCCGCGCCGCCGGCCACCGCCTCGCCCACCGCCCGCCCCACGGCCGGCCAGGTTCGGTCGGCCGGGTCGGCCGCCTTGCCATCGCCGCCGGTCAGGTCCAGCACCAGCTCGTAGCCGCGCCGCCGTAGTTCGGCGGCCACGGCGTCGGTCACGTGGGTGCGCTCGTCCGATCCAATCGCCAGTCTCATCGTATGCCTCTCTTGCTGTTGGATAATAGCAGATTAATCAAGCGGCAGGGGTCAGGCAACCGGGCCACCATCTGCATGGAAGCGCGCGGCCTCCCTTCCCGGTTGCCTGACCCTGTTGGCTCTAGTCGACAATCTCGTAGCGCAGGAACCACGTCCCTTCGGGGTGGTCGCTGCCCTTGGGGGCGCGGTCGTAGTACAGCTCGAAGGCGCGGCCGCCGGCGGTGCGCACGGTGAAGAAGTAGCGGCCGACGCCCCACGACCCGCGCTGGGCGGCCCGCGCCGCGTGTTCGGGCTGCATGTTCATCGACATGCGGCCGCGCCGCCCGAAGTCCACCCGCTGGGCCAGCACCTCGACAATCTCGAACACCTCCCCGCCCCACTCGAAGCGGTCGGGGCAATGCGGCCGCTTGCTGAACAGCGGCGGCCGGTCGAAGGCCACGGTGATGATCTCGCCGATGTAGCGGGTGTCGTCGGTGGGCATGCCTATAGGATATACGGCCGACGCGGCCGCGCAAGCGGATGGATGTTGTATGTTTGCCAATTACCCTCGGCGGATTCA
>CAYXNH010000149.1:0-7792 GCA_964466135.1 uncultured Ardenticatenaceae bacterium | reverse complement strand
GATTCGAACCCACACGAGGGAACCCTCACTACGCCCTGAACGTAGCGCGTCTGCCGGTTTCGCCACTTCGGCTAAGTCGAGAGGTATTTTATCAGACCCGGCATGAATGTCAATGAAATGGGAGATGTCTTTCAGCCGGCGGAGGTCAGTTTGCCCGCCCGCTCCAGCCCTTCGAGTCGTTGGTTCTTCGCGTTGACCCACTCTACCCGATAATGTGATGTCAGATCTGCGAGTGGTTGCCACATATCGGCGTTGGCAACCGGCTGCCCGTCTCGTTTAAGCCAACCTCCAGCTCGCCAGCCGGTCACCCAACGCGTGATCCCTTGATAGAGATAATCCGATATCGTGAAGACCTGGACACGATCGCCAGGCGACAATAACAAAAGGCCTTCCAGCGCGGCCGTTAATTCCATCCGGTTATTGGTCGTCCTGGGATCGTCTCCACTATGTTCTTCCCACTCGCCGCCTGTTTCCAACACAACCGCCCACCTGCCCGACCCAGGATTGCCCTTGCAGGAAGCTCGCAGATAAAGGCGGGGCACATCGGTTTCCAGATCGACCTTCGGCGTGATGGCCAGCCGGGCCTCTCGTGCGAGCCTGTCCACTTTTTCGTTGGCCGGATCGCCACTGTGACCCTGAACCCAATGCCAGTTAATGTCGTGCTGCTTCACAAGGCGACGAATCTCCTGCCATAAGTCGGCATTTGGAACAGGCTTTCCGCCTTTCGTCTTCCACCCCGCGCCCTCCCATTTCTCGATGCTCTCGGTGACACCACGACGCAGGTATTGCGAGTCGGTGTGGAACTCGACGCGGCAGCGGCGACGAAGCGATCCGAGGGCGCTGATGGCCGCTTGCATCTCCATGCGATTGTTGGTCGTCTTGGGGGCGTTGCCCGTCAGCGTTTTTTCATGATCGCCATAGCGGAGCAGGGCCGCCCAACCACCGATACCAGGATTGGGATCGGCCCCGCCATCACTATAGATGATCACGATATCCAAATCATCAGCCATAAATCGCGATCGATTTGCAACTTACTTGTTCAAGGCTGCCAGCATATCTTCCACATTGGTGAATTTAATGCGCGGCCGCCCCTGCTCCTTGCCTCGACTTACCTCGATTTCATCCAAAACCTTCCAATCCTCGAAGGTGATGTAATGCGGTTGGCGCTCACTCACCAAGGTCAGAATTTCCTCCGCCGTAGCATGGTCCGGAGTCAGAGTGTGTCCTTCGCGAGCGTCGGCCAACATGTTTTCGGCCGTCTCGGTTGCGTCGGGCCTGTTCGTGCCGATAACCCCCGTAGGGCCTCGTTTGATCCATCCGGCTGTATATTGGCCTACAAGTGGCTCTTCTGACTTTGAGTCCAGTACGCGGCCGTCATTGTTTGGGATGATCCCCCATCTTTCATGAAACGGCACGCCCGGCAGCGGCACACCACGGTAACCGATGGAACGAAACACGAGGTCAACATCGAGCGTCTCTGTCCGGTCAGTTGCCCGCGGGCGCAAGGACCCGGCATCGGTAGCATACAACTCGTTTTGAACGAGTTTCATCTGCTTAACATGGCCATTTTCATCACCGATCAGTTCCGTGGGCGACACGAGGAACCGAAGGTAAAGTCGTTTCGCCTTACCCGCTGGCTGATGCGTTGAGAGTTCCTGGATGATTTCCACCTTGCGCACGTCGGGCCGGCTGGCTTCGGCCATGGAAGCCAGGCTCAACGGGTCCAGCTCGGCTTCTTCCGGCGTGACGATGGTGTCGCAATCCTCCAACTCTCCTAACTCTTTCGCCTCCGGGGCGGTAAAGGCTGCCTGGGCGGGGCCGCGACGGCCAAGGATATAGACCTCTTTCACCTTGCTGTTACTGAGAGCTTCCAGCGCATAATCGGCGATGTCTGTCTTCATCAACTCGTCGCGGGTTCGGCAGAGGATACGAGCGACATCAACAGCCACGTTGCCGACGCCGACGATAGCCACACGCTCCTTGGACAAATCAAATTGAAGATCACAAAAATCCGGATGGCCGTTATACCAGGCCACGAACTCAGTCGCCGGGTAGCTGCCGATCAGATCATCCCCGGGGATATCCAACGGTCGATCGGTTTGCGCGCCAACGGAATAGACGATCTGATGGTAATAATCCTTCAGCTCCTCAACGGTCAGGTCGCGACCAATTTCGACATTACCGAAGAAACGGAAACGAGGGTTGGCGGCAATACGATCGAAGGCGGCCGTCACCGACTTGATCTTCTGATGGTCTGGAGCGACGCCATTTCGAACAAGCCCATAGGGAGTCGGCAGACGATCATACAGGTCGACTTCGATAACAAGCCCTGTTTCTTTGAACAGGCGCTCAGCAGTATAAAAACCGGCCGGGCCGGCACCGATAATGGCGACGCGCAAAGGATGCGCCGCAGTTCCGATTAATGACATGGGATTATTCTTCTCCTTCGGCAATAATCCGGGTTTCCAGAGTATCGACCTCACCACGATAGGCATCGCGCTGTATTTTTAGCACGTCACCGATCGAGATAATGCCGATGAGCTGACCCTCGTCGACGATGGGCAGGTGTCGAAAACGTTTCTCGAGCATCGTCTGGGCTACGGCGATAATATCATCCTGGGGCATGCCAACGATGACTTCGCGGGTCATGATCTCCGCGACTGGCCAGCCGAAGAAATTCTCATCCACGGCCGCCGTGCGCAAGATGTCACGCTCGCTTAAAATGCCCACTAACTTTCCGTTCTCGTCGACCACGAGCACCGCGCCAATCCGATGCTCGACAAGCACCGCGATCGCGCTGCGGACAGGCTCGCTTGCCTGAACCGTGATCAGATGGCCTTTCTTGGTTGCCAGAATATTTCGAATTTTCATGTGGATTCCTCACTTTAAGGAAGTGCGGCTCCCGGCCGCCTTGAACTCCCTCAAGTATAAATAAAAAAGGTGCAAAGGGGTAACCTTTGCACCTTTAATCATTGAATCAATCCCGATCGGCAGGTATTACTTAAACGCTTCACATGCCGGGCATGATCCATCGGGTCGAATCATGGCAAAGCCGGCTTGCGGGTCGCCTGTCGGGTCGAACGACGTGAAATCGACGTTGAAGACGATCATCATCATGACACGGCCACTTGATATGGAGAGATCGCGCGCCTCTCGCAACCATTGAGCCTGTTCCTGGACCGATGTGCCGCTGGCCCAGGCGAAATTCGGTGGCAGACCGCTGAAACCGTCCCCGGAGAGATAGCCCAATTCCGTCCAGCATATCTGGCGAGCACCGCCAAACGTGTTGTAATACAGATCCAGCATCGGCTTGAAATACCAGCTATAGTGAGATCCGGCTGGGTGCCCGCTGGTGGCGCTGGGTGACGTCGCTCCGGCATTGTGATGCGCTCCGATGCAGTCCGCATAGTTGGCCGCCCCGGCGGCACGCATCCCGGCAATATAGCGGTTGTCGGCCCAGGCATTGGTTGAGTTATCGAAACCGGTGGGAGCAGGAGCGCCAGATATGACCAGAACGTTGGGATTGGCCGCCTTGATGGCCTGATAGGCGGGGGCGAGCATATTGTTGACATATGCAGCGGGATCAATTTGACCGGCCGGCCATTCAAAGTCGATATTCTGCTCGTTCCACACCTCAATCGCATCCGGGCCTTGGCCCGCCAAAGCGCCCATAAATTGGGTGAAGGCGGCGAAGTCGATGCTGTTGGGAGCAGGGTACGGCGTCTTGCCAGTGACCGAAATCAACACCTTGAAGCCGGCGTCTTTGGCGTTCTGGATTGAACCGCCCAAATCCGCGGCCGAATCTCCCGGCGCCCATTTATGTTGGAACTTGACCCAGTTCATCCCTGCATCCTTCATCACCTGAGCATTGGCGAAGGTCTGGGTTTGGCCGCCAAAGTTAAAGCCGGTCGATGGTGGGGGCGGAGCAGGCGTGACACCAGGGACGGCCGTTGGAGCCGGTCCGGCGCCGGGAATGGTTAGAACCTGGCCGACGAAGATCAGGTTGACGTTGACGATATTGTTGGCCTGAGCGATGGCCTGCACCGTTGTGCCGAACCGGACGGCTATTTTCGAGAGGGTATCGCCGGGCTGAACGACATAGGTTTGTGATGAGGAGGGAGGCGGATTGGGGGCCGGGGTAGCTGTCGGCCCGGGAGGCGCCGGTGGAGCCGGAGCGTCGCCGGGGATCTCCAGGGCCTGACCGACGTAAATCAGGTTGGGGTTGGGGATATTATTGGTTCTGACGATGGCATCTACCGTTGTATTAAACTGGCGAGAGATGCGCCAGAGGGTATCTCCGGGCTGCACGATATATGTGGCGGCCGATACAACAGCGGCGGTTACCAACAGCAGGACAACGACAATGGCGGTTGCGGTCCAGCGGGATCTTTTCATGATCTCACTCCTTAATTATATGTCAACATGAGAAGCACATTATAAATTTAATATTGTAGTGTTGCAACAGGAATGCCGACTTTTTTACATAAGCCTACAGATGCATCATGCCAGATTTCCCGGTATCATTACATGAATCCCACGTGAATTCCTTTGATAAAGGGGGAAACTGACAATGATGTACGATCCGGAGTTGAATCAGCACATAGAGGGGAACAAAATTGAATATCATGACAATATACTCTCCACCATCGGCCACACCCCTCTGGTCCGCATCAATTCCGTCACCAGTGGGCTGGAACCACTGGTGCTGGCCAAGGTCGAGTATTTCAACCCTGGCGGCTCGGTGAAAGATCGCATCGGCTGGCCGATCATCGAGGACGCTGAGCGCGACGGCCGCTTGCGGCCGGGCGGCACCATCATCGAGGCGACGTCGGGCAATACCGGCGTGGGACTGGCCATTGCCGCGGCCATCAAAGGCTATCGCTGCATATTCGTTATGCCCGATAAAATGTCGCAGGAGAAGATATTGCTGCTCCGGGCCTATGGGGCCAGGGTCGTAGTCACCCCGACGGCCGTCGAACCAGAAGACCCTCGCAGCTATTATTCCGTGGCCCGTCGCCTGGTGGATGAGACTCCTAACTCAATCCTGGCCAATCAATATTACAATCCGGTCAATCCTCAAGCCCATTACGACACCACGGGACCGGAACTATGGGCGCAAACGAGTGGCCAAATCACCCATCTCGTGGTCGGCATGGGCACCGGCGGCACTATCTCCGGCACGGGGCGCTACCTGAAGGAGCAAAATCCCGATGTACAGGTCATCGGCGTCGATCCCATCGGCTCAATCCTCTACGAACTGCATCGAAGCGGCACCTATACAGAAGCTGAGGGATACAAGGTCGAAGGGATTGGCGAGGATTTTCTGCCCGGCACGACCGACCTTAGCACTGTCGATGAAATCATCCAGGTCAATGACCGCGAAAGTCTCCTGATGACTCGAAGGCTGGTGCGGGAAGAGGGCCTTTTTGGCGGAGGATCGTCAGGCTCGGTTATGGCTGGGGCATTGAAGTATATCCGCCAACACAGGCTTGGCTCTGAGGCGATCGTGGTCGTCATCCTGCCTGATTCCGGCTCGCGATATCTGAGCAAGGTATACAATGACGACTGGATGCGCGAGAATGGCTTCCTGGATCAAATATGGAGCGATATCCGCGCCGGCGACATACAGGCGACCAAAGAGAGCGGCCGGGTTTATACAGCGCGAGCGACCGACCTCTTGAAGGAAGTGGTCGCCCAGATGAAAGATCATAACGTCTCACAGTTGCCGGTCGTAAACGATGACGGACGGCTGGTAGGGCTTGTCAGCGAGATCGATTTGTTAAATCATATGCTGATGTCCAACCATGTCCACCAGCCGGATGAAACGATCGAGGGCATGATCAACACCAATGTTCCCATCGTTGGGCCCAACGCCCAACTGGAAACGCTGATGTCACTCATCAAGGATCGTTCGGCCGTCGTCATCGTCAATCATGAGGATCAGGTCGAGGGGATCCTGACCAAGATCGACATTCTCGATTTCCTTTCCTCGCAAATCCGTTAGCTTGCCTGATCCGTCGACGGATCTCATATCTGAGAAGCCTCAGACCTCAACCACATTTATTCGGCGATAGCCTCCTCAACACCTTCGGAAGCATCGCCGTACATACCCAAACCCTCCTGACGGCCAACGGCCGCGGCCATAAAGGCATTGAACAAGGGATGGGGACGATTGGGACGGCTCTTGAACTCCGGATGGAATTGACTGCCCAGCATAAACGGGTGGTCGCGCAATTCGGCGATCTCCACCAGACGGCCGTTGGGCGACAGACCACTGAAGATCATTCCCTCTCCCTCCAGTAACTCGCGATAGGCATTATTGAACTCCCAGCGGTGTCGATGGCGCTCGGAGATATCTTCCTGACCATAAGCCTGGTAAGCCTTGGTGCCGGGAACCAGACGAGCTGGATAGGCACCCAGCCGCATCGTGCCGCCCATATCAGCCAAATCGTGCTGGTCGGGCATCAGGCTGATGATCGGATGATCACAGCCGCTATCAAATTCAGTGCTGTTGGCTTCGTCAGTACCGAGCACGCTGCGTGCCAGTTCGATACACATGACCTGCATGCCGAGGCACAAGCCAAGATAGGGGACTTTATTTTCCCTGGCCCAGCGGGCGGTCATGATTTTGCCTTCGATACCTCTCTCGCCAAAACCGCCCGGAACAACGACCCCGCTGACATTCTGCAACAAATCCCAATACTTGCCTTTTTCCAGATCGCCGGAATGAATCCACTCAATTTCAACCTGCCGGTTGTTAGCAACGCCGGCATGATAGAGAGCTTCACGCACGCTCAAATAAGCGTCATGGAGTTCGACATATTTACCGACGATTGCGATGCGGATAGAAGGCTTCGGCCGCCGGATTTCTTCGATCATCCTTTCCCATTGGCTTAGATCAGGCGCCTTTGCTTGAGTCAGGCCCAGTCGATTCATAACGTAATCGGCAAGGTGCGTCTCCTCCAATAATAAAGGAATATTATAGAGAATATCGCTGGTGACGGCGGGTATGACAGCCTCCCGAGGCACATCACAGAAGAGCGATATCTTGTTCAGGTGTTCCTCAGCAATGGGGTAATCGGCACGAGCGATGATGACATCGGGCTGGATGCCGATCCCGCGTAATTCTCGAACACTGTGTTGAGTCGGTTTGGTTTTTAGTTCCTGACTGGCGTTAAGATAGGGAAGAAGCGTCACATGGACATACAATGTGTTTTCGCGACCGACATCGGATCGCATCTGGCGCAGAGCCTCCATAAAGCCTCCACTCTCATAGTCGCCGACCGTCCCGCCTACTTCAATAAGGACGATCTCAGCGCCGCTTTTTTCAGCTACCAGGTGGATATTGCGCTTGACCTCATTGGTGATGTGGGGGATTTCCTGAACGGTGCCGCCCAGATAGTCACCGCGACGCTCGCGAGCGAGAACCTCAGCATGCACCCGACCATTGGTTACATTTGAAGCCTGATTGAGACTGATATCAATGAATCGCTCGTAGTGACCCAGGTCAAGGTCGGTCTCGGCGCCGTCATCCGTGACGAACACCTCCCCGTGCTGATAGGGCGACATGGTACCGGGATCGACATTGAAATAGGGATCGAGTTTTTGCGCGGTCACAGTGAAACCGCGCGCCTTGAGCAGACGGCCGAGTGCCGCAGCCGTCACCCCCTTGCCAATTGAACTAACCACCCCACCGGTGAAGAATATATATTTGGTCATCCTGTCTCCCAAAAAGAGAGGTGGGGCATGTTATCCTGGGAAACATGCCCCACCTCAATCAGGTACTCGTCAG
>CAYXNH010000148.1:0-7805 GCA_964466135.1 uncultured Ardenticatenaceae bacterium | reverse complement strand
CGGGGGCGGCCGCTGTCGCGCGGGTTCTCAAGGATGGATGGGCGTCTATGCCGCGGCGTCGTTGCCGATATGATGGGATATTATACACGATCTCGCCAAACAATTGATCCCGCTCACGGTTTCATTTATACTGTGCTGCAGTGGGACGCTCTCAACAACCAATCGCCATATCAACATCATAAGCTGCATCGAGGAAGCGGAATTGAACATCAGTGCCCGGACTCTGAATCGCAGGAAGGAGGTAAACCTGACTCAATCGCCTTGACCTGATTGAACCGATTTCACACACCCCCTATCCAAACAATTCGCGGGTAAATCGTGCCCAGGAGGCACGCGATGATGAATAGAAAACTGCGACGCACGGGAATGGTCTTTCTCCTGCTTTTCCTGTTGGTGTTTCTGTTCTCCCTGCCGCTGTCGGCCGCACCCCAATCGGGGACGGCGTCCGCCGACGGCCCCCCCACTCTCAAGGCGCAACCCGACGGGCCGCGCCAACCCATCTTCAACACGACATCGGCCGCCGATGAGGCCGTACAAAGACTGTCGCCCGACCTGAGGGCTTTGGTCGGTGCGTCCGGCAAGGCGGCCAACCAACTGGTCTTCGTTCTCGTCCAGCCGGGTACATCGGTCACACACCTGCTGCAGCGCTCGGCCGTCGGCCGTCCCGTGGGCGGGGTGCAATGGGTGACGGGCGAGGTGGCCGCTCGAGACC
Source organism: uncultured Ardenticatenaceae bacterium (assembly GCA_964466135.1). Classification (GTDB taxonomy): domain Bacteria; phylum Chloroflexota; class Anaerolineae; order Promineifilales; family Promineifilaceae; genus Promineifilum. The sequence goes on along the minus strand of CAYXNH010000148.1, from coordinate 7,093 downwards.
TGGTGCGTCTGGCCAGCGTTGAGGGCGTCATTGCCGTCACCTCCACCCGGGCCTTCCAGCCGCTGCCCGCGCCGGGGCTGGAAAAGATGCGCGGCGCCACCTTCAGCCCCCTGATCACCTCCGAGCGCGCGGCCGAATTGCTGGCCCTCGGCGGCAAGCAGGCGGTCATGGCCCAGGTTGCGGCCGACAACCCGCAAACGATGGCCGACGCGCCGCAGCGCAACGCCGAATCGCGGCCGCGCTCCGGCGATTCGGTCAAGGTGGCCGACATCCACAGCGTGAACGCGGCCCATGACGCGGGCTACACCGGCCAGGGGGTCGTCGCCGCCGTGGTCGACACCGGCGTGGACTTCGCCCACCCCGATCTGCAAGGCCGCCAGGCGCGCGTCGTCGGCGGGCCTTATGACGGCTGGCCATACGCCTACGACACCCTGTCCGGAGCCAACTATGCCATGGGTGGCTTCAGTCGCGGGCCGGATAATTATTGGGTCGGCGTCACCGATTCCCAATACGTCCACACCTTCCCGGTGGAAGGCGCCGAATGTGACGGCACGACCTGCGTCGGCGAGCTGATGATCGACTTCGGCGACACGGTGCCCGGCAACAACTGGCCGTCCGTCACCCTGCCGTTCAGCTGGCCCGACACTTCAAAGAGCGGCGCCTACTATTACACCGTCTACCCCGTCTTCGACCACCTCTTCCGCGGCTTCCTCAACGGCATGGGGTACGCCTCGATATACGACGCTCCCGCGGCCATCATCGTGGCCGACGAGGCCACGGCCGGCCAATACGACACCGTCTATATCGACAGCGATTTCGACCAGGACCTGACGGCCGAGAAGCCCGCCCGCAAAGGAGACGAGCTGACGGGGGCCGACATCAACGATTCGGCCTATAACTGGGCCCCCGACGGTTATTGGGACCTGTCGACCAGCATGTTGACCTGGATCGCCGACGGGACGAACCCGCCGCCGGGCGTGGGCGTGCTCTATAGCGGGGTGCAAACGCCACAGGCCGGGCGCTTGCTGGCCTTCGTCAGCGACGCCGAGACCCACGGCACCAACGTGGCCTCGATGATCGCCGCCCAAAGCGTCATCACCGACCCCGACCTGATGAGTTCAATCAATCCGCTCTTCGCCGGCGGCGAGAATGCCGGCGGCGTGGGCGGCCCCGTACTGGCCGGCATGGCCCCCGACGCCACCATCGCCGCCTTCATGAACGGCTTCATTCTGCCCTATGACGCCTGGACGCTGGCCGTTCTGGGCTTCGACGGCGTGGCCGAAAGCGGCGACGAGGCGCAGATCGTCAACAACTCCTGGGGCGACAGCATGGAAGCGGCCGACGGTTGGGACGTCACCTCCCGCTACGCCCAATTCCTGAACCGCAACTTCGCCCCGACGTCGCTCTTCCTGGCGGCCACGGGCAACGGCGGCCCCGGCTACGGCACAACCACGTCGCCCAACGGCGGCTCGATATTCAAGGTCGGCGCCAGCACCTCCTACAGCACCAGCGATTACTTCGAGCTGGTGGGGCCGGAGCAGTTCACCTGGGGCGCCGTGCAGCCGTGGTCGAATCGCGGTCCCGGCTCGCTGGGCGACGTCGACCCCGACCTGGTGTGCGTCGGCGCCTATGGCATGGGGGCCACGCCGCTCAATCGCTTCTCCAACGGGCAGGCGTCCTACGACCTGTTCGGCGGGACATCGATGGCCAGCCCGGTCTGCGCGGGCATCGCCGCCCTCAGCTACCAGGCCTTCCACGACGCCCACAATCGCTGGCCCACGTGGCAGGAAGCGACCGACATCCTGAACAACGGCGGCGACGACCTCGGCTACAACGTGCTGGCCCAGGGCGCGGGCAACGCCAACGCGCTGCGCTCGGCGACTATCGCCGCCGGAGAGACCGCCTGGGTCACGCCGTCCCAATGGCTGCCGGGCGACTATCGCGGCGAGGATTTCACGCCCGGCTTCCCGGCCGTCGTCCACGCCGGCGACACCGTCTCGGCTCCGCTGACGATCCACAACCCGACCGACGCGGCCCAGACGTTCGCCCTGAGCGACGTCAACCTGCAGCGCGTCCACGAGATCACCTTCACCGTCACGCTGGGCGCGGGCAACAAGGACAGCGATCCGATCTACCGGATCCCCGACTACCTGCAAAACATCACCGGCCTGATCGACGAATATGACCCGGACCTCATTCGGGCGCACACGCTCATCCCCTATGGCGTGTTCGATCGGGGGGGAGATTATTCCGCTGACAATACGGTGACCTCGCTCTTCTATGACTGGACCGACCTGAACGAGAACGGGACCTTGTGGGTCGACGGCAACGACAACGGCCTGGTCGAGCCGGAAGAGCTGGACGTCGAGCGGGGGACGCTGGGGGCCTACGAGATCAATCGCTATACCTACGCCTATGCCACCAGCAACTATGACGTGGTCGATATCGGCCGCGACGCGCTGTCGCGGCAGCATGACGGCGTGTACTTCGGCCTCATGCGGGGCTACGGCACCGATGATATCCAGGTGACCGTCAGCCTCATCTTCTACAAGAAGGCCGACTGGGACTGGCTGAGCCTGTCGACCGGCTCGGTCACGGTTCCCACGGGCGGCGAGGCGGACGTCACGGCGACGATGACCGTACCCGCCGGCGCTCGCCCCGGCCTCTATGAGGGAGCCGTCGAATATGACGGACAGGTGATTCCGGTCGTCGCTCACGTGGCCGGCGAATCGGCCACCTTCGAATTCGGCGCGACGTCAACCGACGAGCCGTTGGGGGATACCCCCCACGACAACGGCCACGTCTTCGGCTCCACCGACTGGGATTGGCGGCCGGAGACGGGCGATTGGCGCCACTACTTCTATGACCTGCCCGACGGCACGGCCGGACCCGGCACGGTGATGATGGTCGAGACGGAATGGGTGAACCCCGATCCCGACGGCGGCATCCCCTTCCCGCCGCTCGCTCTCTATGAGGGGTTTGAGGAGGGTATCCCGTGGGATTGGAATGTCATCGACAATGCCGGTTCGTGCGTATGGACCATCAATGACCCGCTCTCCATCCCCAACTACACCGGCGGCGAGGGATACACAGCCACCGCCGACAGCGCCACCTGCGGGCCGGATACGGTTCTGATGGATACGGAGATGCATACGCCATCGATCGATCTCTCGGCCGTCGATGAAGCCTGGTTGATGTTCCGCGCCGACTTCTATCCCTACACCGATGAGTTTGGCGAACCGCTGGACCATGCCTGGCTCGACGTCAGCACCAACGGGGGAACCACATGGGAGGCCCTCCTCGATATCGACTATCCGGTTTGGGGGCCGGCCACCATCTTCCAGAACCTGAGCGCCTATGCCGGGGAACCGGATGTCATGTTGCGCTTCCGCTACATGGCGCAAGGCTGGCACGCCTGGTGGCAGGTGGACGACGTCAGCGTCTTCCTGGGTGATCCTCGACCGGCTATCGACGCCTCAATCCCCGCCTTGACGGACATCGACACGGCCATCTTCGGCGCGACGGAGGAACCCTTCTCCAGCGGCGACCCGGACTTCTTTGGCCCGACCGGGCTGGCGAAGCTGGGGGCCAGCCGGAATACCTTGCTCTATGGCGGCACGTGGGCGTTCCAGACGGCCACCGGCGGCCCGCGTGAGGTGGTCGGCGCGCCGATGAGCGACGGTCTCGGCCTCATCACGCTCCACAATGTTCTCAACGCCGGGCTTATCGTCGGCGAGCCGGTTGCCGGGCGCGCCTATCAGCTGACGGTCGACCCGGCCCCGCTGGAGGCGGAAGCCGACAGGATAGCCACGGCCAATCCGCTGCAGCTGAGCGCCGAGTGGGACGTCACCGTGGAATCCACGGCCGACCTGCCCGAGGGGCTGAGCATCACCGGCTTCGGGTTGAGCAACATCCGCGAGTTCACCGATCAGCCGATCGGCCAGGACGATCCGAGCGACGCCTGCACCGCTCAATGGGTGGAGGAAGTCGTGGCCACCGACAGCGCGCTGATGGAAATCACCATGAGCGCGGCCGCGCCGGCTCTGGACGTCGATCTCTACCTCGTTCTTGACGGCGGAGACGGCGTGTTCAACTGTGTCGATGATATCCTGGTGGCTGCGTCGGCCAAATCCGGCTCCGCCGAAAGCGTGAGTGTGACCTTCCCGCCCGACGGCCGCTACTTCGTCGTCGCCCACGGCTGGAGCGTCCCCGGCGGTTCGGGCCTGTTCGACATCACCATCAGGAATATCCAGGGCAACAACGTCATCGTTCACGATCTGCCGTCCGGTCCGATTGCGGCGGGCGAGCCGATCACGTTCGGCGTTGAGGCCATGGTCGATCATGAGCCGGGGGCCGTGATGAGCGGCTTGCTGTTCATCGGCCCGACCGATGCGCCGTTGGCCATGAATCTGCCCATCACCGTCACCGTGCCGGAACCGAGCGACGGGCGGTTGTTGGCCAGGCTCTCGGTCGCCCCCGACGCGGTGAAGACCGGCGAGAGCGCGGCCTTCTCGTTGTGGGTGTCGAATCAGGGCGCGGAGGAGGAAGCGGCGAGCGTGACGATCAACGTGCCGTCCGGCCTGGTCCTCGTGCCCGGTTCGGCCGCGGCTTCGGTCGGGCAGGCGACGATCGATCTGCTCAATCGGAAGGTCACCTGGCAGGGCATCCTGGAGGTGGGTCAGAGCGCGACCATCACCTTCGACGCGACCGCCTCGACGTTCAGCGGCCGGGCCGACGTGAGGGCCAAGGTCACCGGCGCGGTGCGCAACACGACGACCAACCTGTCCGTGCCGGTGTGGATCAACACACCGCGGCCGCCGACGAGGGTCTTCGGGCCTGTGGTTGGCGGGCATTAAATCAACAACTCCAGGGCCTGACAGGTTTTCCCAAACCTGTCAGGCCTGAGTGAGTGAGACATCCCCCTTCATGAGAACCCATGCGCCCCGCCGAATTTCGATTATAATGTGGTTACCTTTCCTGTATATCCCAGGCTCCCATTGGGACAAGGACCTTGATTCATGATGCGCAAACTTTGGGTAATCCTGACCCTGGCCATCCTCTTGGCCGCCGCCACCTTTGTCGCGGCCCAGTCCGGCGTGCCCGGCACAGGCTGGACCACCGGCATGCAATTCCAGAACGTCGGCGACGACGATGCCGCCATTCGCCTCCACCTCTACACCCCCCAGGGCAACAATATCGACTGCGGCGAGAAGTTCGCTCCGCCCGGCGGCTCGGTCAACTACCTGGTCGAATCCGCCTGCGCGCTGTCCAACACCTTCGGCGGCTCGGCCGTCGTCGAATCGAACCAGCCCCTGCAAGGCATCGTCCACATCAACAACGACGACATGGGTCGGGCCGCCGGCATCTACAACGGCACCACCGTCGATGAAATCGCCGGCACCCTGCTGTTCCCGCTGGTGAAGCACAACCACGCCGGCCGCACCACGACGTTCCACATCCAGAACGCCGGCGCATCGCCCATCAACCTGACGGCCACCTTCCGCGTCAACGGCAACACCTACACCAAGCAGTTCAGCAACGTGCCCGCCTTCGCCATGGTCGTCGTCTCCCCGGCCGACGCCAACATCCCCGCCGGCACTGGCCAGGTAGGCAGTCTGACCGTCACCGGCAGCGGCCCCATGGCCGGCACCTCGCTGGAGCACCAGCACGTCGCCGCCGTGGCCCAAAACCTGCAAGCGTCCAAGGCCTTCACCACGGCCGACTACGACGATATGGTCTACTGCCCCCTGTTCCGCAACAACCACACCGGCAGCCGACTGACCACCGGCGCGCAGGTGCAGAACGTCGGCGCGGCCGCCCAGACGGTCACGCTGACCTACACCCCGCGCGACGGCGGCGCCACCGTCACCCGCACGGCCAACGTCCAGCCCGGCGCCTCGGCCACCTTCTATGCCCCCCTCATCGGCATCCCCTCCGGCTCCGTCGGCTCGGTCACCATCAGCGGCACGGGCGACATTGTGGCCGTGGTCAACGATGAGGGTATGGATCGCGGCCAGCAACGCATGACCACCTACGCCTGCTTCCCGGCCCACCGGGCCACCAACCGCGTCATGCTGCCCCTCTACAAGGAACAGTGGTACGGCAACATCTCCGGCATCCAGATCCAAAACGTGGCCGGCGACGGCACCCCGGCCGACATCCAAATCACCTACATCGCCACCAACACCGGCAACCGCGTGACCCTGGCCCCGGCCACCCCTGTGGACGCCGGCGGCTCCGTCACCTTCTTCGGCATCAGCGGCCGCATCTCCCCGCCCGGCCTGACCGTCATCTCCGGTAGCCCGGAGGCGATGGCCAACTCGTTCGGCAGCGTCGTCATCGAGTCCAACACCCCCATCGTGGCCATCGCTAACGAGAGCGGCTTCGGCCCCAACGCCTCCGACCAGGACAGCAAAAACTACGAGGGACTGAACCAGTGACCCTGGGCAGCCCGACCATCGATCCCTGAAATCTGCGAACACCCATCAATAGGAGACCCATCATGAGCGACACCACAACCTACAGTCTGATCATCGCCACCTTCGCCGACGAAACCTCCGGCGTGACCGCTGTGGCCGGCCTGGTCGATACCTTCCGCAACGACCGCGCCGCCATGCCCGCCGCCGCGTCCATCGTCAAGGACGCCGCCGGCGCGCTGGTCATCAAGGAGACCTCCGATATCGGCGCCAAACAGGGCGCGGCCGCCGGAGCCTTGGCCGGTGGCCTGCTGGGCCTGTTCAGCCGCAAGCGCGGCACCGTCAGCTCGGCCGCGTTTGGCGCGCTGGTCGGCGGCGTGGCTGCCCACAAGCTCGACACCGGCATCCCCGACCCCCGTCTGGAAGAGATCGGCGCGTCCCTCGCCGGGGCCTCCTCGGCCGCCGTGGCCATCCTCAGCGACAGCGCCCTGGCCGAGACCAAAACCCGCCTCGCCGAACTGGGCGCTACCATCGCCGTCGAGCCGTTCGACCACGATACCGACTTTGTGCAACAGATGAAGGACGGCAACTTCCGTCAGGCCCTCGGCTCGCTGGCCAACCGCGCCGAAAGCATGGTGGCTACCGCCGGCAGCTCGGCCGGCGACCTGCTGCACAAG
>CAYXNH010000147.1:0-7857 GCA_964466135.1 uncultured Ardenticatenaceae bacterium | reverse complement strand
ATGAAGGAGCCGGTGCAGGACGTCGCCGACAACACGCGGCCGACGCCGGTCAGCCCGGCATAGTCGCCGCCCGCGTTCTCCAGCAGGGTGGAGGACGTGCCGACGATCTGCGGCGGCCGCACCAGCTCCACATCGCCCAAAAACAGATTGCCGCTGGGGGTCTGATCGAAAACGAGGGCGATCTCGGCGATGTCGGTCAGATCGACGGCCGAGGTCTCGTCCAGGGGCAGGCGGATGGTGGTCATGGGCACGAGGCCGGTGAATAACATGCCGAAGAACTCATCCTCGCGCGCCATGCCGCCCGGGAAAGCCAGGGCCGGTTCATCTTCGCGCGTCGTCAGCACGGCCACGCCGCCCGCGCCGTCGGTCAGCCGCACGCTAAAGCGCTGCGTGGCTCCGGCGACGTTCAGTTCCGACAGCGGATCGACGGCCGCGCGCAGGCTCAACGTCGTGAAGCGGCTCAGGTCACGCTCGCCCTCGGGCAGTTCAAAACGCAGCTCGCCGCCCGGTTCCGTCCAGGTGACGATGGCCATGGCCGGATTGCCGGGCATGGTGATGGTCACCCGGCGGCACGGCTCGGAGCCGGGACGCTCGGATGGAGTGATGAAACCCTCCTCACAATAATGGAGCGTGAGGCCCTCGGCGACGGTCGGCCCGCCCAGAGAGTTGGTCGTCAGTTCATCTTCGTCCGACGGCACCAGCAGCGGCTGGCGGTCCACGGCCGGAGACAGGCTGGATACGAGAGCGGGCCGACCCAGGACCGTCGACGGCGCCGGCTCGATGACATCCAGCCCCATTCGGGCATTGGCCGCCAGGCGCGCGTCGGGATCGGGGCTGAAGAGGGTCGTCAAAAAGTTGGCGGCGTAGTCCACCAGAAAACGGCGCTGGTCTTCGGGATCCAGCAACGTTTCACAATCGGGCCGGTCGGGATTGCCCATTAAATCGGGACCGAGGATCGTGTTGAAGGCGTTGTGGTTGGCTCCGGCCAGGATGACGCTGGTCGCGGGGACGTTATCCGGCTTGTGGCGGGCCGCCTCATAGAATATCTGACCGTCGCCGCCGACGACGTCGCCATCACAGCTGGAGATGACGACCGCCAGCGGCACGCTGGGCGGATCGGCCCCAAATACAGCCACCGCCGGGGCGATGAGCAACAAACCGCGCACCGGCCCATAGCCGCGATTGGCGTAGCTGTAGGGCGAATCGAGGCCGGGGCCGAAATCGGAGTTGCTGGTTAGCCAGCTGGCCGCCTCGCCGCCGCGCGAATGGCCGAAGAAGACCAGGCGCTGCATGTCGGCCACGCCGTCCAGATCGACGCCGAAGTTATTCGTTCCGCCTGCGGCCGCCTCAGCTAAAGCGGACAGGTGCAGGTCGACGATCTGGGCGATGCGCTCCCCGCCGATCGGCTCGCCGAAGCCAAACGTGTTCTCGGCATTGATGTTGATCGACAGAGCCACATAGCCCCGCGCGGCCAGCTCGCGCACCAGATATTCGAAGCCCATGAAGTTGGGCTGCTCCAGTTCGGGATCGCATGGCCAGCGGTCGACGCCCATCTCATCGACCGGACAACCGGGGTGCGTACCGTGGAGGATAAGCACGACGGGATACGGTCCCTCCTGGGGGAACACGGCATCGGGGACGGCCATGACGCCGTTGAGGCGCACGGGCATCTCGCGGAAGTTGGTTCCCCCGGCGAAGCGCTCCTGAATGATGATCGCCTCGCCCAGGTCATAGGCGACCCCGGCGGGCAGTTGCGGCGGGGCGGCCGTGGCCGATGGCTCGGTCGGGGTTTCGGCCGTCGGCTCGGCCGTGGCGGCTTCGGCCGTAGGCGGTTCGGCCGTCGGCGGAACATCGGTCGCGGCTTCTTCGGCCGTCGGGGCGATCTCGACCGGCGGCACGGTAGCCATGACGGCCTCCGTCGGCAACACATTCGGCCCCGGCGTTTGGCAGGCGACCAGCAGGACAAGCAGCAGACCCGGAATCAATAGCCGGGATAGTCGGCAACAGGACATGGTTCTCTCCTCTTTCTCGCGGACGGACTCCGCAGAATTCAACGACGATCGGCCGGTATCCGTCAGGTTCAACGCCCGGCCGAATCATCCCTTTCCGGCGCATTATACCCCCATTGGCTAAAGAGTGAATGATCGTTGCATGAATAACGCCGCGCCTGCCGATACTGCCGCCACGTCACAACCGCGCTATAATCTTCCATCATGCCCGATGCCCGCCCGCCACAATCGATCGACGCCGTGGTCCTCATCTCAGCCGAGGCCGAATGGCGGCCCGTCCGCGCCCGCTATCCCGAGGCCGCTATCGAGCCGACGCCCTACGGCGACTCCTTCGTGGTCGCGCTCCCCACCGATAGCCGGACGTCGCGGTCGGTTGTCTTCTTCCACGGCGGCTGGGGCAAGATCGACGCCGCGGCCGGGGCGCAATACGCCATCGACCGCTGGCGGCCGAAGCTGCTCCTCAACCTGGGCACCTGCGGCGGTTTCGCCGGAGATATCGCCGTCGGGGAGGTGCTGCTGGCCGATTTCACTCTGGTCTACGACATTCTGGAGCAGATGGGCGACCAACAGGCCGCGCTGGCCCACTACGCCACGGAGATCGACTTGTCCTGGCTGCGCGAGCCGTTCCCCCTGCCCGCCCGGCGCGAATTGCTCATCTCGGCCGACCGCGACATCGTGCCCGGCGAGGTCGCCGACCTGCGCGACACCTATGGGGCCATCGCCGCCGACTGGGAGAGCGGGGCCATCGCCCACGTGGCCGCCCGCAACGGCACGCGCTGCCTCATCCTGCGGGCCGTCACCGACCTGGTGACCTATAAGAATGGCGAAGCTTACGGCCGTCCGCAGTTGTTCATCACGCGCACGGCGGAGGTCATGGGTCGCATGCTGGATTCGCTGCCGGGATGGCTTGACATAACGTAAGCCGCGACGGCCGCGAACGGGTTGATTGTTTCGATTGGAGGCGCTCATGGACCTGACAATGGAATTGACTTTTGCGGGGCGGTTGTTGTTAGCGACGTTTTTGGGGGCGATGGTCGGCTATGAGCGCGAGCGACGGCGGCGCGCGGCGGGATTGCGCACCTTCGCCGCGGTGGCCCTGGGGTCGTGCCTGTTCTCCATCATCTCCTATTACGTCGTGCCGGAAGGGCGCGAAACGACGCGCATCGCCGCCCAGGTCGTCACCGGCATCGGCTTCCTGGGCGCGGGGGTCATCCTGCAGAGCCAGGGGCACATCAGCGGCCTGACGACGGCGGCCACCCTCTGGGCGACGGCCGCCGTGGGCATGGCCGTGGGGTTCGGCCTCTATATCATGGCCGTCGTGGCCGCTTTTCTGCTCCTCTTCCTGCTGCTGTTACGAAACGTGCCGGGCATCGATCACCACGACGAAATGAACGGCTTCCCGCCCGATCCAAAATAAGGGGCAGCGTCTTCGCTACCGGCCGCCCAGCAACTCCATGGCTCGCAGCAGTTGCGCGTCCTCGGTGGCGGCCAGCTCCTCGGCGGTCAAATCATCGGCCGTGGCGGGCACGACCAGCCGCACCGGCCCGGTCAACTCGACGACTTCGTCGGGCACGATCCCCTCGCGCCAGATGACGCGGCCGTCGGGCGTCAGCCACTGCTCCGTGGCCAGCAAAATGGCCGAGCCGTCGGACAGCGGAAACTCGTTGAGCACCGTGCCCGTGCCGAAGGTCGTCTCGCCCACCAGCGTGGCCCGCTGGTGGTCCTGCAGCGCGCCGGAGACGATCTCGCTGGCGCTGGCGCTGCCCTGATTGATGAGCACCACCAGTGGCAGGGCCGTGGATTCGTCCTTACTGCTGGTTCTCTCCTCACGGATATTTTCCTGAGCATCCTGGCGCAGGACGACGACGCTGTCGGGCGGCAGGAATTGACCGGCGACGGCGATGGCCTCGTCCAGCAGACCGCCGGGATCGTTGCGCAAATCAAGGATAATGCCCGTCGCTCCTTGCGCCTCGGCCGCGTCGATGGCCGCCGCCAAATCCTTACCGACATCGCGGCTGAAACCGGCGATACGGATGAAAGCCAGCGATGTGCCCGGCAGCATGGTCGAGGTGACGTTCTCCAGCTCGATGCGGGCGCGCTTGATGGTCAGCACCACCTCTTCGCTGGTCTCCGGGTCGAAGAATTTGATGGTCACCTCGGTGCCGGCCGGGCCGATGATGCGATCGACGACATCCTGCAGCGACATGCCGTTGGTCATGTCTTCGCCGTTGACTTCCATCACGATATAACCGGGCTGGACGCCCGCCGCCTGTGCGGGCGAGTTGTCGATGGGCGAAACGACCGTGACCAGGCCGTCGCGCATCTCGACATAGGCCCCGATGCCCTCGAACTCGCCGGCGGTGTAGTTGTGCTGCTCCTCCACCATCGAGGGAGTCATGAAGCGGCTGTGGCCCGTGTCGCCCAGAATATCGACCATGCCGGCCAACGCGCCGGTTTGCAGGTTCTCGTCGGTGGCCAGCTCCTGGATGACGAAGTGCTGCTGGATGATCTCCCGCGCCTCCTCCAGCAAGGCCGTGTCCAGCCCGCCCTCGCTGCCTCCGCCACGAAAAAGACTAAGCCCGCGCAGGGCGATGCGGTCGAAAGCCATACCGCCGGCGAAGAATACGATGGCCGTGATCAATAAAAGCGCGCCAACCAGGAGAACTGGGGCGCGCCGGGATGCCGGTTGCGTTGTCGGTTGTTCCATCAAAATCTGTTTCCTGTCCGTTGATTCCATATGCGCGATGCCCGTTCTTGTCGAGGCAAGCCCGCCATCCGACCCCGGCCCTCGCGCGAAAATATCACCTTGATAATCAAGTCTTATAGCATAGCTGCTTTAGGCCGCGATGAGTCCCGGTTTATGAAAACCTTAATCCACTCGCGGGGCAGACCATTATCCGGTCAGATTAAGCCCGGCAGGTTCACTCAAACAAGTCGGGCACAAATGTCTGCTGGTCAATTGGCGGCCGAATGTAGCCGCTGGACTCCTTGCGCGGCGGCAAGACGATGGGCGGCGGCAGGATATCCTCATACGGGATCTGCGACAGAATATGGCTGATGCAGTTGAGCCGCGCCCGCCGCTTGTCATCGGCATGGACCACAAACCACGGCGACTGCTTGGTGTCGGTGAAGTCGAACATCCGATCCTTGGCTTGCGAATACTCCACCCACATATCGCGCGACTTGATGTCCATGGGGCTGAGCTTCCAGCGTCGCTTGATGTCGGACGCCCGCAACTGGAACCGCCGCTCCTGCTCCTCGTCGCTGACCGAGAACCAGTACTTGAGCAAAATCATGCCCGACCGCAGGAGCATCCGCTCGAACTGCGGGCAGGAAGCCAGGAACTCGCGATACTCCTCCTCGGTGCAGAAGTCATGGACGTATTCGGTGATGGCCCGCGTGTACCAGCTGCGATCGAAGAGGACGATCTCCCCCGCCGCGGGCAGCTGGGCCACCCAGCGCTGGAAATACCACTGGCCTTTCTCGCGGTTGTTGGGGATGCCCAGGGCGGTGACGTGGATGATGCGCGGGTTGGTGCGCTCCACGATGCGCTTGATGACGCCGCCCTTGCCGGCTGCGTCGCGCCCCTCAAAGACGATGGCCACCCGCAGCCCTTTCTCCTTCACCCAATACTGCAGCTTGGTCAGCTCTTCCTGCAACCTCACCAGCCGCTCCAAATAGAAGTCTTCCTTCAGCTTGCCCTTTTTGGTCAGATAGCCGGGCGGCGCATCCACCACGTCGTCCACGACACTTTCTTCAACCCGATCCGATTCGACAAAATCATCGGCCATCGGTTCGGCCGCTTCCGCCTTGTCGTTCTTTCTGCCTTTCTTGCTCATGGTGCGCCTCCCGTTGATGAGTATGGTTATGTTGTACCTTAATCCGGGCTTGCATACCATATTAAATAACCGAAAAATTTGCCACTCTCCACCCAACATGCTAAACTAATTTTCCAGTGTGCAATCGAATCGACATACTGGCGGCTGCACGAGCGGCCGAACACAACCACCGGGCGGATAAGCAGCCCGCCCGGCCATCCATCCTGTTTACCAATACCAGCCTGATCCAAGAGGATCAGGCTTTTTTTTGCCTGCAACCCGGCATTCGTAGCGTGTCACCATGCCTGATCTGATTTTGCCCGGCCTCATCGACGTCCATACCCACCTGCGCGTGCCCGGCGGCGAGCACAAGGAAGATTTCGCCACCGGCACGGCCGCGGCGCTGGCCGGCGGCGTCACGATGGTGCTGGCCATGCCCAACACCAACCCGCCGCTTACTACGCCCGAGGCGCTGGAGGCGGCGCTGGATGCCGCCCGGCGCGATGCCCGCTGTGACGTGGGCCTCTATGCGGGAGCGTCGGCCGAAGATATCGACCTGCTCCCCCAGCTGGCGTCTCGCGCTGTCGCCCTCAAAATCTACCTCAACGATACCTTCGGCAAGCTGCGCGTCGACGACCTGCCGACGCTGGTCGAATGTTTCCGACGCTGGCCGCGCGAGAAGATGATCGCCCTGCACGCCGAGAAGCAGAGCGTGGCCGTGGCCATCGGCCTGGCCGCCACCTACGACCGGCCGATCCACATCGTCCACGTCAGTCGCCGCGAGGAGATCGAGCTGATCGCCGACGCTAAAATGCGCGGCCTGCCGGTGACTTGCGAGGTGTCGCCCCATCACCTGTTCCTGTCCGTGGCCGACGCGGCGCGACTGGGTCCGCTGGGCGACATGCGGCCAGTGCTGGGAACGGCCGACGACGTGGCCGCGCTGTGGGATCATCTGGACGACACCATCGACTGCATCGCCACCGACCACGCCCCCCACACCCTCGACGAGAAGCGCTCGGCCAACCCGCCGCCGGGCATCCCCGGGCTGGAGACGAGCCTGCCGCTGATGCTCGCGGCCGTCGCCGATGGCCGCCTGACCGTCGAGCGGCTGACGGCCCTCATGCATGACAACCCGCGCCGCATCTTCGGCTTGCCGTCGCAGCCGGACACCTGGGTCGAAGTGGATATGACCCCCTGGACGATCCCGGCCGGGGGCTGGCGGACAAAGGTCGGCTGGACAGCCTTCGAAGGCTTGCGAGCCGGGGGCCGCGTGCGGCGCGTCGTCCTGCGCGGCCGGACGGCCGTCGAGGACGGAGAGGTCCTGGCAATGCCAGGGTCGGGATTGGTCATACGATGACCCAGATATCATTCGCAAATTGAAGGATTTATTGGAGATCGCAATTTAATTGCACAGAAGAGGCGAAACATAATGGAAACAGTCAATTTGAAACCGTTATTTAATCTGGCCGAGATCGAAGCGAAACGCAACGGCAACGGCCGCGTGGCCAATGGCATGACCGGCTGGGACATTCTGTCAGTCGATCAGTTTGACCGCGAGAAGCTGGCCTATATCTTCGCCCGCGCCGAGGAGATGCGCGAGATGGTCGGCCGCGTCAACGGCGTCGACCTGCTGCGCGGGCAGGTGCTGGCCTGCCTGTTCTATGAGCCGAGCACCCGAACCAGCGCGTCGTTTATCTCCGCCATGGAGCGGCTGGGCGGCAGCGTCATCCCCATCACCCAGGGCGTGCAGTTCAGCTCCGTCAGCAAGGGCGAGACGCTGGCCGACACCATCCGCACGCTGGAGCAATACTCCGACGTCATCGTTCTGCGCCACCCGGAGATCGGCTCGGCCCAGCTGGCGGCCGAGGCGGCGGGTGTCCCGGTCATCAACGCCGGCGACGGTCCCGGCGAGCACCCCACCCAGGCCCTGCTCGACCTGTTCACCATCCGGCATGAGATGGGGCGCATCGACGGGCTGAAGATCGCCATGGTCGGCGACCTGCGCTTCGGCCGCACCGTCCACAGCCTGA
>CAYXNH010000146.1:0-7974 GCA_964466135.1 uncultured Ardenticatenaceae bacterium | reverse complement strand
CCTCTCTCATCGGTTTTGCCGATTGAGAATATTGCCTGGCCGCTAGTCGTTGCGGGCGAAACTCGACGAACGCTCCGGCCGGCGCGATCTCTAGACGCGATTATGGCACGTCGCCTTACCCGGCATAAACGACGATGTGGTGGCTGAGCGGAGCGATGGAGCAGGGTGGAGTGGTTGACTACCTAGGCTCATGCATTAGAATTAACCCTATGAAAGAAGTGATTGGCGACGTGGATCAATGGTTGGCTGATGGGCAATCCGGCATCGTCCTGGCGACGGTTATCGATACCTGGGGTTCGGCCCCGCGGAAGAACGGCGCCAAGATGGCCTATACAGCCGGCGGCGCGACCATTAGCGGTTCGGTTAGCGGCGGTTGTGTTGAGGGCGCGGTCATCGCCGCCGGTGATGAGGTCCTGATGACCGGCCGGCCCCAGTTGCTCCACTTCGGCGTGGCCGATGAATCAGCCTGGGAAGTAGGCTTGGCCTGTGGCGGGACGATCGACGTATTTGTTGAATGTATGGATGTCGCTGCCTATCAGCGAGCGCGGGAGTGGGTTGAGAGGCGCGAGGTCGGCGCTATTGTGACCGTCGTTCGCGGGCCGGAGGCACTGCTGGGGCGCAAGATGATCTTCGACGCCGCCGGGCGTCCGTCCGGAAGCATCGCCCCCGAGCTGGACGAGACGATCATACCGCTTGCCGAGGCTGCCCGAAAGCCCGCTCGCCATCAGCTATCGAACGATATCGAGATTTTTATCGATGTTATCCGTCCGTCACCGACGTTGATCATCATCGGCGGTGCGCATATCGCCATCCCCCTGGTTCAGATAGCCAGAATCGTCGGTTATCGGACGATGATCATCGATCCGCGGCGGGCATTCGGCAGCGAGGCGCGATTCCCCGAAGTCGACGAATTGGTCAGCGCTTTCCCCGACAAAGCCCTCGCTGAAATCGCGCCGGATAGCGAGACGGCGGTTGTGACCTTGAGCCACGATCCCAAGATCGACGATCCCGCGTTGCACGTGGCCCTGCACAGCAAGGCCTTCTATGTCGGCGCATTAGGCAGCCGGAGAACGACCGCCAAGCGCCACGAGCGGTTGCTTGCTCTTGGCTTCACTGAGGAAGAGTTGGCTCGCCTCCATGCTCCGATCGGTCTCGATATCGGCGCGGATAGCCCCGAAGAGATCGCCCTGGCCATCATGGGCCAGATCGTGGCGACCTATCGTGGCCCCAAGTATGGTTGACGGTCGTTCGTTCGCTCGCGGCTATGCCTTCCGGTAGCCGTTGGGGTTTTGTGATTGCCAGCGCCAGCTATCGGCGGCCATATCATCCAGATCGCGTTCGGCTTTCCAGCCCATCTCTCGCTCGGCTCGCGACGGATCGGCGTAGGATGTCGCGGCATCGCCCGGGCGAGGCGCAACCACGCGCCACGGGATTTCCCGGCCGATGACGCGCTCGAAAGCCGCGACGACCTCCAGCACGCTATAGCCCCGGCCTGTCCCCAGATTGTGGATGGACGCCCCCGTCTTCTTGCCCAGCAGGCTGAGCGCCCTGAGATGGCCGAGGGCCAGATCGACGACGTGGATGTAATCGCGCACACCGGTGCCGTCAGGGGTAGGGTAGCTGTTGCCGAATACGGAGAGGTAGGGCAGGCGGCCGATGGCGACCTGGGTGATGTAAGGCACCAGATTATTGGGGATGTCGTTGGGGTCTTCGCCTATGGTTCCGCTGGGGTCCGCGCCGATGGGGTTGAAGTAACGCAAAATGGAGACTGCCCAACGTTCATCCGAACGGCACAGATCGAGCAGGATCTCCTCCCCTATGGCTTTGGTTCGCCCATAGGGGTTGAATGGCGCCATCGGAACATTCTCCGTGATGGGCATCTCCTGTGGGTCCCCGTAGACCGTGGCCGATGAGCTGAAGACGAATTTGCGCACGTCATGACGATCCATGACCGACAGCAGGTTGAGCATCCCGGTGATGTTGTTCCGGTAATAGCGCAAGGGTTGGGCCACGGATTCCCCCACCGCCTTCAGCGCCGCGAAATGGATGACGGCGTCGATCGCTTCGGATTCAAAGACGGCCGCGAGTCGCTCGCGATCCAGCAAATCGACCCGGTGAAAGGTTAGAGATTTGCCCGCCAGCGCCTCCACACGTCGCAGCGACTCTTCATGGCTGTTGCTCAGATTGTCCACGACGACGACGTCATGGCCGGCTCGCAATAATTCCAGCGCGGTATGGCTGCCGATATAACCGGCTCCGCCGGTGACCAGGAGTTTCATCATTTTTCCTTATTCGATGGTTGAGGGGAGGTGAACTTCGCCGGCTCTCCGGCTATCAAATGGGGCTGAGGATCCGGCCGCAACTGTCGCAATAGACCAGCTTGCCTTCGCCGGCGGCTCGAATGGTGCTGGCCGACAAGGTCAACTGGCAGCCCTGGCATTTATTATTGCGCAGCCCGGCGACGGCGACGCCGTTCTTCTGACGGACGAGATCATCATAAGTCTTCAGAAGCGCCGGCTGCACGAGCGCCAGCTGCCGTTGCCGCTTTTCCAATAGCTGGTTCAGTTGCATCGCCAGGGTGCCCTGCTCTTTCTTGTATCCCGCCGAGGCGGAATCGAACTCAGTCGCCAAACGGTTTGTCTCGGCATCAGCATCGGCCTTTGTCGCCTTGCGCTCGTCTATCTCCATCATCATCAACAGGGCGTCATCTTCCAGGGATGCCCGCCGGCGGCCGAGCGCCTCAACTTCCTGTTGCAGGTCGGCGAGTTCCTTGGGGTTCTTGACTACACCGGAGTAGAGACGCTCCTCGGAACGCTTGGCCTTGTCGGCCAGACCGGCGATCTCCAGGACCAGATTCTCACGACGGGCGCGCCGCTCTCGCAGGTCGGTTTCGATCTCCTCGGCGTGTTGCCGTGCCGCTATCAGGGTAGCCGGCTCCTTCTGGAGGCGAAGTACTTCCCCTAATCGTTGCTTCCTGGTTCTGATTTCGGTGTCGATCTGCTGCAGGTCATAGAGCACACTCGGCTGGCTCATTGATATCCTCCGGCGGTGGTGAATTTCGGCATGACCTGGGTGGGGAGGCCTTATGCCAATCCCTGCCTCTTGCGGCTTGCTTGAGCGCCCCAAGCAGGTCATTGAAAGAACACCTGATTGCATTTTAACACATCGCCCCTGAATGACGAACGCGAGTATAATCACCAGCCTATGGTTTCCAGGATGTTTGATTTGGATGAACAGCCCTATACTGAGGCGGATGCCGAATGGGATGCCTTTGTGGCGGCCCATCCGCACGGCAGTCTGCTGCAGACCACCCATTGGGCGCGACTGAAAGGTCGCTTTGGGTGGTCCTCCCGCCGGGTGTGGATGCGCCGCGACGGCCGTCTTGTGGGTGGAGCGCAGATCCTGTTCCGCTCGATGGCCATGGGTATTGTGAAGATTGGCTATATTCCTCATGGCCCGCTGGTTGATTGGGGCGATGAGGAGCAGGTTAATGTCCTCTTGAACCAGATCGATCAGGCGGCCTACGAGCGCGGGGCCGGACTGCTTAAGTTCGAACCACATATTTGGCAGGATGAGATGCCCGCCGCGGAGTGGGAGGCTCTCTATCGGCGGCATGGCTGCGTCGCTTCCCCGGATACCATCCAGCCGCCGCGCACCGTCGTCATCGACCTGCGGCCGTCGGAGGATGAGATTCTGGCGGCGATGAAGCAAAAAACCCGCTACAACATCCGGCTGGCGGAGAAGAAGGGAGTAACCGTCCGGCAAGGGACGGCGGCCGATATTCCGGCATTCAACCGGCTGATGCTGGCCACGGGCGAGCGTGACCGGTTCGGCATCCATCAACCCCAGTATTACCGCGCGGCTCTGGAGTTGTTCGCCCCCGATAACGCCGCGCTGTGGCTGGCCGAATTCGACGGCCGGCCATTGGCGGGCGTCATGGTCTTCATCTCCGGAGAGTCGGCCGCCTATCTGTACGGCGCGTCGAGTGACGAGGAGCGCCAGCGCATGCCGGCCTATGCCGCGCAGTGGGCGGGCATTCGTTGGGCCAGGGAGCGCGGCTGCACCACCTATGATATGTGGGGCATCCCCGACTATGATGAGGAGGCGCTGGAGGCCGGGTTTACCGATCGTACCGACGGCCTGTGGCCGGTCTATCGCTTCAAGCGCGGCTTCGGCGGGCAGGTCAGGCGGACGGTCGGCGCGGCCGATCGCGTCTACAACAACCTGCTCCATCGTCTCTATCAACGACGTCGCGGTCGCTAGACCCGGATCGCCGGCCGGGCGAACGACCACCCGGCCTCGATACCTTCGACTTTACAGGAAGAAAAAGCCCACCGCCAGGATCACATAGAGCATCAGCAGCATGGCCCCTTCCAGCCAGTTGCTACGGCCGTCGAGCGACACCAGCGCGGCGATGAGCGATGCCGCCGAAACCGCCAGTACCTCGTAGATAGTGAACTCCAGCGGCATCGGATGGCCCAGCGCGATGCTGATGAAGACCAGGAGAGGCGCGACAAAGAGGGCGATCTGGAGACTGGAGCCGATGGCGATGCTTAGGGCCAAATCCATCTTGTTCTTGGAAGCCACCTGAACTGCTACGAAGTGTTCTGCCGCGTTGCCCACCAGCGGGATCAGGATGATGCCCAGGAAGAATTCGCTCAACCCCAGCGATTCGGTGACTGGCTCCACTGCCCCCACCAGGAATTCAGACAGCAGGGCGATGAATCCGACGGCGATGACAAGGACGATGAGCGCATGGGTGGTGCTCCAGCCGGAGGGGGCATGGGCTTCACGGACGTTCGGATCGCCGGATGGCGCTTTGCTTGTAAAGGAATGGAGAATGACCAGCCCGTACATCACCAGGATAGCGATGGCCACCCCAACGCTGAGCAATGTGACTCGCGTGTGGTCCGGTTCGATGGCCTGATTGAAGAAGGAAGGGATGGCCATGGTGAAAACGGCCAGGACGAGCAAAGTGCCATCAAGGCCGGCGTGCTCCTGGTTGAATTTCTGTAACCCATGGCGCAGGCCACCCACGAGCAAGGAGAGACCCATGATGAGCAGCAGATTGCCGAGGATCGAGCCGGTGATGGAGGCCAGAACCAGGTCGATCAGCCCCTTGCGCAAGGCGACAATGGCGATGATAAGCTCGGCTGCGTTGCCCAGAGTTGCGTTCAGCAGGCCGCCGGCGCGCTCGCCGATCTTCTCGGCCAGCGCTTCGGTGCCTTCGCCGATCATCCCCGCCAGAGGGATGATCGCCGCGGCTGAAGCCAGCAAGATTAGCATGGGGTTGGCGTGGGTGAATTCGAGAATGATAGCGATGGGAATAAACAGAGCGAATATGAGCAGGATCGGACTTAGCCCAATCCATCCTTCGATCTGGGTCAGAGCCTTTTTCATTGCTAGGGTCCTCCGGAATGATGAATCAGTAAAATGTGGCGAATTGTAACAAAACTATGGCCAGACTCAATTTGTATCAAGGTGCGTCGGGTAGTATATCGGGGTAATATTGATTATTCGCGGCTTTGGGCCGCACCTTTTTATTCGAATGAACAAGACAATTGCTGAATCCACAGCACGAGCCGTTGAAAACGCCGCGACATTCAAGCTTGAAAGCTCCCCTGCCGCCTGGCAGACCGCGCTAAGCCAATTGCCCAATGCCCACGCCCTACAGAGCTGGGCCTGGGGCCAATTCAAATCGCGCTGGGGTTGGGAAGCCATGCCCATGACGCTGGCGGTGGCGGGCAATCGCTGGGAGCCTTTGGCCGCGGCCCTCGTGCTGAAACGCCGCATTCCCCGGCTGCCGTTCTGCGTCCTCTATGTGCCGAAGGGCCCGGCTTTTGACTACCATGATGTGGCCTTGCGTCGCCAGGTTTTCAGGCTGCTGGAAAAGCTGGCCCATCGCGAGCGAGCTATCTTCCTCAAGATCGACCCGGAGATAGTCCGAATTTGGGGATTGGAGGATTCGCGCGTGTCCCCATTAGGCGCGGCCGTCATGCGCGACCTCATCAGTCGCAGCTGGATTCCCTCCGACGAACAAATTCAGTTTCGCAATACGGTTGAATTGCCTCTGGAGGGCACGGAGGAGCAACTGTTGGCGGCCATGAAGCAGAAGACCCGCTACAACATCCGGCTGGCCGAGCGCAAGGGTGTCGTCGTCCGATCGGGCACGCCGGCCGATTTCCCGACCATCGCCGAGATGTATCAGGCGACGGCCGCCCGCGATGGATTCACCGCTCGTCCGCCGGCCTACTATCTGGATGGGTGGGCGACGCTCCACGAGGCCGGCCTGGCCTATCCGCTTGTGGCCGAGGTAGAGGGGCGTCCCGTGGCGGCTGTGGTGCTTGTGCGCTTTGGCGATCGCGTCACCTACATGTACGGCGCGTCGAGCAACGAGGATCGCGAGCGCATGCCCAACCATCTGCTGCAATGGGAGGCCATCCGTTGGGCGCGCGCCCAAGGGTGCAAGGTCTATGACTTTTGGGGCGCGCCGGATGAATTTAGTGAGGAAGATCGCATGTGGGGCGTGTGGCGCTTCAAAGCCGGCTTTAACGGCGAAGTGGTGCGATTCATCGGTGCGTGGGACTATCCGGTGCGGCCGATCCTGTATCGACTCTATACGCAAGCGATCCCTCGCTATCTGAATTATTTGCGCGGCCGTCGTGGTAGGGTGAATGAGCCTGATTTGCCGGGATGATGCCGCGGAACGAGCGCGACCCCCGAATCCCAATATCGACAGGAGAGACAGAAGACAAGATGAGCCGAACCATTATCGTACTCGACGGGGACCAGACGGGGCAGGAGCTGTTGGAAGAAGCATTGCGCGTGTTGAGCGAGGACGTCATTCGCTACCCGCTGGAGTTTCTGCGTTTTGACCTGAGCCTGGAAAATCGCCGCGCGACCGACAACCAGGTCGTCTATGACGCCGGGCGGGCCATCCGTGAATACCGGGTCGGGTTGAAGGCGGCGACGGTTACGCCGGAAGGGCGCGGTGACGTAGGCAGCCCCAACGCCATCCTGCGGGATGTGATGGATGCCGAGATCATCTTGCGCACCGGCCGGCGCATCCCCGGCGTACGACCCGTCGGCGGCTTCTACGCACCCATCAGTATCGTACGCATGGCCCGCGATGATGCCTA
Source organism: uncultured Ardenticatenaceae bacterium (assembly GCA_964466135.1). GTDB lineage: Bacteria > Chloroflexota > Anaerolineae > Promineifilales > Promineifilaceae > Promineifilum. The sequence goes on along the minus strand of CAYXNH010000146.1, from coordinate 835 downwards.
TGGCGCGCGCGAATGGCGCGAGGGCGAGGCCGGCAGCCTGGACGAGATCGCTTATCGCACGGAAAAGATATCGCGTTGGGTTTGTCGGGCGGTGTCCGATTTCGCCTTCCAGCATGCGCGGAGTAACGGCGCCAAAGTCTTCGGCGGTCCCAAGTTCACCGTCAGCCCGGTCTATGAGGGCATGTTCAAGGAGGAGATGGACGCGGCCGCGGCGCGCTATCCTGATGTGCGCTATGAGCCTCAACTCATCGACGCGACTTTTGCCCTGCTGCTGGCCACGTCGGGCGAGTCGCTGGTCATCCCTTCGCTCAATCGCGACGGCGACCTGCTCTCCGATTTGGTCTTGCAGATGTTTGGCTCGATCGCCGGGTCGGAGTCGATGGTTATTTCGCTTAATCAGGATGGGGTGATCGACTGCGTCATGGCTGAGGCCCCCCATGGCACCGCCCCCAGCTTGCAGGGGAAGAACGTCGCCAACCCGATGGCCATGATCCTGGCTGCGGCCGGGTTGTTGAGCTACATGAAGGAAAAGGAACTGAAAACGGCCAGCCGGGCGATATATGAATCCACGCTGGAGGCGGTTTACGAAGGCATCCGCACGGCCGACCTGTCCGGCACGGCACAGACCGATCAATTCACCGATGAGGTCATCCGGCGCGTAAAGGGCAAGCTGGAAGTGTGGTCGTCGCTGGCCTAGTATGGCGGACAATGACGCTATTGATAAATTGATCTTATTTATTTCAAATAGACGGCCGCGGCCGATGATGCTATACTGTGGTTACATTCGGGGATGACTGGCTTCGACGGGGAAGGCTGGCCCTGGATTGCAAGCCGA
>CAYXNH010000145.1:0-7996 GCA_964466135.1 uncultured Ardenticatenaceae bacterium | reverse complement strand
CAAAGCAGCCCTTTCTTCGAATGGCCCTACGTCGAGGGCCTGCGCCTGGATGAGGCCATGAATGATTTGACGCTGTTGTCCACCGGCCTGTATGGGGAGACGCTGCTGCCCCAAAACGGCGCGCCCATTCGCCTGGTTGTCCCCTGGAAATACGGCTTCAAGAGCATCAAATCGATCGTCAAGATCGAACTGGTCGAGGAGATGCCGCAATCGTTGTGGATGATCGCCTCTCCCCGGGAATACGGCTTCTTCGCCAACGTCAACCCCAATGTGAACCATCCGCGCTGGACGCAAGCCTCCGAACGACGCATCGGGGACGCGGGACGGCGGCCGACACTGCTGTTCAATGGCTATGGCGAGCAGGTGGCGAGCCTGTACACGGGGATGGACCTGGCGGAGAACTTCTAGCGAAGCGTGTCATGAGCGAACAAATCGGCCCGGCCGAGGCCACGCACCCGACGATACGCCGCACCGGCCTTTCGCCGGAAACCAGACGCCGCTTTTGGCGAGTGGGTTATCATGCCGTCGGCCTCTTTCCCTTGGCCTGGCTCCTCTTCGATTTCTGGTTCGGCTTGCTCGGCCCGGAGCCTATCCGGGCCATGATCCTGCGCACGGGCAAGGCGGCCATCGTCATGCTGACTCTGACTCTGGCCTGCACCCCGGCGGGATTCATTCTGGGCTGGAAACAGGCCGCCGTCGCGCGGCGGCCGTTGGGTCTCTATACCTTCATGTACGTCTGCCTGCATCTGGCGATCTTCGTCGGGCTTGATTACGGCTTCATGATGCGCCTCGTCATCGAGGAGATCATCCTGCGTCGCTACGCCGTCGTCGGATTCGTCGCCTTCCTGCTGCTCATCCCCCTGGCAATCACCTCCACCAAAGGTGCCCAACGCCGGATGGGCAAACGCTGGAAGACGCTCCATAAGCTCGTCTATCTCATCGCCGCGCTGGCCGTCGTCCATTACATCTGGCTGGTCAAGAACGCCTATGCCCAGCCGTTGCTGTTTGCTGGGATGATCAGCGGCCTGCTGGTTCTTCGTCTTGCGCCGATTAAACAGTATTTTCTGGACATCCGTCGCCGGCTGGGCAGACGACGCAACAGCGTGGAGCCTCGATAGACTGACGGCGCGTTCCCTTGCATCTTTGACCCGTTGGGTTACCTTCTCTCCATGGCTCAAGTCGCGGCTTTCCTGCTCGTGGTGTTAGCCCTTGCCGGGCTGGCGTGGTTGCTCCACTGGTTGCTGATTCGCACCGAGGGGGTGTTTCTGGGGCGACGGGTCGTCGTTTGGCTTTACGATCTGGTGGCCAAGCGGTACGACGCGATCAAACAGTTCGATCCCGACACTGAAAGCGCCTTCGTCACCTGGCCGCTGCGCCGCCGGCTGAAATCATGGTCATCGCCGCTGGTCCTCGACGTGGCCACCGGCACCGGTCGGTTGCCCTTCTTTTTGCTCCAGGAGCCGGAGTTCGACGGCCGCATCGTGGGACTGGATGCCTCGGCCGGGATGCTGGACCTGGCTCGCGCCAAGCTGGAGCCGTTCGGCCACCGGGTCGCGCTCGTCCGCCAAACGGCCGGAGAGCTGCCCTTCGCCGACCAGACCTTCGCCGCCGTCACCTGCCTGGAAGCGCTCGAGTTTCTGCCAGACGACACGGCCGCGCTGCGCGAGATGGTTCGCGTCCTCATGCCGGGCGGCCATCTGCTCGTCTCCCGGCGACAAGGGCCGGACAGCTCCTATTTTCTCGGTCGCGCCCCCACCCGTGAGGCGTTTGAGGAGCTGCTGGCCGGTATGGGTTTGAGCGATATTCGCACTCAGCCCTGGCAATTGGAGTATGAGCTGGTGTGGGCCACGCGCCCGGCGGTATAAGCTCTGCCTGAGTATTTCTTCACCCGTCACGGTTTGGATGCTAGAATCCAGCGAGTTCGATTCGGCCGTAAGCCGGGTCTTGTGGATTGAATGATATGCAGGTTATTTCGCCTCGCCCTCAAACCGATAACGGCCTGAGCCGCAAACTGGGCTTTTTTCTCATCCCGCCGCTGATCACCATGGCCGTGATCGCGCTGCTGTTCGGAGCGGTCATGACGCTCTATCGCGCCGACCATAGCGGCCGCATCTACACCGGCGTCACAGTCCTGGGTGTCGATGTCGGCGGCTTGTCCCCCGAAGCGGCCGCGGCCGCCCTGAGCGACGCATCCTCTTATTCCAATTCGGGGATGATAACGCTGGTCGAGCCGGGCACGGGCCGGGAATGGACCTTCACGCCGGCCCAATTGGGTATTCTGGTCGATGCCGAGGCGACTGCTCGCGAGGCATTCGACATCGGCCGCACAGGCGGTCCCTTCCGTCGGTTGCAGGATGCTTTCCAGAGTTGGTATTACGGCCGCGCCGTCTCGCCGATCGTCATCTTCGACGAAGCCCGGCTTGACCGAGCGCTGTCGACCTTCTCTCCGGAGATCGAACGCGAAGCCCGCAGCGCTGCCTGGGGCGTCGATGAGAACGGCATTCCGACCTACGCTCCGGCGCAGATCGGCCGCACCATCGACCGCGACTACCTGCGCGCGCAGCTGGTCAAGCCGATCCGGACGTTCTCCGACGCCCGCGTGGAACTGCTGACTCATAATATCTATCCGGCTTCCTATGATAATCCGGAGACGTCGGCCCGTTTGCAGCGGACGCTGGCTGCGCCGATCACTTTCTATTTTCAGGAGCCGCTGGACGATTTCGATCTGACCGGCGTCACCCTGCCGCGCGAAGAGCTGGCCAAGTGGATTCGCGTGGAGCAGGTGCAGAGCGACGATGGCCGCGTGGAAAATCGGGTGCAGGTGGACGAGAACGCCGCTCGCAACTGGCTGTCCCAGTTCGGCACGCAGATCTACCGCCAGCCGGTTAACGCCCGCTATTATTTCAATGACGACACGCGTGAGCTGGTGCTGGTCTCGCCCCACATCAACGGCCGCGAGCTGGATGTGGAAGCGACGCTGGAGGGCTTCGTTGCCCAGATCAATACCGATAACCACGCCGTGCCGCTCATCGTGAAGGATATCGTGCCGCTGGCTCACTCGGGTGCGACGGCGGTCGACCTGGGCATCACCGAGTTGATCACCGAGACCACGACCTGGTTCTACGGTTCATCCGACGCCCGCAAGCATAACATCGCCCGGTCGGCGGCCAACTTCTACGGCATTGTCATCGCCCCGGGCGAGGAGTTCTCCTTCAACCGCTATCTCGGCTCCATCAGCGAGACCGACGGCTACGAGGTCGGGCTTATCATCATCGGCGGCCGCACCATCGAAGGCGTCGGCGGCGGGGTGTGCCAGGTCAGCACGACCCTCTATCAGACCGCTTTTTGGGCCGGGTTCCCCATCGTCGAGCGCTGGGAGCACGGCTACATGGTCGGCTACTACAACGACGGCGAGGGGCCGGGCATGGATGCGACGGTCTTCACGCCGTTGGTGGACTTCCGCTTCATCAATAACACGCCTTATCATCTGCTGATCGAGAACTACTATAACGAGGCCAACGAATCGCTGACCTTCAAGTTCTACAGCACCAGTATGGGGCGGCGGGTGGAAAAGGACGAGCCGGTCTTTGAAAACATTGTGCCTCCGCCGGCCGATGATGTCTGGGAATATGACGAGACAGTCGCCGAAGGCACGGCCGAGCAGTACGACTGGGCGGCCGAGGGCGCGCGGGTCATCGTTGCCCGGCGCGTTTTCAATGCCGACGGACAACTCATCGACGAACGTAATTTCGTCAGCAACTACATCCCCTGGCCTAACGTGTATCGCTACGGACCGGGCGTGCAACCGGGCGACTATTCAGCGATTGTCGAACCAGACTTCTAGTTCTCTTCCTGTGTCGCCGGGGATACTGAAACGATGTGCCCCGGCGGGCCGTCTCCCATACTGACTACAACAGGACCGAGCACAAGGCCATAGCGCCAACTTTCCCATCCCACCATTGCCGTGCTGCCGTCGTCATACGTCACCAGCAGATCGGCCTTCAACCTGTAGATGGGATCATCGTCCAGCAGACTGGAGACAAGCGCCTGTATGTTCTCCGCTTCCGCTGCCTGTATTCGCCAATCAACGACCTTCGCGGCCGAGACTCGCGACGAATCGTTGATACCGATCAGCGCCAGATCGGCCGCCTGCCGGGGAAGATGCCGGTCACGGCGCTCCAGAAGATCGTCAATGGTCTCGTTCGCTACCACGATGTGACTCGCGTATAACCTGTTGGCTCTGCTCGCGGCGTAAACAGCCACACCTGTGATCAAGAGCATCAAGGCTGAAATCGCAATCGTCTTTCTCATACTGTCACCTCATCACACCAGAGATTTGTTATGGTCAGTCACATAGTAGAACATCACGGGCTGGTTCACAGTACGATTGTCCATTGATTTCCCGATGCGCAACTTATATTCAGAGCGGATATCCTCTCATCGACACCTGGTCACTTGCCTTCCGCCACCCACTCCGCCTGTTTCCCAAACATATCCCCCACTTATCGCCAGTATATCCCAAGGGGATTGACTAATAGAACATCTGTGCTAGTATGTGGATAGGACAGACACAACCTCTTCCCTTCCACCACTACCCCTCTTAAACGGGAGCCGGTAAGTGAGAGCTTATTGGCTCCCTCTCCTTTTTCGATGGGGAGCGAAGACGAAGAGACTTTAATCTCACCTGCGAGCGAGAAAAAGAGGAGATACGGCGATGCAACAATCTAATTTTCTGGATCGGTTTAGCGGCACACAGCTGACAGATATTACTATCGGCAACTCGTCGCGCAAGTTGGTAATCGGCATTATACTGACGGTCGCTCTGGTCGCGTTTGAGATATTTAATTTCGACACGACCCGCTTCGCCCTGGATAACATCCTTGGCAGCAAGGAGTTCCTCAGCATCACATGGGCAACCATCCTGGCTATCGCCTTCTGTGCCATCGATTTTGCCGGGCTGGCTCGTATTTTCACCCCCGAGCGAGGGACGGACGAACCCCGTGCCGTCTGGTTTCTGATGGGTGCGTGGCTGCTGGGGGCGACGATGAACGCCGTCACGACCTGGTGGGCGGTGTCTTTGACGCTCCTGAGCCATGACTTCGGCAATGAGGTTCTCGGCCGCGAGACATTGCTACAGCTCGTACCTGTATTTGTGGCCGCTCTCGTTCTGCTGACGCGCATCCTGTTCATCGGCGCGTTCTCGGTGGCCGGGGATCATCTCTTTAGCCAGGCTGATGATGCGCGCGCCGAACGGCGGCCGCAACCTGAACGGCGCGTTCGGACTGAGTTACCCGCGCCACAGAACGCGCCGATACGCGAGCCTCGAAGGACGTTCGTCGAGGATGAGCCTCTGCCGGTGACCTCGCAGCGCGGACCCACAGGCCGCACGCATCCTCGCCCGGCAATGCCCGGCGGTGGTCACCGGATGCCCGCGCCGATGAGCGCCAAGCCGCATCGTTGAGAGCCGAGTGAGCAAGAGGCAATTATTTGGAAAAACACGAGTTGTACAAGTAGCTGCGAACGGCTCATCGAGAAAAGCCGCGTCCGTCGAAGGCGCGGCTTTTCGTTTTGAGGCGTGCCGCTATACTTTGGGCTGAGGTCAGACATGAACAAACGGCTGGTGCAGGATCAGTTTGGCGCGAACGCCACTGCTTATGTCAATAGCCCGACCCATGCCGGTGGGCCGAGCCTGGCGCGGCTGGTGCATCGGGTCGTGCCGGAAGCTCATTGGCACGCCCTCGACGTGGCCACGGGCACGGGCCATACGGGGATGGCCTTTGCTCCGCACGTCGCCGCTATTGTCGGTCTTGATCTGACGCCGGCCATGTTGCGCCTGGCGGCACATTCAGCGGCCGATCGTGGCCTCACCAACATCACATTCGTAGCAGGTGACGTGGACGACATGCCGTTCGATGATGCTGCTTTTGATCTCGTCACCTGCCGCATTGCCCCGCATCACTTTGCCGACATCGGCCGCTTCATCGCCGAGGCGGTGCGGGTGCTGCGGCCAAGTGGTTTGCTGGCGATCGTCGACAATATCGTGCCCGGCAGCCGTCTGCGCGGCAAGAAGGCCGATCGGCAACGACAAGCCGGAGCGTATATCAATGCGTTTGAGAAACTGCGCGACCCCAGCCATGTTCGCTGCCTCAGCGACGAGGAATGGCTCGACTTGCTGCAAGCCGGTGGGCTGGCGGTGGTGGGGCACGAGATAATGGATAAGCGTCTAACCTTCGAGACCTGGTCAGCCCGCCACACCGCGGAAACGCGAACACAGTTGCGAGTCATGCTCACACGGGCACCGGCCGTCGCGGCCGAGTTCCTGGACCCCCAAACCGATACCGGCGTCACAACTTTCCGGCTGCGCGAGATTTTGCTCCTCGGCCGAAAGAAGGCGTGACGGATCGATCATGCAACCGACACGGCATTGCCTGCGTATTGATTAACAGAAAACCCCGGCCGTTTGGCCGAATTACCGATCGCGAATAAATAATTGGAACGCGAACGATCAAGGAGCGTTTGGCCATGAGTGACGAAAAAGCAAAGGTTGACCAGTTGAAAGATGAAGAGCGGATCAAGATCGATATCCCGGTCGATGAGGACGCGGGCGGCGCGAAGACTGAACATGCCTCCGACATTGTGGATGAGTTCAAGAGACTCGGCCGCCAGTTTGCCGACACGCTGGAAGGCTTCTTCACCAGCGATGATGCCCGCCGCGTGGAGACGGAAGTCCGCGCCGGTATGAAGAGCTTTGCCGATGAGGTTGAGAAGGCCTTCAATCAGGCCAAGGATAGCCCGGCGGCAACCCGCATGAAGGATGAGGCGTCAGGCGTCAAGGATCGCGTCGAAACCGGCGAATTCGGGCGCAAGGCTCAGGAAGGTATGGTCGGCGGTCTGCGCTGGCTGAGCACCGAACTGGAGAAGCTTGCCAACCAGTTCAGCCCGTCCGACGAAGGCGAACAACCCCCGGCCGAAAAATCGCCGACGGAGTAACTCCCGCCCTGCGTTCGTGAATTGAAATTAAAAGAGCGTCGCTATCAGGCGACGCTCTTGTTTTTCGGGATGGCTCGATTAGGCCGCGGCCTTCTCGAGATGGGGCAAAACCTGGGCCAGGATTCGCTCCTTCGGCTGCGCGCCGACGATGCGCTCCACGACCTGTCCACCCTTGAACAGCATCAGAGTCGGAATACCCACGATGGCATAACGCCCCGGGACGGCCGGGTTATCATCCACATCGACCTTGGCGACTTTCAGGACGCCTTCCTGCTCGGCCGCAATTTCCTTCACAAACGGAGCGATAAAGCGGCACGGGCCGCACCAGTCGGCCCAAAAGTCCACCAGGACGGGGACATTAGACTCCAGCACTTCTTTTTGGAAGGTGGCGTCGGTAACTTCAACTGGCTTTGCCATTATAAATAATCTCCTTCAGAGTTCATATTTCGTGTCTATCATGACATGTCTACAGCTTGTAGACGAAGCTGTTCCGTCCATTCTTACCCAAATTTGTTGGAACAACATTAGCGTCAAGGGGATTATATAAAAGCCGGGCGAACTTTGCACCCGGCAAATGCCGACGACTTGCCTACGAGTGGGCCAGGAGATGGTGTGGAGCGAGTTTCAAACCCGCCTTGCAATTGGCGTCTTTGGCAGAGGTCGTTAAAATAGTTCCATGACTGACCTGCTAATCCACAACGGCCGCTTGGTAACCTGGGGTTCCCCAAACGATATTCTGGAGGATAGCGCCCTGATGCTTCGCGACGGCCGTATCCTCGACATTGGCCCGTCCACAAGCCTCCGGGCCAAGTACCCCGATGCCGAGCAGATGGATGCTCGCGGGCAACTGGTGATGCCCGGCAATATCTGCGCTCACACCCATTTTTACGGCGCGTTTGCCCGCGGCATGGGTATTCCCGGCCCCGCGCCCAAGGACTTTCCCGATATCCTGGAGAGGCTCTGGAGGAGGCTCGACCGTGCCTTGATCGATGTGGATTTAGAGTAC
>CAYXNH010000144.1:0-8018 GCA_964466135.1 uncultured Ardenticatenaceae bacterium | reverse complement strand
CAAGCTACCCGGCCCATTTGGCCGATTTTATCTACCCATAAATTTAGACACTCCCAGCATTAGTATTCCGTTCGATTCGGCGCTTCTACTCGTCATCGGTCCCGGCCGCCATCACCACAGGCGCGCCCTCGCCAACCCGCTGCCGCAGATAAGCCTCCATGAAATCATCCAGACGGCCATCGAGCACTGCCTGGGTGTTGCCGACCTCATGATCGGTGCGATGATCCTTGATCATCTTATATGGCTGCAATACATAGGAGCGAATCTGGCTGCCCCAGGCCGCATCGACATCCTCGCCCTTCAGTGCGGCGATCTCGGCGTTCTGATTGCGGCGAGCCAGGTCAAACAATTGGGCTTTCAGGATGTTCATCGCCACCTGGGTGTTCTGCGTCAGCGAGCGCTGGTTTTGGCAAGAGACGACGACGCCGGTCGGGATATGGGTGATGCGCACGGCCGTCTCGTTCTTTTGCACGTGCTGTCCGCCCGCCCCACTGGCCCGAAAGCGATCGATACGCAGATCCTTTTCGTCGATCTCGATCTCGATATCCTCGGCTACATCGGGCCAAACTTCGACCTTGGCGAACGATGTATGGCGACGACTGGAGCTATCATAAGGCGAGATGCGCACCAGCCGGTGGACGCCACGCTCCGACTTGAGCCAGCCATAGGCATAGGGGCCGGCGACAGAGATCATGCAGCTCTTGATCCCCGCCTCGTCACCCGCACTCTCATCGATGATCTCGACCTTCAGGCGATGCTGTTCCGCCCAACGAAGAAACATGCGCTGCAGCATCTGAGCCCAATCCTGAGCTTCAGTCCCGCCGGCCCCGGCATGAATGGCCAGGATAGCGTCCTCGTTGTCATAGTCGCCCGACATGAGAGTCTGGAACTCAAGCTGGCGCACTTCAGCCGTCAGGCGCTCGACCTCGGCCGAAAGATCATCATGCAATTCGGCGTCGTCCAGCTCGGCCAGTTCAAGCGCGTCGCTCAGGGATCGACTGACGGGCTGCCATACGGAGACTTGCTCGCGCAAGCGAGTCAACTCACGCATGACCTTTTGTGATTCGGCGGGATCGTTCCAGAAGTTCGCGTCGGCTATTTTCTCTTCCAGTTCGGCGATACGGGCTTCCTTGGCGGCTACGTCAAAGACGCCCCCGGAGCAGGTCGATGATGTGGGTTAATTCGGTCAGTTGATTGACTAGTTCTTCCATGATGAGTGTACTAAATTCCTCGGCCAAACGCCTGGGGCGGCGCCGGCCCGGCTATGATTCGTCGAATAAACCGGCGATAAACTGGTCGGCATCGAAGGGGGCCAAATCCTGAATACGCTCGCCGGTACCGATGAAACGCACCGGCAAGCCCAATTCACGGTAGATGGCGAAGACCATGCCGCCTTTGGCCGTGCTGTCCAGTTTGGTCAGGATGACGCCGGTGACATGGACCGATTCCTTGAATTTGGCGGCCTGGGTCAGGGCGTTCTGTCCCGTGGGTGCATCAAGCACCAGCAATACCTCGTGGGGCGCGGCGTGGACGCTCTTCTTGCACACACCGTAAACCTTCTCCAATTCCTTCATCAGATTGAATTTGGTGTGCAGGCGACCGGCGGTGTCGATAAACAACAGATCAAATCCGCGGGCGCGGGCGGCTCGAATGCCGTCATAAGCAGTCGCGGCCGGATCGCCCCCCGGCTGCCCGGCGATAACCGGGACGTCGGCTCGCTGGCCCCAGATGTTCAGCTGGTCGATGGCCGCGGCGCGAAACGTGTCGGCGGCGGCCAGAATGACCTTGTGACCTTGCTCTTTATAGCGGTGGGCCAGCTTGCCGATCGTGGTGGTCTTGCCGGAGCCGTTGACGCCGACGACCATCACGACCGTCAGCAGTCGTTTCTCTTCCAGTTCAAATGGCGGCGGAGCGACGAGCAAGGCTCGCAGCTCGCTGCGCAGCGCTCCCAGCAGCTGATCGGCCCGGTACAGACCGTCGCGACGCACGCGCTCACGCAGTGTATCTACCAGATAGATGGTCGTCGGCACGCCGACATCGGCCTGGATCAGCAAAGCCTCCAGGTCTTCCCATGTCTCCGGGGTAATATCACCCGCGCCCAGGGCGCCGGCGATTTGGCCGAACACCGACTGGCGCGTTCGGTTCAATGACTCACGAATGCTTTTGAACAAAACAGCCTCAAGATTTGATAACAGATCGGGTTGGTATGGACGATGCGCGACCGTTTCAGGCGGGCGGCGTCAGATCGATGATCTCGCCGTCTTCGGTCAATTGTTCAATCCGAAGTTGGGCCTTATCCAGCAACTGCCCGCAATGGGCGGCCAGCCGTTGACCTCGCTCGAACAGACTTAACGATGCTTCCAGGGTCAGGTTCCCGGATTCAAGCTGGGCCACCGTCTCCTCCAATTGGAGCAGCGCCTCCTCAAAGGTCAGGTCTCGCATGGCATCATCCATCCGGCTGATTGTATGACAAAATCGACATCCATACCAATTAACTTGTCATAACGCATAACATTGATATAGCAGATGATCATTGATTTAAACGGCAGCCAATACTGGGATCAAAAAGAGGAGATCGATTTCACGATCTCCTCTTTCTATTCCTACTGTCTTATCGAACCGCTAAACGGACCGATTATGACTTGGTCGGGGCGCCGATAGCCTGAGCCTCAGCCTTCGACCGCACGATAGCCCAACCCAGGATAGCGACAAGAACCACCGAGGCGATAATCACGCCGATGGTGCGCTCGCTATACTGCACGATGATGGGAGCGATGATCAGACTGACCAGGTTAACCACCTTGATCATCGGGTTGAGCGCCGGGCCGGCGGTATCCTTGAGGGGATCGCCCACCGTATCGCCGACGACGGCCGCCTTGTGCCGCTCCGAACCCTTGCCGGTGTTGGCTTCGGGATCGCGCTCCTCGTCCTCGATGAGCTTCTTGGCATTGTCCCAGGCGCCACCGGTATTGGACATGAAAACCGCCAGAAGCATACCGGAGACGATGATGCCGGCCTGGAAACCACCCAGCGCCTCAACCTGCAGGAGCAAGCCGACGGCGATGGGCATGACCACGGCCAACACCGCCAGATTGATCAGGTCTCTCTGAGCGGCGACGGTCGAGATGGTGACGGCGCGAGCATAATCCGGTTTCTTGGTGCCTTCGAGGATGCCGGGGATGCGGAACTGTCGGCGCACTTCTTCCACCATCTGGCCCGCGGCACGGCTGACGGCGCGGATGGCCAGCGAGGAGAACATCCACGGCAAGGCTCCGCCCAGCAACACACCGACGAAAACCATCGGCTCCGAAACGCGAATGCCGTTGGCCAGCGCCTCGGGATTGACGAGATTGACGTCGGTGATGAACGAACCGAACAGGGAGACGGCGGCGATGACTGCCGAACCGATGGCGATACCCTTGGTGATCGCCTTGGTGGTGTTACCCACCGCATCCAGGTCAGCCATAATCTGGCGGGCCTTCGGCTCCAATCCGGCCATCTCGCCAATGCCATTGGCGTTATCGGAGATGGGGCCGAAGGAGTCCATGGCCACATTGTTGCCCGTCAGGGTCAACATGCCGATGCCGGTCAGGGCGATGCCGTACAGGACGAACGTAAACTGGATGAAATCGGGCGAGAATCGATCGGTGGCAAAGTGATCGGCTGGAATGCCGCTGTAGATCAGGATGGCCGCCACAATGGTGGCCGCGATGACGACAACAGACCAGACGGCCGACTCATAACCCGACGCCAGGCCGGAGAGGATCGTCGTTGCCGGGCCGCCGGAGGTGCTGTCGCGGATCTCCTTCACCGGCCGGTAATGCGTACCCGTGAAGTAATCGGTCAGGCGATCGATGACGATGGCCAAAGCGACACCCACGGCCGTGGACAGAAAGGGACGGAACCAACCACCCGGCACTGTGTCCATGTAGAACACAGCTACGATGCCGAAAAGGACGACGGAGATCGCCGCCGAGGTCAGGAAGCCGCGGAAGATGGCCTGCATCGCGTTGCCGCTGTCGTCGGATTGACCCTTGACGCGATAGGTGCCGATGATCGACGCCAAAACGCCGATACCGCGCACGAGCAGCGGATAGAGGATAAATTCGTTGTGCCCGGTGATCAAGGTCAGGGTCACGCCCAGGATCAGGGACGAGACGATAGTCACCTCATAGGATTCAAAAATATCGGCGGCCATACCGGCGCAGTCACCGACGTTATCGCCGACCAGGTCAGCGATGACGGCCGCGTTGCGGGGGTCGTCCTCGGGCATGTCATGCTCGACCTTGCCGACCAGGTCCGCGCCGACATCGGCCGCCTTGGTGTAGATGCCGCCGCCGACGCGCATGAACAGCGCGATGAGCGTGCCGCAAAAGCCAAAGCCCAGCAAGGCATCGGGGGCAGCCTTGGCAAAGAGCATGAAGATAAGCGTGCCGCCCAGCAGGCCAAGGCCGTCGGTCAACATACCGGTGATGGTCCCGGCGCGATAGGCGATGCGGAGCGCGTCCTTGAAGCTGGTGCGGGCCGCCGATGCCACGCGGACATTGCCTTCAACGGCCATGCGCATGCCGAGCTGGCCGACCATGAGCGAGAAGCCCGCGCCCATGATAAAGGCGACGGCGCGACCGATACCGACGATCAGCCGGATCCTGTCTTCGCTATAGTCCTTGAACACTTCCCGGGTGATTTCCGTGGGCGGTACGATGTAGACGCTCAGGAAAAGGGCGATGGTCAACACAGCGATGAAGGGCAGGATCGTGCGCAGCTGGCGGGTCAGGTAAGCATTCGCGCCCTGACGAATCGCCTCCCAGACCTCCTGCATCTTTTCCGTGCCCTTGTCCTCGGCGAGGATCTGCTTGCGCAAGAACAAAGCATAGAGAAGCCCCAGGAAAGCGATGCCTAATACCGACCAGGTGGCAATCATTTCAAAGCTGGTAAGGCCCATCTCAAGAAACCGAAATATCTGTTCCATAATCGGGTTTTAAAACCTCCTCTCACCAATGAGAAAATTTAAGATATAGAGTGTTTCTCACTCCAGGTCGCCGTTAATAGACGGTCGGCCCATCGATCCTTTGTCGATGGCCGGTCACTATATTAGACATTCTTGAGAAAATACACAAACTATTATCCTTATCAGCCGGCGATCGCCGTTGTTGGGATCATCCGGCGGCTGCCAGACCTCCTCCAAAGACGGCGCGAACGGGCATTTGAGTATAATAGGTGGCGACATGATGGAACGAAGCAGACGATGACCACACTCGTAGCGCTCGCGCCTGCGGCCGGGCATACCAAGGCACAACACCCCGAGAGTATCCAGCGCATGAATGCTGTGGCGGCCGCGCTGGAACAGTCGGGACTTCTGGCGGACCTCTCGATCCTTCAGCCGAAACCGGCCACGGTTGAACAACTTAGGCGCATCCACACCGTCGATCTGATCGAGTTCGTGCGGCACAAGTCGGAACATGGGGGCGGGCTACTGGATAAAGGCGACACCTATGCCACCGGGCAGACGTACGATCTGGCCTTGCTGGCCGCAGGCGCATGCACCGAGGCCGTCGATCAAATTATGATCGGTGCGGCAGCGAACGGTTTCGCGCTGATCCGGCCCCCGGGCCATCATGCCGAGGCCGATCGCGTGAGCGGCTTTTGCATCTTCAACAACGCGGCGGCAGCCGCGCGCCAGGCTCAGGTCGTCCACGGCGTGAAGCGGGTGGCCATCATCGATTTCGACGTTCATCATGGCAACGGCACCCAGGACATCTTCTTCGAGGATGATTCCGTCCTGTTTATCTCGACCCATCTGTTCGCCCCCTATTTTTATCCCGGCATCGGCGGGATGTATGAGATCGGAACGGGCCGGGGGCGCGGCTTCACCTTCAACGTGCCGCTACCTCCCTACGTAGGCGATTACGGCTACCGCCACGTCTTTGACGAGCTGATTGAGCCGAGGCTGAAGCTTTTTGAGCCGGAGTTTATGGTGATCTCGGCCGGGTTTGACGCCCACTGGCAAGACCCATTGGCCATGGCGGGGCTGAGCCTGACCGGCTATGTCGAAATAACCCGTAAATTACTGGGGTACGCAGACAGGTTTTGCAACGGCCGAATCCTGTTCGTCCTCGAAGGCGGCTATCGGCTCGATGTCCTCTCCACCGGGGTCATCAACACCTTGCATGCCCTGCTGGGGCAGGACATCATCCACGATCCAATCGGCCCGATGCCGGAATCCGAACATGATATAACCGATCTGGTCGAGCGCCTCAGCCGGCATTACTTGCTAAAATGAGGTTTTGATCGATAATTGCGTGTGGAAGTTGACCATAACTGGCCGATTCCGGCCGCCCGTTGGCCGAATGTGGTAAAATGTCGGCGGCAGGTGAACCGGTCGGGGTTGAACCGGGAGCAGACTCCTTCCGGCAGAGAGGATGAAACATGGACAGTAAATCCCAGGATCATAAATCCGAACTTCCATCCAGAGTGTCTCGGGACGAACTGGAAGAGGCCTTGAAATGGTTGGAAGAGTTGACGAACCGAAAAGGCGCGGCAGCTGAACCACCCAATCCCGTTCCATCCGCAACGATCGAATCCCCTTTTCGCGGCCTGATCGAGAGCGACGAAGGCGATCTTCCCGATTGGTTACGCGAGGTGCCAAGCACACCTCACATCGAAGGGTTAGCCGACACTGAGCCGGAAAGCCGGCTCGACTGGTTGGCCAAGATGACCCAGCGCGAGTCGGTCGAGGAATTGCCGACGCTTGAGTGGCGGCGCATCGGAGAGCCGATGCAAAGCGCGCTGCTCCCTCCAACACGCGGAACGATTGATGATCGACCCGGCGCGGATCAAGCCGCAGCAACCATCGAACCCGCGTTCGAGCTGGAAGCCGACCCGGTAAAGCCCCAAACACCGGAAGATGCCCTGGCCTGGCTTGGGCCGGACAGCCATCAGGCCGAGACAGCCGATATAACCGATTCTCCTCCACCGAACGAGTCTGAAGGCGCTGACTTGGAGCTTTCCGCAGCAGCACCAGAGCCGGATGACAAGACCCCATCGGCCGATGATTTGGACGCGGCGATGGCCTGGATCGAAGAACTGGCCGCCAGTCAGGATGCACCCATCGAGGATATCCCCAGCGTCGTCGATCGGGCTTTGGCCTCCAAGCTGTTGATGGAGACGGGGATCGACCAGGCCATGTTACCGCTGGACGAGCTAGGGTCTGATTCGGATATGGCCGGCGATATGCCGGTGCATCCTTTCATCCAGGAGGAAGACCTCGCCGACACGGTGATTTTGGTGGAAACAATGGCTGCTGAACAAAGGATGACGGCCGAGGTCCCCAGCGACCCGGCTGCACCGGACATCCCCGAGGCCGCGCCGGTAGTCCTCCTCCATGGCGAAGACCACGAGGCCAACATCGAATTCGCCCTTATCGATGAACCTGTCGACCCGTTCGATCCCTCCTTCGAAGAGGCGATGGCCTTTCTTGAAGAAAAAGCGGCCGAGCGACAACCTGAACTGAGCCATGCCGATAGTGACATTTCGGTCTCGGACGAAACGCCAGTCGATGAAATCATGGCCACCGCCATAGCATCTTCGCCTGAACCTGAAATCGTCGATGGGCGAGTCGTGGCCGATTTAGTAGCCGATGAATTCGATTCGATCTCCAAGTTGGAAGCCCAAGCCGCGGCGCTGGCGGCCGCGGACATCGAAGCCTTTTCGGGATTCCCGGACTATACTGACGACACTTCCAGGCCGGCAATCGAATTACAAGCAGAAGCCGGAGAGGTCGATGGATCGGTCGCATCGGAGACAGATACCATTGAACCCCCGATCGCCGATTTCACACCCTGGGCAGATGGCTCCGAATTGCCGGCCGTCGACGTATCTGAGGCGGATACGGTGATCGAAGCCATACCGACCTCGCTCTACAGGTCGGCGACGCCCGCTCTGGAAGCCGCGCTACTGGCGCTCGACGCGTTGGCTCTGCCCACGGGCAAGACGCTGGACGATATCGACGTCTCATT
>CAYXNH010000143.1:0-8033 GCA_964466135.1 uncultured Ardenticatenaceae bacterium | reverse complement strand
TCGGCAGCCGCATGGGCGCCAGCTTCATCATCCTGTTCATCGGCTTCATCTACGTGTTGCGCGGCCGAAACCGAGCCACCAGCCTCAGCATGGGGTTGTTGTCGTTCACAGTCACCGGTTCGCTCCAGGTCGGCTCGCTCATCATCGGTACCCTGCTGTTGAGGTCCGGTTGGCTGAGTCACTTTACTTTTGGACGAGGTGTGTCGGCCATCGCCATCATCGACCTGATCTTCGATCCAATCTCCCAATTTTTTCAGAGCATCCTGCCCACCTGGGCGCTGTTCCTTGTTGGTCTGGGCATCATCCTGCTGACCTTCAATCTGTTCGATAAATGCTTGCCGGAGATGACCATCAAGGAAAGTCAGGTCGGCCGCGTGTCGCGCCTGGTCTATAACCCGACGATCATGTTTCTGCTGGGTGCAGGTGTCACTCTGGTCTCCATGTCGGTTAGTGTATCGTTGAGCATTCTGGTGCCCCTCAGCCATCGCGGGTTTGTTCGTCGCGAAAACGTGATCCCTTACATCATGGGCGCCAATATCACAACGTTCATCGATACCCTGTTTGCCGCAGTCTTGCTGAATAACCACGATGCCGTCTCCGTTGTTCTGGCCCAAATGCTGGGGGTCACTCTGGCCTCCCTGGTCATCATGCTGACGGCATTCAGAAATTATGAGCGATCATCCTTGCGCTTCGTCGCTTGGGTGACCGAGAAAAATGCTAATATGGCCCTGTTTATGATCGCGATCTTCATTCTGCCACTCGTGCTCACCTTTATCTAGATCAGGTGGTCTGCTCAGGGCAACATTACCGAAACAAGTGAGAATCTATCCTGTGTCATCAGCAACAGATGAATCATTAACCCGGTTCCGGTTGCTCACAGGATAATCGCCATAATATGAGGCATCAGGAGTTTTTGAAAATGCGCGTTTTGCTTACCACTGGGGGACAAGGACAATCCGAGATCGCTATTCGGCAGCTCATGCTATTGGCCGAAACCGTTTCAATCGAGCCGACCGTATTGACGGTTGTCAAGCGCGCCGAAGATAAAGCTGAGGGAGAAAAGATTCTGGCTCATGCGGCTACGATGCTTGATCCCGCATTCAGCTCCGTTGAGTACAAAATCCGGGTTGGCCAACCGTGGGAGGAGATTGTCAACGAGAGCGAGGCGGGGCATTTTGAACTGATCGTGATGGGCCAGCGCCATTCACGCCCGTTGCTGGCGCGCCTTCGTGGGCTGGTGACCCAAAAGGTCGTTGCCCACGCCGGATTGCCGGTTCTGATCGCCAAACGAGAGGCGCGGCCGATCAACCGAATCTTGATCTGCGACAGCGGCGTTCAATCGCCCACCCTGCTGGACCTCTTCCGGTCCCATCTGTCGGCGGTATTGGCTGCGGCAACGGAGATAACGGTCTTGCACGTCATGTCGCAAATCAGCGCTGCCCCCGGCATCAACGGCGAGGACCTCTACCTGACGGCCGAGCAGCTAATCGCCGGCGGCGCGCCCGAAGGAGTCTTCCTCGAACACAACCTGGCCTACCTGGAGAGGACAGGACTGAAGTTGCAAGCTAAGGTACGGCACGGCCTGGTCCTGGACGAGATCGTCAAAGAAGCCCGATCGGGCGATTATGATCTGGTCGCCATCGGCGTGCGACGGGATGAGAAACTGCCGCGCTTCCTGCTCAATGACCTGGCGCGCGAACTGGTGCTGGACGTAAATCGAGCGATCCTGGTCGTGCGCTAGGCCGTTTCCCGGCGCTCAGTGGTCGCGCCAGATCGCCAGCCCCGTCAGGAACCGGCAGACGGCCGCGAACAACAAGCCGACGACCAGTCCCCACCAGCCCGCCAGCGCCGGGGCGATGAGCGATCCAAAAAGCGCCCCCGCTTGCAGGGAGATATTGTACCAGGCCAAATAGGATGGGCGGCTGTCGTCGGGCGTCTTCTCCAGCACATAGTTGCCGACCGCGCCGCCGGCCAGCGCCCAACCCGCGCCGCCCGCTATCGAGGCGACCAGGTACAGCGTCGCGCCGGTGGCCAGCGATAGAAGTCCCGGATAGAAGCTGATGATGAGGACACCGAGAGCCATCGTCCGGCGATGGCCAAATCGCCTCGTAACCCAGTCCAGCTGGGTCGAAGCCAGGAAAAGGGCAACATAGAATATGCTATTGCCCAGGCCGATGACCTGATCGCTCAGCCCCAAGGTGTTGACCAGAAAGAGCGGGAAGAGTGGCGCGCCCAGGAACAGCGTCAGATGCAGGGCGAAGACCAGGATCAACACCTTGCGAAAATCCACGTCGCGCGGCGGGTTGAACCAGTGACTGCTGAGCGGCTTCTCGCGCATCAGGAAACGCAGGCCCACCGTCATCCGCAGTCCCTGCCATAAACCCATCGAGCCGGGCGTGGCCCAATCGCCGATGCTCTTTTGGCCGGTCGCCTGGCGATGCTCATCGTGCGGCCGGATGAACCATAGGTGCAGGCTGCTCATGACTGCGCCGAGGAAGCCAATGGCAAAGACGATCTGATAGCCCAGCGGAAACGGGATGACGTCGAGCAATCGGCCGCAGATGAGCACGACGATGACCGAGGTCAGGGCATAGGCGGCGTTGCGCACGCCCACAACCTGAGCCCGCCATTCCGGCGGCACAGTCGCCGCGAACAAACCGTTGAAACCGATGGCCAGCGCCGTCCCCGGGATGCTCATCAGCACCGTCAGCACGACCAGCGCCCACACCTGCCCCCCCGGGTTAAACAGCAACGGCAGGAAGATCCACACCAGATAGAACCAGCGATGCAGGATAGAAGAATAGAAGGTTGCCCGGCTGATGCGGTGATCCTGAAGAAAGCGACCGGCAGGCAGGGCAAAGACCAGGTTGACCAGGGCCGGGCTGGCATTGAGCAAGCCCAACTGGAAAGCGTCGGCTCCCAGCCGGGTAGCATAGACGGCGACGAAGGCGATGGCGCTGCCGTTCAGCACGCCGAACCAGGCGATATCGAATATCAGATGGTTGAAATTCTTGCGGTGTTCGGGCGGAACGGGGCGGGATTTTGAGGAGGCGAGGGAAAGGGTCATCGGTCACACGGGCGATAATCATTTTCAGGATCATCGATGATCCTGGATATTCATCTATCTTATCACAAGAACGGCGACAAGGAACGTAGCTTGTACGGGCGAGACTACCGGCCCAAGCCCCTTTGGCCGGACAAGATACGTGGTTCGCCGGTTGTCTCGCCCCTCTGGGGCTGCCGATCACCGGTCAGAGGCAACGGCAGTCACTGATTCCCCCTCTTCCATCGCCACCAGTCGGAATGCCTTCGTCGAATCCTCCAGCGGCAATGTGCCGGCATCGGCCGCCAATGTCCGCCGGTCGGTGATCAGCGTGAGCGGCCCGGCAAGAGCCAGCCCCACGACGGACGACTTCCGCGCCACCAGCGCCTTGCCTTTGGCATTGGCCCGCGGCGCGGCCGCCACCCAATCTACCCGCAGCCGGCGAGCGAAGCCGTCGGCCAGGATCAGCGCGATATCACCCTCAGGCACGGCCGCCAGCGCGGTCGTCACCCGGTCGAAGGCGGCGTCGCGGCCGGGATTCAGGGCTTGCACGCCCGCCAGGGGAATGTTGGCCGACGACCAGCGAACGGCCCGACCGGCCTCGGTAACGATGACGATGTCCATGCTCCGGTCAATGCCCTGGGCCGCCACCGGCACACCAGGCGGCGGGTTGTCGAAGGTCAATGGAGCGGGGGACTCGATGGCGGCCCGCAGCGCGTCGAGTGGGTAGGCGCGCGCGTAGCCGGTCGAAGTCACCAGCAGCAATCGCTCCATCTCGCGCGCAGCCGTCCAGTTGACCAGCGTGGCGACCGTCTCGCGGTCGGCGAAGCGGTGGACGTCTCCGATGCCCAGCCCGGCCCCACGCAAGTCGGCCAGTTGCCGGGCGGTGGTTAGCAGAAAGCGGTAGCGAGAGGTGATGAGCAGAAGCTGGTCATCCGCCGGGAGGCGCAGGGCGGCGATGAAAGTGACGTCTTCGGGGTGAGCGTCACCCGGCAAGCAGACGCGCAGGTCAACCCCAACGCGCGCGCCGGTGCCCGGCCGCCCCAACAAAACCAGGCCATTCCCCTGCTCGGCCGGGTCCTTGCTCCCCTGCTCCTCCAGGATGATTCGCCGCTGCAGCAGTTCCAGATTGGCCGGCGGGATGTTCAGCCTTCCACCGGTTGTCTCCGGCAGGTCAGCGAAATCCGCCGGGGTGTGGGCGGGCAGATCGACTTCGCCCCGTTCCAGATGCCGGCCGATGATGCCCAGCCCGGCAGTGACGCTGCTGAACGTGTCGATGCTGCGCACTTTGGCCTCGCCGAAATGGCGGCCCAGCATCTCGTGGAAGACGGGGATGAGCGCCGAGCCGCCGGTGCGGATGACGCTGTCGATCTGATCCGGTCGCAGTCCCGACCGGCTGACCGTCTCCAGCAGATGATGCTCGATAGCTCGCGTTTCGCCGCGGATGATCCCCTCGAACTCACCGCGGGTGACGAATTCATGGACCTCGAAGCCGGGGCCGTCGAGGGTAATGGCCGCGCCGCGTTTGTCGGAGAGCGCACGCTTGGCCTCCTCGACAATATCGAACATTTTCAGGCCATAGTTGCTGCCGGCCAGAGCGATGAGGGCCTCGATCTGGCTTCGGCGCTGGGCGGTCTGGGCTATCTCGCGCAGAATGGGCTTGTTCTCGGCCGACTGGAGTTCCATGATCGTCTGCCAGTCGGAAAAGGAGTCATAGATCCATTGCGGCACGGTCAACGCCTTGTGGCGCGGGCCATAGAGACTGCCTTCGCCAAAGTGACGCGGCAACTTGGCCCGCACGAGCTTGCGGTCGAAGACGTCCCCGGCCACGGGGATGCCGCCGGTGGCCAGCACGCGCGGCCGCCCCTCGCCCAGCCGCATGACGGTGATGTCCAGCGTGCCGCCGCCGAAGTCGAAGATCAGGGCGTTTTCCGGTCGTGTCAATCCCTGGGCATAGCTCCAGGCGGCCGCCACCGGCTCGTACTGCAGATAGACCGTCCGGTAGCCGGCGCGAAAGGCGGCGTGGAGCAGGCGCGCCTCGGCCAGGCGATCGCCTTCCTCGTCGGCGGCGAAGTGGACGGGGCGGCCCATGACTACCTGGTCGATCTCACGCCCCAGCAGCTTCTCCGCACGGGCTTTGGTCACTGTCAGGTAGAGGGCGATGAGGCTGTCCAGCGAATAGTACGTCCGGCCGATGACCGTGCCGGGGTAGTTGACATCGCGCAAGGCCGTTTTGATGGACAGGAACAGCCTCCCGGGCGAGAGAATGTCGGCCCAGGCATAGACGTCCGTGACGTAGAAGACGAGATCGGCGATAACTTCGATCTCGCCCACCCAAACACGCTGCATCCTGACCGGGCGATTGAGGTTGTGCTGGAAGTAGAGGTCGATAGCCGCCCGGCCGATAGTGACGGCTTGCTCGTTGGTGATATATAGCGCGGTACGGGCGACGCGCGGGTTGGGGGCCGAGGGGTCGATCGGCAGGATATCGACGACAGGATCATCGACGCCGCGGTCGTGGGCGCCACGGTCGTCCACGACCGCCATGCCGCTGTTTGTGGTGCCGAAGTCCATGCCGATGATCATAAGGATAAATCCACGGTCGTTACAGGTTCCCAAAAAATAAGGAGGGGTATTATCCGCGGATTGGGCGAAATGGACAGGTTAAAGGCGAAAGACCTGCCACCGTTGGATATCACGGCCCCTTCACTTGCCAGTGTGGCAGTCTTGTTGTATCATGTCAACAATTCACCCCGATTCGGGGCGGAAATCGCCCACTGCGGGCGCAGGGAGGTCCCATCAACCAACCGTGGGACAACAAATAGATATCAAGGGAAATCGCGACGGCTTGATCATCCGGGTGACGGACCATCCGGACTTTGCCGTTTATGAGAGCCTGCGCCACGAACTGGAGAAAAAGCGTGACTTTTTGCAGGGCAGTCGCATCGCGCTGGAGATCGGCCGCCGCACGATGAACAACGAACAATTGGCGGGCTTGCGCGAACTGTTCGACACCCAAAAGCTATTGCTGTGGGCGATCATCGCCGACGACCGCGAGACGCGCGAGAAGGCCCGCGAGATGGGGCTGGCGACTCGCCTGTCGGGCAGCGCCACGGACCTGGAAGGCAACGCGTTGAGGGTCTCCCCCAACGGCAAGGACAACGGAACAAACGGAACAAAAGAAGCCCCGCCGGCCAACGCATTGCTCCTGCGCGAGACGTTGCGCTCCGGTCGGTCCGTGGTCCACGAAGGGCATGTCGTGATCCTGGGCGACGTCAACCCCGGCGCGGAAGTGATCGCCACGGGCAACGTGATCGTCTGGGGGCGGCTGCGCGGCATGGTTCACGCCGGGGCGGCGGGCGAGGCTTCGGCGGTGATTTGCGCATTGGAACTGAATCCAACCCAATTACGCATCGCCGATCGGATCGCCGTGGCCCCCGACGACAACCGCGCGGACGCGGTTCCGGAGCAAGCGACGATTCGCGACGGCCAGATCGTGGCCGAGAACTGGAAACATTGAGCAGACGGTGAGCAGCAATCAAGGATGAAATTTGTGACGATGGCGCGACGAGTCTGATCCGAGAGGACGAATATGATGAGTGCACAAATCCTGACGGTAACCTCCGGTAAAGGGGGGGTGGGCAAGACGACGGTGACGGCCAACCTGGCAGCCGCGTTGGCGATTATGGGCCATCGCGTGACGGCGATCGATGCCGACATCGGCTTGCGCAATCTGGACGTGGTCATGGGGCTGGAAAACCGCATCGTCTACGACCTGGTCGATGTAGTCGAGGGTCGCTGCCGCCTGCGCCAGGCGATGATCAAGGACAAGCGCCAGCCGGAGCTATACCTCATCCCGGCGGCGCAGACCCGCGACAAGAACGCCGTCAGCCCCTCGGATATGGTGCTGATTTGCGATCAGTTGCGCAAGGAGATGGACTATATCGTCATCGACTCCCCGGCAGGCATCGAGCGCGGTTTCCGCAACGCCGTGGCCCCGGCCGACAAGGTGATCATCGTCACCAACCCCGAGGTGTCGGCCGTGCGCGACGCCGACCGCATCATCGGCCTGATTGAGGCCGAGGAGAAAGGGCCGGGTCAACTGATCCTTAATCGGGTCAAGCCCGCCATGGTCAGCCGGGGCGACATGCTCTCGGTCGATGATGTCCTCGATATCCTGGCCGTGGACCTGTTGGGCGTCATCCCCGAGGACGAACGCATCCTCGTGGCCAGCAATCAGGGCTTGCCGCTGGTGATGCACGGCGTGAATGGCGCCGGCGCGGGCGAGGCGTTCCGCAATGTGGCCCGCCGGCTGGATGGCGAAGATGTGCCGTTTTTGGACCTGACTCCGAAGCAGACGCTGATGGGCCGTCTAAGAGCGCTCATGGGCAGCAACTCGAATTAACGGCAAATGATGGCGACCACTGTTCTTCATTCGTCACTCGTCATTCGTCACTCGTCATTTGGAACGAAGAGGGACACGGCATGAACTGGCTCGATCGATTGCTCGGAAAAAATGAATCCAGCGGCCAAGTGGCCAAGCAGCGCTTGCAGATGGTGCTGATCCACGATCGCGCCGACTTGCCCCCCGGTATGCTGGAACTGATCAAGGACGACATCATCCAGGTGATCGCCAAACACATGGCGATCGACACGGACAAGGTGATTGTGCACCTGGAGCAAAACACGCAAGAGAACCGGCTGGTGGCGGAGATTCCCCTGATGACGGTGCGGGCCGGGCGGAATGGAGCAAGGTCCGGCAAATAGAGAAAAGCCCGCACCGCAGAAATGCCGGATTCGGTAAAGGTGTGAAAACGCCTAATATCGTTGGTTCCCATGCACCCTCGGGGCTAGAATCAACCGGCAATGATGTCCAGAACCTCGGTATGGCGCTATTTTGATGTGTGGCTGTTGGCGGCCGTGTTGCTGCTGACCGGCTACGGCATCCTGATGATCCGCAGCGCCATCACCGGCGCGCCCGCCTTCGCCG
>CAYXNH010000142.1:0-8069 GCA_964466135.1 uncultured Ardenticatenaceae bacterium | reverse complement strand
CGGCGAGACAACGGCCGCGCTGGCCACGGCGGCCGACGCCGATTTCGAGATCGATCAGGGGATCACCTTCGTGGGGCTTAACGCGCTGATCATGCGCCGCTACATGCACGAGTACGGCTATGACCATCGCGACTTCGCCCCGTTTGCCCTGACGGCCCACGCCAACGCGGCGCGCAACCCCAACGCGCTGCACCGCTACGCCATCGACCAGCGCGAATATGACCGCGGCCGCGAGGTGGCGGCGCCGATCAGCCTCTATGACGCCTCGCCCATTGGCGACGGGGCGGCGGCGATGCTGCTGGTGGCGGCCGAGGGTGCGCCGGGGGCGGTGCGGGTGGCTGCCTCGGCCTCGGCCACGGACACGGTGTCGGTTCATGACCGCGAGGATATTTTGTGGCTGAAGGCGGCCGAGTTGTCGGCCAACCGCGCCTTCGGGCAGGCGGGGATGGGGCCGGAGGATATCGACCTGTTCGAACTGCACGACGCGTTCAGCATCATGGCCGCGCTGTCACTGGAGGCCTGCGGGTTTGCCGAGCGCGGCCGCGGCGTCCGGTTGGGGCTGGATGGCGACATCGCCCTCGGCGGCCGTATCCCCATCTCGACGATGGGTGGGCTGAAGGCGCGAGGGCATCCTGTGGGGGCGACCGGCCTGTATCAGCTGGTGGAGGCCACGTTGCAGCTGCGCGGGCAGGCCGGGGCGTTGCAGGTTCCGGGGGCGCGGGTGGCCATGACGCAGAATATCGGGGGGAGTGGGGCGACGATTGTGACGCACATCCTGAAGAATTAGGAATTAGGAATTAGGAATTGGGAATTGGGAATTGGGAATTGGGAATTAGGAATTAGGAATGACGATTGACGATTGAAGAGGTCGTGATCAGTTATTCGATGTTTGGGGCGGCGCGTCGGCGGGGGTCAACAAACTATCGCGCAGTTGGAACAATCCGTCGGCGATGAAGCCGGGCAGCTTCCAACGAATGTAGATCTCCAGCAGCAGGCGGGCTATGGGGTTGCCGTGGCCGCGGCCGAGGGTCACCTCCACCCGGGTTCCTTCGTCGATCGGAGTCAGGCGCGTCCGGTTGAGGCAGGTCGCGCCGCCAAGGGGGGTGACATCTTCGGTCAACATCATCTCGAACGGCCGCCAGGTCAGGATGCGCTGGTGGGTGACGGAATCGCCGTGGTCGCAATGGATTACCGTGCCCGGAGCGACGCGGCCCGCCTGCCGGTTGCCGATGGTTTGATCGACGGCGCCGGTCAGCAGGCTGCGGTATTGCGGCTTGAGGAGCGCGTCCCAAACCAGATGGGGTGGCAGGGGAAAATCACGGGTGACGCTGATGAGGATGTCTTTGGCCGGAATGTCGACGCCGGCCGTCTCGTGTCGCGCTTCCCAAACCGGCTGCATATCCTGCACAAACAGCTTGACCTCGCCCAGGTGCTCATAGCGCTCGGCGTGGGGCGTCATGCCCTCGGTCATCTCGCCCAGCCCAAGGGCGTCGACGGCCGCGGCGGTGTAGATGGTGTAGGCGCGGATACCCAGTTCCTCGACGACGTGGTTCTTCAGCAGCCGGTGGATCTGGTTTACGTCGTTGCCGACCAGCTCGTCGTGGTCGCCCAGCCTCTGGAGGCCGAACTCGCCGAAGTGGACGAAGAACTTCAGGTCGAGCGCGCCGACGTTGGCGCAGGCGGCGCAGCGGCAGGTGTTGTTGAGTATCATCAGCTCGATGGCGCGGCGAAAGGCGACGTAGGTGTCTTCGAGCAGTTCGACGAAGGTTTGCCCCTGGATTTGGGGCCGGCCGAGCGCATAGCTTATGACCGCGTCCCCGGCCGTGCGCGAGATAATCAGCGGCGGCCGCGTCTGCTTGATGAGCAGGTTGAGCAGCGTAGTGAGGATTTCCTGGGCGTGTTCCAGTTCCGATTCGTTGAGGAAGAGCGTGTAACCGGTGATGTCGGCGATAAGCAGCGTGCCGGTCTGTATTCTGTTCATGCTATTCCAGCAATTCTTTCACAGGGTGATGTGATCCACTTGATTATACCATTGAAAATGGGATATGGGCGTCGCCCAAATGGGTATAATCTGCGGGGCAGGCTGTTTGCAGGCGGGATTCATCCGCAGGACGATAATTTTGATCAATCTTCGCCGCCAACTGGAACACCATTTCCGCGAGCAGCAACGCTTCGCCGAGGGCTATTCGCCTCTCTATGCCCACCTGTTCGCCATCATCGCCGACTGGCTGGCGAGTGACGCGGCCGATCCGGTGGTCGGTTGGCTGGTCGAGGCAGCCGCCGAGCGGCCGCCGTTCGACGTGACCCTGCTGCTCATGGCCGCGCTCCATCGCGACGTGCTGGCCGGAGAGCCGGCGGTGTCGGCGTTGGCGCGGTTTTATGCGACCGTGGGTGGCGAGGAAATGACGAATGGGGAAGAGCAAGCAATTGCTTCGCCCGCGGCCGGCGGTCGATTGGCCGATGTCTTGCGCGACGCCATCAACGCCCGCCGCGACGCGCTGGGCGCGTTCATCCGCACGGCCAACGTGCAGACCAACGAGACGGGGCGGGGGCTGGCCTGGCTGCTGCCGGCGACCCGCATGGGCTGGGAGGCGGTGCATCTGGTCGAACTGGGAGCCAGCGCGGGGCTGAATCTCGTCGCCGATCGGCGCGGCTATCGTCTGACCGACGCCGATGATCCGTCGCAAACCCGGTTGCAATTGGGGCAGGGGCCGCCGCAATTCACGACACTGATGCGCGGGGCTGGCGCGCTGCCGGCTTCGGCGGTCGTCCCGACCATCCTCTCGCGCACCGGCGGCGACGTGCGGCCGTTCCTTCTGCGCACGGCCGACGATGAGTTGATGCTGGCCTCCTTCATTTGGGGCGATCAGGCGCAGCGCATGGCGCGACTGCGCGAGGGTATCGCCGCGCTGCGGTCGGTCGAGACGTCGGCCGCGCCCGTTCGCCTGGCTCCCCTGAACCTGCCCGACGGGCTACCCCGCTTTCTGGCCGAGGAGCTGCCGCGGACGTTCGACGCGCCGGTGATCCTCTACAACACGGTCGTGACGCTCTACTTGCCGGACCATGGCGCGTCGCTGCGCGACATGGTGGCTGAATGGGCTGGAAGGCAGCCGGTGCCGGTGCTGTGGCTCCAGTGGGAGCCGTGGTGGGATGGGCCGCCACCGCCGGATCGGGAATGGATGGCCTGGACGGCCGACTATTGGCCCAACGATGGCCGCTCAACCGCCCCACGCCGCCATCTGGCTTGGGTGCACCCCCACGGATCAAGTCTGATATGGGTCGAGGGCTTGCCCGGAAAACTGACTAAATCTATGTAAAGCTAGGCAATTGTACATTTTTCCTGTTATTGGTTACAATCCCATTCAAACTTCATCGCTCAACGGAGTTCCTTCGGACATGCAACAGGAAAAGCAATTCACAATCTGGCGCAGCTTGCGCCTTGGCAGTTTTCAGATCGGCTCGGCCATGGGCGACATCCTGGTGACGAGCATCTGGAACCGGATTCTCATCACCAACTTCGGCATACCGGCCACGCCGGTGAGCCTGCTCATCGCCTTGCGCTATCTCATCTCGCCGCTCAGCCTGTGGGCGGGGCATCTGACCGACAACAAACGCATCCTCGGCTTTCGCCGCACGCCGATCATCTGGCTGGGGCGGGGGCTGATGGTCGGCTCGCTGCCGTTCCTGGGCCTCAGCGTGGCCCGGCTGGGGGGCGACACGGCCGATGTGATGGGCTGGCTGTTCGCCATCCTCTCCGTGCTCATGTACGGCGTGGGCACGCTCATCTCCGGCGGGCCGTTCCTGGCGCTGGTGCGCGAATCGGCGCCGGAAGAGCGGCAAGGCTCGGCCATCGCCATGGTGGAGACGGTGCTGATCATCTTCTACGCCATCGTGGGGATCGGCTTCAGCCTGTGGATGCCGTCGTTTGACCCGCAGACGTTCTGGCAGATGATCATCGCCACGATGGTCGTGGGCGGCTTCTTCTGGCTGTTCGCCACGCTGGGCGTCGAGAAACGGGTGACGGGCGCGGCCGCCGGGGAGCCGCAGGCCCACGACAGCCTGCGGGTTGTGCTGGGCGAGATTTGGGCCGATCGGCGCACGCGGCGCTTCTTCGTCTTTCTGGCGCTGACCATGTTCTCGGCCTGGGCCAAGGACGCCATCCTGGAGCCGTTCGGGGCGGATGTGTTCGATTTGAGCATGGGGGCGACGACGCGCTTCAACAGCTACTGGCAGACGGCCACGGTCATCACGCTGGTGGCCGGCGGAATTGCCTGGCGCAAGCAGCCGCCGGAGCGGCAGGGGCGCACGGCCTCGGTGGGTCTGCTGGTCATGTCGCTGGGGATGGTCATGCTGGCCGCGGCCAGTCTGACGGGGATGCGCGCGCTCCTCACGCCGGGGTTGCTGGTGTTCGGTGGCGGCTTCGGCGTCTACACCTTCGGCGGCCTGAGTCTGATGGCCGTCATGTCGCCCGACCGCCACGCGGGGGCTTATCTGGGACTGTGGTCGATCTCCATTCTGGTGTTCAAGGGGCTGGGCACGCTGACCGGCGGGGCCTTGCGCGACCTGTTCCTGCTGCGGCTGGGGCTGGAGGCCGGGGTGTCCTATGGCTTCGTCTTCTTCTGCCAGGCGGTCGGTCTGGCGCTGGCGGTGCTGGTGCTGTCGCGCATCGATATCCTCGGCTTCGCTCGCGATGCCGGGCGGCATGTGGATCGGCTGGAGGCGCAGGTGGCGGCGGCGGATTAATTACGAATTACGAATTACGAATTACGAATTGAAGAGGGAGCGGGGGAGCAGAGGAGCGGGGGAGCAGGGGAGCGGAGGTGCAGGGGAGCGGAGGAGCAGGGGAGCGGAGGAGCAGGGGAGCGGAGGAGTGGCGGTCGTGACGCTTATGGTGTGGTGAGTTGGTCGTGAGCGTCAGCCGTGATACATTAGTTGCGCTGACGGTCGCATGTCGTCCGTCATTCGTCATTCGTCACTCGTCATTCGTAACTCGTCACTCGTCATTCGTCATTCGTCATTATGCCTTGGTCCCGCGCCGTTCTCCATGTCGACATGGACGCCTTCTATGTCAACGTCCACCTGCTGGACCACGCGGGGGACGCGGGCATTCCTCTGGCGGTGGGTGGGCGGCCGGAAGAGCGGGGGGTGGTCACCTCGGCCAGCTACGAGGCGCGGCGATTCGGCGTGCATTCGGCCATGCCGATGGCCGTCGCCCTGCGCCTTGTCCCCCATCTGAAGGTCGTCCCGCCGGACTGGTCGCGCATCCGCGAGTGCTCCCATTGGGTGATGGAGGTGCTGGCGCGCTACGGCCCGATGGAGAAGATGAGCGTCGATGAGGCCTATATCGACCTGAGCGAGACGGCCGACCCCGAGGCCGCGGCCCGCGAATTGCGCGAGCGCGTCCCGGCCGAGACGGGGATGCCCGCCTCGGTGGGGCTGGCCACGAGCAAGCTGGTGGCCAAGGTGGCCTCGGACCATGAGAAGCCGCGCGGCTGCACCATCGTCCGGCCGGGGGAGGAGGCGGCGTTTCTGGCTCCGCTGGCGGCGCGGGTCATCTGGGGTATCGGGCCGCGGACGGCCGAGCGGCTGGCGGGGTTGGGCATCACGACCTGCGGCGAGCTGGCCGCGGCCGACCTTGACCGGCTGCGGGCGGCATTCGGCCGCGAGGCGGACAAGATGGCCCAACGGGCGCGGGGGGAGGACGACCGGCCGGTGGAGCCGGACCGCGGGCCGCCCAAGAGCATCAGCCAGGAGTGGACTTTCAATCGCGATGTGGGCGATGCGGCCGTTTTGCGCGATCATCTGGAGAAGATGTCGGCCGAGGTGGCCGAGCAACTGCAGAAGCGCGGGCTGGTGGCCCACACCGTCCGGGTCAAGTTTCGCTGGTCGGACTTCACCACCTTCACCCGGCAGCGCTCAGTGGAGGTGGGCACCGACGAGGCGGCGACGATCTTCCGGCTGGCGGAGGCCATCTGGCGCGAGAACTGGCCCGTGGGGCGGCCGATGCGCTTGCTGGGAGTGGGGGCGACGTCGCTGGTGGAGGGGGCGGGGCGGCAGTTGGGCTTGCTGTGAGCCGGCGGTCATATTCGGGTCTCGCGGAGAGGGTCTCTTTCGATGATTACATTGCTCTTGCTGGTGATTTATATCGCTTTCATCAGCCTCGGCCTGCCCGACGCGCTGCTGGGGGTGGCCTGGCCCATCATGCAGGTGGAGTATGGTGTCCCGGTCGGCTATGCCGGGTTTGTCTCGATGGCGATCTCGATCAGTACCGTCGTCTCCAGCGTGCTGAGCGGCCGCATGCTGGGGCGGTTCGGCACGGGGCGGGTGACGGCGGTCAGCGTGCTGATGACGGCCACGGCGCTGCTGGGCATCGGCTTCGCCCCCGGCTTCCTGTGGCTGATCCTGCTGGCCATCCCCCTCGGTCTGGGCGCGGGGTCGGTGGACGCCGGTCTGAACGATTATGTGGCCCGCTACTACGCCGCCAGCCACATGAACTGGCTGCACAGCTTTTGGGGGGTGGGGGCCATGACCGGCCCGATCATCATCGCCCAATTCATCGGCAACAACGAGTCGTGGCGCAAGGGGTATCTGACGGTGGCCGCGCTGCAATTTGCGCTGGTGGTCGTCCTGTTTCTGGCCCTGCCGCTGTGGGATCGGGTGGCGCAGATGACGGGCAAGGCGGCGGCCGTCGCGCCCGCGGTGCCGGCGGACAGGGCGGCCGAGAGGAAGCCTCGATCGAACAACAGCGCGGCCCGGGGCATCTTCTCGCCACTGGGCATCGACGGCGTCCGGCCGGTTTTGGTGGTGTTTTTTCTGTATTGCGGGATTGAGGCGACGGTCGGGCTGTGGGGGGCCACCTTTCTGATTCAGGTGAAGGGGGTGGATGTGGTCACGGCCGCGGGCTGGGTGTCGCTCTACTTCGGGGCCATCACGCTGGGGCGGTTCATCAGCGGCTTTGTGGCGATGCGGGTCAGCAGCCGGTCGCTGATTCGGGCCGGGGAGATGGCCATCCTCGCCGGGGTGATCGGTCTGCTGCTGCCGCTGTCCGGGGTCATTTCGATGATCAGCCTGATGCTCATCGGGTTGGGCTGCGCGCCCATCTTCCCCAGCATGCTGCACGAGACGCCGGCGCGCTTTGGGGACGAGGACTCCCGGAACATCATGGGGTTCCAGATGGCCGTGGCCTACATCGGCACCAGCTTCCTGCCGCCGCTGCTGGGCGCCGTCGCCGCCGCCACCTCCTTCGCCATCATGCCGGTCGTCCTGCTGGGCTACATCGGCCTGATGCTGGTCAATTCGGAGCGGATCAACCGGTTTATGGATCGCCAGCGGTCGCCGGGGGTCTCGGCGGTTTAGATAGGGCGCGAACCCGGTCGAATTGATCCAGATCAAGGCCAAGGGGGGCGGGGGGTGGTATCCTGCGGCTGTATAACCCGAATTGCGGGGTGATGATCCATGAACGCGAATCCGGAAGAATGGCTGCCTTTGATCGATATGGCCGTCTGCACCAGTTGCGGCGAGTGCGTGGTCGCTTGCCCGACGGACGCGATGGCGCTGGAAGGCGGGCTGGTGACGATCGACGGCGAGCGCTGCGGCTATTGCGCCGTGTGCGAGGCGGTGTGCCCCACCGAGGCGATCGCGCTGCCCTATCAGGTGGTCATGGCCGAGGGAGCCGATTGACGGCCGCGTTTGGGGATCGCAGACAATCATTTATCGGCGCGCGTCGCCGACCTTTAGGAGATTCAAGATGACCGACGACAAGATTTTGGACATTCGCCCGTATCCGCCCATGCAGCGCCACTCGCTGATTTTCGAGACCTTTGGAGCGCTGGCGCCGGGCGCGGGGTTTGTCCTGGTCAATGACCACGATCCGAAACCGCTCTACTATCAGTTCCAGGCCGAGCATACCGGCGAGTTTTCGTGGGATTATCTGCAGCAAGGCCCGATCGAGTGGCGGGTGCGGATTGGGAAAGCGGGATAGGTAATTACGAATTACGAATTACGAATTACGAATGAAGAATTGGGAATTGGGAAGGGCGGATGACGGGTCGCTGGTTATGAGTTAGGTC
>CAYXNH010000141.1:0-8074 GCA_964466135.1 uncultured Ardenticatenaceae bacterium | reverse complement strand
CGAGAGTGAACTAACGGACGCATAGGATCGAGACGGATTAGCTCCTGATGATTTGCCCCTGTTATAGCCTGTCAGCGACATTTTGGCATTGATCGTTAATCATACCCGGACGGCCGGTCGGGGGTACAATTCGAGTCATGCGTTTTGTCCGCCAACCTCTATGGCTCGTACTGGCCGCTTTCGTCCTGCTGTGTGCCGTCTACGTCTGGTCCATCCCGCCGCTGGAAGGCTCCGATGAATATGAGCACTTCGCCTACGTCACCTGGCTGATCGAACAACGCAGCTTCCCCATTCAGGGCGAGGCCGGGTGGAACAGCTCCGTCCGGCAGGAGTCGGGCCAGCCGCCGCTCTACTATTGGCTGGCATCGCTGCCGGCGCGTCTGGTTGGGACGCAACCGTCGCTCGTCTTTCGCCCCAACCCGTACTTCCGTTACGATCTCGACCCGACGGTTCCCGACAACCGAAACACCGCCCTCCACTACCCCGACGATACCGGCGGCGGCTGGCGGGCGCTCCGATTCGCCCGCATCGCCTCGGTAGCATCGGGCGTGCTCCTCATCCTCTGCATCTACGGGCTGGCGCGCGCCATCTTCCCGGACCGACCGGGCGCCCCCCTGGCCGCGGCCGCGTTCGTCGCCTTCATCCCGCAAGTGGTGTTCCATAGCAGCCACGTCTCCAACGATATCCTGGCCGCGGCCTTCAGCGCGCTGGCTCTATGGATGCTGGTTCGAATCATGACCGCCGATGCGGCCGGGCCGGGCGACAACTTCAAGTCGGGCTTGTGGCTGGGCGCTGCCCTGGGGCTGGCGGCCCTGGTCAAGGTCAACACGCTCGTCATCGGCCTGCCCGTCGCTCTGGGCTTCGTCTGGCTCCTGTGGGACTCAATCCGGTCGGGCCAACCTCAAATGAACGCGAACGCGGTCACCGGACGGATACAACTATCGACCTTAACTCCAGTCCTTATCTGCGCCTTGGGAGCGGCTCTGGGCTTCGCCGCCGTGGCCGGGTGGTGGTTCGCGCGCTCTCGCCTGCTCTATGGCTCCTTCCTGGGACTGGACACCCATTGCTATCAGGAGCTATCGACCTGTGGCCCGATCAGGCTGGTCATGCCCAATCTGTTTGCCTGGCGCGACACCTTCCGCTCGTTCTGGGCGGCCTTCGGCCTGGCCAACATCCGGCCCCATGATTGGGTATACGGGTTATTCGCGATACTTATCCTGCTGGCGGGAGCCGGTCTGCTACTGCTCGTCGCGCGCCGCATGCAGGCGGGCGGCAGAGACGCAGCCGCGGCCGAACCCCATCTGCCCATCCTGCTGGCCCTCATGATGAGCGCCGTGGCCGGCAACCTGCTGTTGCTCTATATCTGGCAGCAGCAAATACTGGCCACCTACGGCCGCCTGCTCTATCCCGTGCTGGGGGCCTTCGTCGTCTTGCTCATCGCCGGTCTGTGGGAGCTTCATCCGCGACTGGCCCGTTGGGCGTGGCTGCTGCCCGCCGTTCTGGCAGTCATCTCCCCCTTCTGGCTCATCCGCCCGGCCTATGCCATGCCCCGTTTTCTGGATGAGGCCGCCGTGGCCGCGCGGGGCGAATCGCTCGGCTGGCGCTATGGCGACGTGGCCGAGTTGCTCAGCGTCACCCCGGCATCGCGTTCGGCCTCGGCCGGAGACATCCTGCCGATCGAGATATGCTGGCGCGCCCTGAGTGCCACCGACACCAACTACACCGTCTATCTCCAGGCAGTCGGTCCTCATGAGGCCGTCGTCGCCGACCGCTACACCTTCCCCGGCCTGGGCAGCTATCCGACCGCTATCTGGGAGCCGGGCATGGTGTTCTGCGACACCGTTCAGTTCGCCATCCCGACCGATCTGGCCCGCACGTTGGTCTATCGACTATCCGTCGGATTGCTTGACGACGCGATCGATGAGCGGTTGCCGGGCATGGACCCGGCCGGGAACCCGCTGCCGCCTTTTGTCGGGGCAGTGTGGCTGGAATCAGGAACGTCCGTATTGAACGAGCAACCGCCGCCGGGCGATGCCCCCATCCGGCTGGGCGGCGCGGATTTTGCGCCGGTCTGGCGCGCCGGGGACGACAATCCGGTGGCGTTGCGATGGTTCGCATCCGAGGTCGTCGCCACCGACTACACCGTCTTCCTCCATCTGCGCGACGACGCCGGGCAGATCGTCGCCCAGGCCGACGGTCCACCGCTGGAAGGCTGGTATCCGACGTCGTGGTGGGTTCCGGGCGAGTGGGTGATCGATGAGCACGCCTTCGCGCTCCCGGCCCATACGCCCGCAGACAACTACCGGCTGGTCGCCGGTCTGTACGACCCGACGACCGGCGGCCGCCTGGGTGATGAACAACTCCTGGGTTCGGTTGAAGTGGTCGCGGGAACCACGCCCTGAACCGGACAACCGCCGCCGCGGCCGGCCGCAACAGGGTCACTCAGTTGTTGTCGCTTTTCTCCGTATATCGGGGCTTGCCATAGAGCCACCAATACTCCGTTGAGGGGTAGGCAGGCGTCCATTCTTCCGGCCAGACAAAATCGCCGGGCTGGAATCGGTTCCGGAGCCGCACATCGAGAGCGGCCAAATGTTGCCCGGATCGCGCCGCGATTCGATAGGGCGGCTGGCTGAGCCGATCGACCAGCGCCTGGATGATGGCTCGTACATCGACAACGTTGGCGTAATTGCTGCTGGAATCGAAAGTACCGCGCTCCATATCCTTGAGCGACTCTTCCCATTGTCGCAGCCGGGCTTCCAGTTCGGTCTGGGCTTTCTTCTCGAAACGAACCACGCGGCCGGCCAGCGCCTGGTTGAATTGAGCCACGGCCGCGCCCGCCTCCACCCGCTCCCTGGGAGGGAGTAAACCGGACAGGGTCAGCAAGCGATGTTCACGAAGCAGATAGCCGCCCAGGGTCAGCGCAGGCATCCCCCCGCGAGGAGCCGGCCAAAAGATCGTATCGCTATCAAGATACTCCGGCATCTGCTCAGCCATGGCCGCCAGAATAGCCGCGTCTTCCGCCAATCGTTCGATCCCGTCGTTCATGGAATGCCTCCACTTGTAGAATTGCGTCATCGGATATAATAGACCTCAGCTTGGGCCGCGTCAAACCTTACCGGCCGCGCGTCGGGAAAGCCGGCGCGAGCGAGGGAAACCATGAAACAAATGAGACGCGCCGCAATTCACAAACTGGCCGCGGCCGCGCACGAGATGGACCTCGATGTCATGAGCGGCATCCTCCATCGCGAGGCCGACGGCCGCTGGCGGATTGGCGACCACGATCTGGTCAGCTGGCTCAACGCTCACGACGGGGAAGAGCTGGTGCTGGTGCTTGGCTCGCTGGCCGACGAGCGCGACGTGCAGGTGCGCACCTGCCGGACGTGCGGCCGCGACTATATGGAGCTGGAATGCCCCTATTGCCGCGCCAATCGCATCCGCCTGCGTGGCCACGCGTGAACGCGGGATCAAGCTGAACCAACCTGCCTGTTATTTAGCTTCCAACCTATCTGTTACCCCTATGCATAACTTGATTCGTCTCTTCAATTGGTTGACTATCGTCCTCGTGATCGCGGGTTTCATGGTGGCGGCATCGCCCGCGGCCGCCCAGAGCCAATCCAACCGGCTCGATTCGCTGACGGTGGAAATGTGGCCGGATTACGATCGGCCGTCCATGCTGGTTTTGATGACCGGCACATTGCCCCAGAGCGCCCCCTTGCCCGCCACTTTGACCATTCCCGTGCCGCCCGGTGCGGAGATCCACGCCGTGGCCAGTTTTAATGCGACTGGGGCGCTGATGTCGGATGTGGATTACACCGTCATCGGCGGACAGATGACCATTACCACACCTTCCCTGCGCTTCCGCGTGGAATATTACGATCCTTACCAGGCGGACGGAGACCGATACACCTACACCTTCAATTGGCAGGCGGCCGACCTGTACGTGGCCAGCATGAACGTCATCGTGCAGCAGCCCATTGCGGCATCCGATTTCAGCGTCACCCCCGCGGCCGCTTCCTCGGCCGCCGAACGGGGCGATGGCCTCACCTACCACAGCCTGCCGGCACGGCCGGTCGGAGCGGGAGAGCCGTTCACCGTCGTCGTAGCCTACACCGCGGCCGCGCCGGTGCTGTCGGCGCCCACGCCAGAGTTCGCCTTGGGCGATGAGCCTGCGCCGGTGACGAACACAACATCCGCTCCTTCATCAGGTATCGACCCTCTGTGGTTCGTCGCCGCCGCCGTCGCTGCCCTGGCCCTGATCGGCGGGGCCTGGTATCTCGGCCGACGACAGGGCCACGCCGCCTCCAAAGCCCGCAAACCGCAACCCATCCGCCCGGCCAAAACGAAACCCGCCAAAAACGCCGGCGGCGCGACCCGCTATTGTCACCAATGCGGCAAGCCCGCCCAGGCCGGGGATACGTTCTGCCGCCATTGCGGGTCGCAGCTCAAGGGTGATTAAAAACCGGGCAATATCTCGTCATCCCACCATCGAACGGGTGACGACCATCCAGCTACCCTCCACAAAACAGTCGTCTCGCCGAATAATAAACGGCCCGCCCTGGTGATACCGGGGCGGGCCGTTTGGTTTAGCTTGCAGCTATCGGGTTTCTAGTTACCCAACAGGTAGGCCAGAATGTCAGCCATGTCCTGCGGGTTCTCGCTCATGCGAGAGCCGAAGTTGGCCGGCATGACGCTGGGCGGCCCGGCACACGGCCCCGAGGGGCATTCCGGCGCGATAAAGTCGCTGGGATACAGGATCGAGTGATAGACGAACTGTTGGGCATCCATACCCGGAACCTGCGTCGCGCCAACCGTTTCAATATCGTCCAGCGCCGGGCCGATGGCGGCGGCTACGGAGCCGTCCGGCACGCCATGGCACGCTGTGCAGCCGTAGGTAACGGCGAACAGGTCCTTGCCGCGCGCCGGGTCGCCGGGGCCGGTCACATCCGGGCCGGACAGGAAGTCCGTCGCCAGCTCAGGCCACGTGTAGGTTTCGACCGGCGCGGCACAAAGCGTCTCGCTCTCAAAGTTGAGCACGAAGTTGGCGACGTTCTGCACCTGGTCGGGCCGCAGCGGGCCGCCGAACTGATCCAGCCAGGTCGGCATGGCGCCGCGCCCGGCGGAGATGGTCGTCAGAATGTAGTTGGCCTTGGTGCCGGTCCAGCTCATGTCCGTCATGCGCTGCGAGACATCGCCGCACAGCAAAGCGTTGTAATTGAGCGGCAGGCCCTGGCAGGCGATCTGGTTGCCGGCGGAGTCGAAGCACTGTTGCGCGGTGGCGTCCGCGCCGTGGCATGTCGCACAGTTGTTGGCGAACACTTCCGAGCCGGCCTCGATGGAGCGTCCCAACTGGGCGTTGGTAAATCGATCCATGCGTGCCGGCTCGCGCAGGGTCGAATAGCCCAGGATCATCATGGTTAACATAAAGGCGACTGTTCCAATGACAATTTTAATCTGCATCGGTCATCATTCCTCGTTCGTAGTGGCGGGGTCGAGCCAGATAAACCCGGCCCCGCTCATCTCATCGGCTAATGCGACAACCATCAGTCGGTCACGCAAGGCTTGTTCAGGAAGCGACATTCTTCCTCATAATTGGAGAAGGCATGTCGCGGCCGGGTCCATTCCGCCGTATTCACCTGGCCGGTATCCGGGTCGGTGATCTCGTAGTGCAGCGTCAGTTCCTTCAGGTTCGGTTGAATTTCCTCGATTTCGAGACGAGCAATCGGGTCTGGCATGGCGTCGGTGGTGAAGAAGTTGCTGAAACGGCGCGTGCCGTTCTCCAACACACTAACCTTGCATTCGGACCATTGCGGGTTGCCCACCAGCGTGCAGCTCTGCTGATACATGGCGCTCTGGAAGAGATCCAGCCCCCGGGTCAGGAACGGATTGCCGTCAATCACTTGCCCGGGCGTATAGGAGCCTTCCGTCAACTGCTCATAAGGGATACCCTTCAAACCACCAGGGCCTTCTTCAGGTAGCAACTGGATACTGACTTCCCGGTCGGGCGAGGACTGCACGCGAAACTCCGGCGAACCCATCCAGTTGGATACAAGCATCAGGGCGATGAACAGGAAGGCTACCGACAAGCCAACCCGACGGTCGGCGTAGCGACGGCTCTTGCCGACTTCGATGTAGGGCATGACGATAAACGCCACCAACAGCAAGGGAATGAACCCGACGACCAAAGTCTTGTCGGCCAGCTTCAGCCAGCCCTGTGACCAGGACAGGTACCATGGAGCGACGACGTGCAGTGGCGTGACGACCGGGTCGGCGTGGGTTTCCAAAGGGGCGTCCCACAACCACAGCGCTCCGGCCACCAGAAACAGTGTGACCAGGGCCGACCACATCAACTCGCTGGTCAGGATATCGGGGGTGAAGTAGGTGCGCTCATCGCGCGGAACCCGCTTGGCAGTGTCCTCGCCGATCTCCTCGCGGCCGGGGGGCAACGAGATGCCGTAAAGCACGACCTTGTAGTAGTGGACAAAGAAGAAGATGCCGGCCAGGAGGGGCAACAACAGGACGTGCAGCAGATACCACCGCAAAAGTCCACTGGCGCCCAAGGCCGGACCGCCCTGCAGAATGAGCAGGATGTTATCATTGATGAAGGCCGGAGCCGGGGCGGCCGCGCCACCGCTGATGAACACTGTCAAAGCCCAATAGGCCAGCTGGTCCCAGGGCAACAAATAGCCGCTAAAGCTCAGGAAGATCGTGAACAGCAACAGCAACATGCCGGTCACCCAGGTGAACTGGCGCGGCTTTTTGTAGCTGCCGGTGATAAACGTCCTGAGCATGTGCATGGCGACCACCAGCACCATCACTTCCGCGCCCAGGCGATGCATATTGCGGAACAATTGGCCCAGGGGAATATTGCCCAGGATTTCCCACATGTTGGTGTAGGCCACCAGCGGGCTTGGGGTGTAGGGGATCATCAGGATGAGGCCGGTGATCGTCTCCCAGACCAGCATAAAGGTCGCCAACCAGCCCAACCGGAAGGTGGGATAGATGTTGGTGACGCCGGTGTGATAAAAGCTGGGGCGAATGTGCAGCCAGAAACCGTCGGCGTGCGGCCGTAGACGCGGGTTCGGCCGGCGCGGTTCGTCTCCGCGAAGGGCCGCCCGAATGTCGGTAATGTTCATTCCGGCAGTGAGGCGTTCGACAACCTCATCAGCCTTCGTGACGACAGCTCGCTTGATCCCCATTTCGCGGACTTGTTCGACGAATGTGGTCATAACAACTCCTAGATACTAATTAACTCAAATAATCAGAGTGCGCTGCAAATCAATATTGCGATCTCGCACCGGCTACGGACAATTACCCTGGAACTCGCACAGCAACGGCTGCGAAGGGCCATTTTTACGATTACCGGTATCTACGCGGACGAAAGCCGTCCCGCTGGGCAATACCAACGGATCGTAGAAGTTGTTCACCAGACCGGCCTCAGCCAAAACGGTGGTTTCGTCGTCAGCAATGGCCTGGAGGAGGAAACGATCGAGCGTGCGCGGCGCCGGCGACTCGACACGACGGCCGTCCAGCCGATATTTCGAGCCGTGGCAGGGGCACTCAAACCGGCTGTTGGTCGGCGTCCAGGAATAGATGCAGCCCAAATGGGTGCATACTTTATAAATCGCGGCCACGCCCTGGATCGGATTCGGCTCGTCGGACGCCTGGTACATCAATTCGTTGGGTTGGGTGCTGTCCAGATTGACCAGCCAGAACCGTCCCTCGGCGAAATTGACCGGAGTGGTGTTGATATCGGGCACATCATCAACACTGATAGTGAAGGTTCCGCCGAATTCACCCTCGCGAAAACGGGGGATCAGGAACCATACGAGCAACCCCGCGCCCTGCAAGGTCACCAGCGCGATCGACGCCCCCCAAATGTAATAGAGGAATTCACGCCGGCTGATGCCGCCGGGTGCGTTTGCCGTTCCGCTGTCTGCTGCTGCCGCTTGACTGGCCATTTGGCTGTTCTCCTGACTCTATTTTTACCGCCTTCCAAAGCCGGCACTACGCGCGAACCTGGTGTCTGTTCGCCGAGCGGCCGCTTGAAAGTCTCATGTTATCTTTCGTTACGAGC
>CAYXNH010000140.1:0-8141 GCA_964466135.1 uncultured Ardenticatenaceae bacterium | reverse complement strand
GCGTCGGCTGTGCTCAGATAGACGGTAATGCGCCTGGGTGGCGGCAGATCGCGATCGTCGCCGTTTTCCAGCGTCTGGCCGAACCGGGTGTAGTCCGGCCCCCAGCGAGCCAGAAACGTGACCGCCAAGGACTCGATCGGGCGCGGGCCATGCAAGAGCCAGCCG
Source organism: uncultured Ardenticatenaceae bacterium (assembly GCA_964466135.1). Classification (GTDB taxonomy): domain Bacteria; phylum Chloroflexota; class Anaerolineae; order Promineifilales; family Promineifilaceae; genus Promineifilum. Next base: position 7,976 of record CAYXNH010000140.1, on the reverse strand, counting down.
GAGCGAACCTCCTGCAAGCTTCCGGCACTAAAGAACTGGTACAGAAATTTGCCGGGCCTCTCCTCGACCATGACGATATGTTCGCCCAGTGGAACGCGCCAATAGTTGGCGGGACGCAGCAGGAGGGTGTTCTCGCGGCCGCTGACGCTGAACAGGCCCGTCGCCGCAACAGCGATCTTTCGGTTGGCCGGCAATCGATCGAGGGCATCCGTTTCGGTCGATGGAGCATTATCGGCGATGAAGCGGTGGTAGTTGTTCCGCCTGGCTCGCCAGAGGCTGAAGTTGATCCACAGGATCATGATCGCCAGGAACAGCAGAAGGCCGAGGGGCCAATGTCGCCGCCAGCCATAGAGAAGGAGGATCACCGGCAGCCAGCGAGCGAAAGTGACCAGGCGAATCCCCAGGAGCGAACGGCGCTGGATGGCGTGCATCAGCGCATAGGCGCGGCCGAGCCAGGCGTAATGGGCGCGTCGCAAGGGGGATGTCGATTTCATCACGCCCATTTTAATCGAATCGGGATCGCCCGCCACCGACCACCATGGAGCGCGTCAGTCCGGCTTCCGGAAGACGCCGACGATGTGGATTCGGCGGTCGGCCGGCAACCAGTCGTCCAGGGCGCACATGAGGGTGAACAGGGTCTGGTTGAAAGCCAGATAGGTCGGGTCGGCGATAGTGTCCAGCGCAACGATTGAGAAGCCGGTTTGTTCCGCCAATCGGGTCAATGCTCGCGGTGTGTTGGCCCGATAGGCCGTGGGGAAGGTGTCGTCTTCGGCTCGGCCGTATAGCCTGTCGACGAGCCGCCCCTGCGTCCTTCCGAGCTGCCCGGCCATCCTGTTCGCCCATCCCAGGGGGTGACGACCGTTGGGGGTGATGAAAACGAAATAGCCGCCGGGCCGCAACACGCGCTGGATGGCGGCCAGTGTGCCGGCAGGATTGCCAAGATGCTCCAGCAACCAGGCGGCGATGGCGACATCGAAGGAGTTACTCACGAAAGGAAGGGGGTCACTAAGGGCCACGGAACGCGGAAGCCCGGTCAAACGGTGCTCCGTCAGGGAGATGAAATCCGGATCGACGCCGACTATCCGATCGGTCGCGTGACCCAGTTGCTCGACCAGCCCGCCACGGCCGCAGCCGATGTCCAGCAGGTGGCCGCCGGGCGAAAGCACACCGCGCACATAGTCCGCGAACTGTTCCGTCGCCGGCCGCCAGCCGGGATGCTCGGCGCGGTACTGCTCGCGCCATTCGTTTTGTCGCTCCAGTGACAGCATAGCCGTTATTGTACCCGTCGCATGAATAGAGGAACCTGTTACGGATGATAACAATGATTCGGGCTTGCCTCTGCCCGATCTGTTATATCGGTGATAAGTTGATCGGCAACTTGCATGATATCGCAGATGCTTCCCCGATAAGAATCGGCTGAACAGCCTATCAGCCTATTTTGGGAAAGCTTGTGGGTAGGTACAATCCCTCCTCATGCGCTCATTCATTCTATTGGTAATTGTTGTCATTGGCACAGCCTCCTGTCGTCTATTGCCGGGGGGAGAACTCCTTCTTGGCCAGGCGTCTCCATCACCGACCACCGTGGCAATCGTTGGGGCTATGGACGAGGCAAGCCCGGCCCCTTCACCTTCTCCGGCGCCGGCGATGACGAGCACGCCGATATCGACCGCTTCTCCAACAATGACCCTGCCCGCGGCCACGCCTTCGCCGGAGGCTACTGCCTTATCGCCGGTGGCTCTGGAGCGAGCGCGGGCCACGACGGCGGCCGAACTGGTCGAGATTATCCCGCCAAACCGCGACCCGATTGGCCTGGCTGCGGCCTATCTGGGTGTGGAGGCGGTTGCGGCCACGCCTCCGGTGGCTACTGATCTACAGGTCGGCGTTACCCAGGAGTTCTTCATCAGCAATATAGACAGCAACACCGTGAGCGTGATTGATGCGGAGTTGATGAGCGTCGGCGAGCACGCCTACTTCTGGTTCGACGTGGGCGAGGGCGCGGTCGATCCCGACAGGGCGGCTTTGGCGGCCGAGACGAGGGCGTTTGACAAGGTGTTCGACGTCCTGTTCCCATACTTCGGCTCGGCCGAGGACGAAGGAAAGCGCGTCCATATTGTCCATGCCGCGCCGTCGAGATTGTGCGATGTTCCCGACCAGTGCAGTTTGGCCGGGTATTTCTCGTCGCGCGATCTGTTGCCCATATCCGTGGACCCGCAGTCGAATGAGCGAAAGATGTTTGTCATGAATGCCGACCAGTTCGGCAGCATCACCTATATCGATACCCTGTCCCATGAATTGCGCCATCTGCTCGGAAACACCTACGATCTGGGAGATGAGGACTGGGTTGTGGAAGGGGCGGCCATGCTGACCGAGGACCTGGCGGGTTTCAGCTTCTTGCCCCAATACCGAGCCAACCAGTTTTTAGCCGACCCCGACAAACAGCTCAATAGCTGGCAAGACGGAAATACCGGCCCGCGCTATGGTCAGGGCTACCTGGTGAACCGGTTTCTGTATGATCGCCTGGGGGCCGAGCTTTACCATGCGTATACGTTGAGTCGCCGGCCGGGCCTGACGGGCGTCGATGATATCGCCGCCGCCAATGGGCTGGACATATCCGGCGAAGGGTTGTGGCTCGACTGGCTGGCCTCGATGGCCCTCACGGATGTCTCCGGCACGCCCGAGCGATACCGTTGGGACGGTCCGGAACTTGATCCGGTCGCCATGACGCCGATCGATGCAGCCGAGAGCGTAGAGACGACGGTTCACCAGTACGCGGCCGACTACTACGAACTCCCGCCCGGGGCAGGGGCGCTCGAGTTTGCCGGCGCACCGACTATCTCTCTCCTGGGTTCGGAAGCGCCGTCGGGCGACTTTTTCTGGTACGCGCAACGGGCCAACACCAGCAACTCACGCCTGACCCGCGCCGTTGATCTGCGTGACACGGCCGAGGCGACCTTGCGCTATCGTGTTTTCGCCGATATCGAGGAGGGTTACGATTTCGCCTATGTGTCTGTCTCCACCGATGGCGGCCGCACATGGCAGGGGCTGGTCGCCGACGGGATGCAGGGGCTTGACCCGGCCGACGATCCATCCGACAGCGCCCTGACCGAGCGCTATTACACCGGCCAAACGGGTCGGTGGATAGAAGAATCCATCGATCTGTCGCCGTTCAGTGGACAGGAAATCTTATTGCGGTTTGAATATGTCACCGATCTTATCCTGACCTACGGCGGGTTCGCCCTCGACGATATCGCCATCCCGGAGATAGGCTTCTTCGACGGCGGTGAGACGCTTGATTCGGACTGGGTTGCCGAGGGGTTCACCCGCGTCACGGCCGATCTGCCCCAGGCTTGGCGGCTGCAGCTCATCACCTTCGATGCCGACGGCCACCCCTCGGTCGAGCCGCTTGAAGTTGGCGCTGATGGACGAACGCGCCTTGCGTGGGAGGCGTCGCCGAAGGGCAGACGGCCGCTCCTCATCGTTGCCGCCCTTGCCCCGGAGACATTGCAGCCGGCGGAATACTCCTTCAGCGTTGGCTCGCAGTAAATATGCTGTGAATAATCGGATCCGGTCGGCAAGCGCCATTGTATCACTCGCCTCACACCCATATAATGGGATGGGGGTTGAATCATGGAAGGCATTGCCTTAATAGATTTTTCGAAAGGCGTTACAAAACCGGAGCAGGTGCTGGCCCGGCAAATCGAAGATGAGATGGTGATTCTGGATCTGGCATCGGAAGCGTACTTCGGATTGGACGAGGTCGGCACGGCGATGTGGAACGAGATGATCCAGGCGGATTCCATCGAACTGGCCTATCAGTCGCTGTTGGAGCAATATGACGTCGAACCGGAAACGCTTCGCGCCGATATGCAGGCGTTGCTCGAACAATTGATAGAAAAACAACTGTTGGAATTTCGTGCATCATAAGATAAATCGGCTCATGGAAATGACCTGGCCTGAGCGATGGGCCGTTGCTCAAGCCATGGTATTGCTGGCACTCACAGCAGCGTCGCTGCAATTGACAGGTTTTCGAAAAACACACCGGCGATTGGGCAGTCCCCTGCACAACAATCGGAAGGGGACGGCCGAATGGATCGGCGAAGCGGTGGACATCGCCGCGCGCAATTTTCCCCTCTATCGGCCGACGTGCCTTCCTCGTTCGCTGGTTTTGTGGCATATGCTTCGTCGCCACGGGATGCCTGCTGAAATCCGCATTGGTGTGCGCAAGGCTGACAACGATTTTGTTGCCCATGCCTGGGTCGAGTACGCCGGGCGGGTGATCAATGACGCGCCCGATATCGCCGACCGTTTCGCCCCGATGGACTTGCCCGACTTCCGGCTTGGGGAGCATCGGATATTCGTGTGATGGATTCCGTCGCCGGCGCTCGTCAATTCCTTATCGACTGCCTCGTAGCTCGTCATCACCCCGAAGTATCGGCAGCCCTCGGTGAGCGAATCGCCGCGCAAGCTCCGGACTGGGATGCCGTCGAGTCATTAGCTGTAGCCGAGCGAGTTGCGCCGCTCCTCTATCATTCGACTCGTCGACATCGTTTTCTGCCGGATAAGCTCCTAGACTTGTGCCATCAGATTTACACGGAAACGGGATTGCAGAATGCGTTGCGCCTGAACGAGTTGGCATCCTTGTTGAGCGGGTTGTCGGCGGAGGGTATCGACGTCATATTGCTGAAAGGAGCCGCCCTGGCTGAACGAGTGTACGGCAATATCGCTCTGCGGCCGATGTGCGACATCGATTTGCTCGTGCGCAAGGCGGACGTCCGTCAGGCCCTGGCGCTTTTGCAGGACGCCGGTTATCGGGTTGGCGGGTCGGAAGTCGCTCCCGAGACAAAACTGGAATTCGAGAATGAAGTCCTGCTCCAAAACCCCGACCGGCCGGATTGGGTTGTTGAACTCCATTGGAGCCTGTTTGACTCGCCCTATTACCAGGCGTATCTCTCTGAAGACGTCCTGTGGGCGGCCGCGGAACCGGCGGTTATTGAGGGTTCAGCGGTATACGTTCTGTCACCGGAGCACGAACTCCTGCACCTTAGCGGCCACTTGATGCTGCATCATCGTGGAGCCGGGCTGTTATGGTGGAACGATGTCGCCGAGTGCCTGCACCATTACGGCAGCGGGCTTGACTGGGATGAAGCCTTGTCGAACGCTGAGACTCTAAACCTGGTGAAACCCTTGCAGTCTGTTATGCCTGTTGTGGTCGATGTCTGGCTGGCTCCTGTTCCGCCGGATGTGCCTGCTCGTGTGGAGGCGATGGTCCCCGCCCGGGATGAGATGCGAGTGTTCGAGATGATGACCGTCGAGCATCGGCCGCCCGGTCGGCGGCTACTGGCCGATCTGCACGGCATACCCGATTGGGGCGCGCGGTTGAGGTTTTTATATCGCAATTTGTTTCCTTCGGCGGCGTATATGGATGAGCGATACGGGATCCGGCACCCTGCGTTGCGCGCGGCCTATTATCCGTATCGATGGCTGTTGGGGGTTAACGATGTTCTCCGGTCGGAAATCAAGGATTCCAGGCAGCAGGATCGATAACCATGCCTGGACTGACTGCAATTCGGACGGCGTCATCGTATGTTCCAACAACCGTGACCTTAAATTCATAACCTTTTCACGATACTTTTACGATCACGACAACAATTTAGCCGGTAAGGCGGGTATATTATTTAAGTAGTATTACTTGGATTAAGGTAGTGATTTGGTCGGGTTTCGATATCGGAATTCATAAACCGGTTTCAATTGACAATATCAACGAGCGATGCGCCCGGTTGGTATCAGGATTGGCCATCACTGTCTGCCGCGTACGAAAAAATCCGTGACCTGCCTTGGATGAAGTAAGGAGGTTATACGGAATGAACAAGTTTGATGTGTTAAAGATGTCGGTGGATGTCGGAAGGGCGGAGCATGCCCACCGGTCGGATATTTTCAAGGATGATTAGGCTCTATCTCTCTCGGCAGGCTTCCAGCATGGGCCGGTACATTCTGGAGCAGACGCTATATTTTCTGGTCGGCTGGATTCCAACCGTGCTGGGGATCGGCATTCGCGGCGTCGCCTATCGTCTCATTCTGCACATGGACGGCTGGGCGGCCATCGAGCGCAACGTCCGGCTGCGCTTCGCCGATCACATCCGGCTGGGACATGGTGTTTATCTGGATGAGGGGGTTTATCTCCATGCCTGTCCTCAAGGGATCGAAATCGGCGCCAACACTATTGTCATGCACGGCGCGGTGCTGCATGTCTATAATTTTCGCGATATGCCCCACTCACATATCCGTGTCGGCCGGGATAGTCTCATCGGCGAATACAATGTGATCCGTGGCCAGGGAGGCGTGACCATCGGCGACCGCGTTTATACATCGCCCTTCTGCCAGATCATCGCCGTCAATCACGTTTTTTCCGATCCCAAGCGGCCGTTTGTGGAGCAGGGGATCACGGCCGAGGGCATCCTCATCGAGGATGACGTCTGGATTGGTTCCGGCGCTATCATCACTGATGGCGTTCGAATAGGAAAAGGGGCTGTCGTAGCCGCGGGCGCAGTTGTCACCGGCGATGTCCCGGCCCACACCGTCGTTGGAGGCGTTCCCGCGAGGGTGATCAAACATATTACCGCTGGGGATAACGGCTCGACGATGGCGCCGATCTATCATGCGACTGAGACCACCGGAGGCAGCAGCCCGACCGATGGCTGATAGCTCCTGTAAGGGGATATTCCCGGGAGGGAAACGCACATGACCACTCTGACTATTGTCATCCCAGCCTACAATGAGGAATCCGGCATTGCCGAGATCGCCGGCCGCGTCCTCGATACTCGTGGCAGCCTGGCCGAAGCCGGCGTTCATGAGATGAATCTGCTGATCGTAGACGACGGATCGCGCGACCGCACGGCCCAGATCGCCGCCGCTATTCCCGGCGTGGACCTAATCCGGCACCCACACAACAAGGGGTACGGCGCGGCACTCAAGACCGGCTTCGATCGGGCAGATACTGAGTTGGTTGGATTCCTGGATGCCGATGGGACCTATCCGCCGGAGTACTTCCCTCAGCTGTGTTCGGCCGTCATGCAAGGCGCGGATCTTGTCATCGGCACGCGCATGGCCGGAGCGGACAGCCGGATGCCGCTCACCCGTCGCGTCGGCAATGTGTTTTTTGCCCGATTGTTATCGCTGGTCGGCCGACAAACCGTCACTGACAGCGCCAGCGGCATGCGCGTCTTCAGGCGTTCGGTTCTGGAACGACTTTACCCGTTGCCGGATGGGTTGAATCTCACCCCGGTGATGAGCACCCGCGCCGTTCACGAAGGCTTGCAAATGGCCGAAGTTCCGATACCTTACAGTGAGCGGGTCGGCCGTTCCAAGTTGAGCGTCGTGCACGATGGATCCCTCTTCCTCAGGTCTATGCTTTGGACCGTGCTTGAGTATAATCCCGTGCGGATTCTGGGCTTGCTGGGTTTGGCGGGTATGACGATCGGCTTGCTGTGTGTGGTCGGGCTGGCGATCACCCGGTTCTCGGGGATCACGATGCTGACGCCATGGAATGTCATCGCTCTGTTTGGTGGAGCGGTCAGCGGTATGATCGGCGTGAATTTGTTCCTGTTGGGTATCGTGTTTAACTATCTGGTGGCGCTCTTCAGGGGAAGGCCGGTGCAACAGGGGTTGTTCGGCAAGCCGATATTCAAGACGCCTGTCGACCGGCATTTTAGCTGGATGGGGCTTATCGCCCTTGTCGTTGGTCTGTCAATCGGCATTGCCATGTTGGTGCTGGGGATCAACGGTTGGGATATGGGGCGGCTATGGCTTTACGGTCTGGGCAGCGCCATGTTGATCCTGTTGGGTGTGGAGTTGATTATTTTCTGGCTTATCCTGCGCGTCCTGGACGAGGTGAATGTGCAAACGGCACGCGAGGCCCCGGTTACGAGCCAGGATATGCTCATAATGGAAGATACTGCCGCGACTGTGCAAGGAGATAA
>CAYXNH010000139.1:0-8232 GCA_964466135.1 uncultured Ardenticatenaceae bacterium | reverse complement strand
TACGTCCGCGTTCATCCGCGTTCATCCACGTACATCCGCGTACATTCGCGTTCATTCGCGGTCCAATATTCTTCATGCGTTTACCCTGACATACCCCCCACACCCGTCTCCAGCAACCGCGCGATATAGCGGCTTTGCGCCAGCCGGCGGCCCAGATCGGCGAACCCGGCCTCATCCGTCGGCGGCTTAAACAGCCCCTCCTGCCATTCATTATCGCGGTCAGCCAGGTCCGGCAGCCCCACCGTCCGGCGCGCCAGATCATAGACCCCGTAATTGATCTCCAGCCGCTCCCCCAGCGCGTCATGAAAATTATGGACCAGCACGGCGGCCGAGAGCGCGGTATTGAGAACCACGGTAGCCTCGATGAGCGCCTGGCGGTAGCCCGGCATCCGATCGACCTGCATCCCATACGTATCCACCAGCGCGAACACCCCGCCGCGCACCGGAGCCATCAGACTGCTGATGATCGACTGCAGCGGGAAGTTGGCGGCCACGCCCAGATAGCCCGCCGGGGTGAGATAGGCGTCCACCGCGGCCGACACCGCCCCGCAGCCCGTGTGCCCCAGCACCCCCAGCAGCCGCACCGTGCCCAGATGGTCGACGGCATAGTCCAGACTGCCCAGGATCTCGTCGCCCAGCACATTCCCGGCTACGCGCACCACAAACAGGTCGTTGGCCTGCTGGCCGAAGATCAGCTCCACCGGCACACGGGCGTCGGCGCAGCTGAGGAACGCGGCAAACGGCACTTGTGGCGGAGCCTCGCCCGGTGTGGCGCTGATGCCGACGTCCTGCGGCGAGACCCGCACCACCCGTCGCGCCGTCGAGCCGTCCCGCCGCGGCGTGAAGAAACGGGCGAAGGCGCGGTTGCCGTCGATGAGCATCTGCCGGGCTTCGGCCGTCGTCGCGGGATTCGCATCCTCGAATGGGGCGCGCTCGTCATATTGCCAGACAACCTCATACATGGGGAACATCCCTGCCGCGCGGGGTAGACAGCGCGCGACCCGGATAGCATAATCCCGGCTTTGGCTCCGCGCAAGCAATGTCAGACCCGACAGATTATACTATAGCTAAACGCTTGTACCCCGGCCGAATTGAGTCATACTTACCGGTTATGGAATTTTTTGACGTCATCAACTCACATCGTTCGATCCGCCGCTACAAGCCCGACTCCGTGCCCGAAAACCTGCTGGAGCGGGCGCTGTCGGCCGGGCTGCGCGCCTCGTCTTCGGGCAACATGCAAACCTGGTCGGTCGTCGTCACCGGCGACCGCGCGTTGCGCGAGCGACTCTATGACCCCCACATGGAGCAGGAGATGGTGCTGGACGCGCCGCTGCTGCTCACCTTTTGCGCCGACTTTCGCCGCATGCGCCACTGGCTGCGGCTGCACGAGGCTCCCGACAACTTCGACAACTTCATGAGCTTCATGATCGCCACCATCGACGCCACCCTGGCCTCGCAAAACGTGGCCCTGGCGGCCGAGGCGCAAGGGTTGGGCATTTGCTACATGGGCAGCACACTGGCCAATTGCGACCGCATCGGCCGCCTGCTGTGCCTGCCGCCGGGGGTCATGCCCGTGGTCGGCTACTCGCTGGGCTGGCCCGACGAAAACCCCGCCCCGCGCGACCGGCTGCCCCTGAGCGGCCTCGTCCACCGCGAAACCTACCACGACTACACCGATGAGGACATCCTCGCCATCTACGCCGAGCGCAACCGCAAGGGCTGGGAGCGCTACTTGACCTATCCCGAACTGCGGGCGCGCATCGAAGGCTCAGGCGTGCAGAATCTGGCCCAGATCTACACCGTGCTCAAATACACCCGCGAATCCCACATCGAGTTTTCCGGGACGGTTATGAATTATCTGCGCGAACAGGGTTTTTTGAACTGACGCGACCGGCCGGCTAATTATCCATATAGACCGGCACAAACAGCACGATCATGTTCGGGTCGGGCGTCGGCGGCGGTGGCGTCATCGTCGGCGGGACGGTTTCCTCCCGGACATGGACAAAGACGTCGGCCACCCGGTTGGTGTCGTTGGGGACAAGGTTGGAGGCGTCCGACTCGAAGGCCACATAGCGGCCGTCCTTCGAGATGGCGGCTTCGTGCGACCGTTCATCCCCCTGCCCGCCCCCGGTCCCTATGGAGACGCGGGTCGTCACGCCGCCTTGCCAGTCGCGGACAAAGACGTCGCCCCGCTTATTGGTGTCGCCCGGGACAAGTTGCTCGGCCCATGATTCAAAGGCCACAAAGCGGCCGTCGGGCGAGATGGCCGGCCCGCCCGACCAGTCATACCCCTGCCCGCCATTGCCGTCGACCGAGACGCGGATGGTCTTCTTCGTCTGCAGGTCATGGACAAAGACATCCATGGAGATATTGGTGTCGGAGGGGACCAGATTGTCGGCCTCGGAGGCGAACGCTACATAGCGGCCGTCGGCCGAGATGGACGAGTCAAACGATAAATCATTCCCCGCCGTGCCGTCGCTGTTGACCGAGACGAGGCTGGTCTGGCCCGTCTGCCGGTCGTGGACAAAGACATCCAACCTGTTGTTGGTGTCGTTGGGGACGAGGTTCCTGGCATACGACTCAAAAGCCACGAAACGGCCGTCGGCCGAGATGGACGGATGGGCCGACTGATCGCTGGCCTGCAAACCGTTGGGGCCGACCGAGACGCGGCTGGTCGTCCCTGTCTGCCGGTCATGAACGAAGATATCGGCATAGGGGTTGGTATCATCGGGGACGAGGTTGGTAGCCCACGACGAGAAGGCCACGTAGCGGCCGTCGGCCGAGATGGACGGGTTTAACGAATAACCTTTGGCCTGCTGTCCGTTAGGGCCTACCGAGACGCGGCTCGTCTGCCTAGTCTGCCGGTCTTGTACGAAGATGTCGGTTCCACAGACGCCACATGCGCCATTGGTGTCGTCAGGGACCAGGTTGTCGGCATCGGACTCGAAAGCCACGTAGCGGCCGTCAGCCGAAATGGAGGGAGAAAAGGAATGGCCGTTGCCCTGCAGACCGAGAGGGCCAACCGAGACGCGGCTTGTCTGCCCCGTTTGCCGGTCATGGACGAAGATGTCGGACACCTTGTTGGTATCGTCAGGCACGAGGTTGCCGGCCTCGGATGAGAAAGCCACGAAGCGGCCATCGGCCGATATGGAGGGAGTCCCGGACCGGTTGTCACCCTGCCCCCCGCCGCCGACCGAGATACGGTCGGTGGTGTTGCCGGTCGTTTGGGCCGCGGCTGAAAGCTGCAGCCCCGATCCCACTACAAACATGCCGATCATCCAAACGGCCGCCCACACAAATAACGCGCGAACTTTCATGCATACTCCTCATCATACAGGCCCGACAAGGCGGCCAATAATGTGTCGGCCGCCTTGGCGATTGGTTCGCCACCCTTGTCTGGCCCCGGCAATATCCGGTATCACGATTACCCGATATTCCCCGTATTTTGATTCATTAGAATTCGGATAGAACGCTCCCGACCGGCCTCGTTCTATCGGATTTTTGGCCGAATGGTGCGGCCGGCAATCCTGTTTTTCGACCGGATCCGTGCACATTGGCGGACAAAAACCCGGCGTTGCAGTCACGGGCGGTGGGAGTGGCCGGCGGTTTTACCTAAAACCCTCGGCCAGACAGGATGAATGTGCGATTGCCCCACGCCATTCGTCGCCTGATGACGCGACGATGGCGCTCCAATTAAGCGCCCGGCATATTATAGCATCAGTTGTCAAGAACAATCGGCAAATACCAGGCTGAAGTGGTCGTCGGTCGAGGCGTCCCCGGCCGCGTGGGTCTCGATACGAGGGTCGCCGTGGGGGTAGTGGGGGGCACGGTCGTGGGCGTCGCGGTCGGGGTAGGGGTAAATGTGGGCGTCGCTGTCGGGGTGGGTGTATCAGTTGGCGTGGAGGTCAAGGTAGGCGACGGCGTCGCTGTCGGCGTCGGCGTCTTGGTCGAGGTGGCTGTCGGCGTGGGCGTGGGCGTGGGCGGAACGGGCAGAGGGCCGACCTTCACCGGCCCCCAGGTGGCCGTCACATATTTCCCGTCGGCATTGGAGGTTGTGGCAAAGCCGAAGAGATAGCCTGGGGCCAGCCCATCGACAGATCGCGGCGTATCGAGCATCGTCCAGTTGACGCCGTCGGCCGAATAATAGCCCGACACCAGCGTCCCGCTGCGAACCAGCCGCAACCAGACGGCCGCGGGGGATGTCGCCGGGCCGTTGACGTTGGTCGTGGCCGCGCCCGCCGCCGAGCGCACTTTCAGCCGGATCAGCCGGTCGGGGCCGGTGACATGGATGGTGAAATGGGGCGCTCCGGCGGCCGTCGAGGCGCGAATCATCAACCCGGCCTTGGCCGAATCGACCCCGGCGGCGTCCCAGCCGTTCAATTTGACCCGCAAATCCAGATCGCCCCGGCCGGGCAGGTAGTGATAGAAGAAGCCGTCGGCCGTGTTGGCGATGTCGCCGCCGGTGGCATAGAGCGAGAAAACGCCGCCCGATTCCCAGGCCGCCCCGCCGGAGTTCGTGCCGACCGGCGCGCTCGTCCAGCGCGTGACCGCCGGCCCGCTGAAAGTGGCCGCGGCCGTCGCCTGCGGGTTGGCCGAGGCCACCACCATGCCGGCGCGCGCCTCGGCCGGGAAGCCGCCCAGGGCCACCGGCGCGGCCAGCTGAGCCCACTGCGTTCCGTCCGTCGACCAGAAGGCGGCGAACTGATCGCCCGTCCGCGCCACCTTCAGCCACAGCGGCGGCGCGATGGACGGGCCGGTGGCGGTCGTCGTGTCCCCGCCCGGCGTCGCCCGCCACTTGAGCCTGAGCGCATTGCCCGGCCCGACCAATTGAACCATATAGTAGGGGGCGCCGGGGTCGAGCGAGCCGCGAATCATCAGGCCGGTCTGGGCCGAACCCTCCCCGGCGGCATCCCAACCCGTGAGGCGCGCCGTCAGCTCCACGCTGTCGCTCGCCGCCTGATAGGCATAAAAGAACGAGTCGCTCGCCCCGGCCAGATCGCCACCGGCGGCCTTCATAGCGATCAAACCGTTGCCGTCGTCGTCGTATCGACCAGTGGTCGCCGCGCCGATGGTCGTCCCCGCCCAGGCGCTGGGGAACGCGTTGGAGATGGTCACGATATAGCCGGTGCCCGCCTGGCCGTCGACACGCACCATGACGTGGTCAAGGCCATAGAATGTCTCGCCCACGTGCCAGAGCGCCCCGATGTCGCCGGGGTTGCCGTTGTTGTCGGCATCCACCACCTGGGCACGAACGGCGCGGTTGACCTTTACCTCATGGATGACAAGCCCCATGCCGGGCAGCTTCTGGTCATAGCCCACCCACCGGCGAGCCTCCACGGTGTAGAAATGGGTGAGCGAGCCGTCGATGGGGATTCGGGCCAGCAGGTAGCCATCGTCGGGCGGTTGGGTCAGTTGCTGGAGAACGACGGTCTGCGTCCCTTCGGCATGGGTGTAGACGCGCCCGGCCGGAATCCAGCCCAGCATGTCCTTGTGATAGGCGATGGTTCCCTGGGGCACGCAGCCGTAGACCGGATGCTTGACGATCAGGCAGCCGTCGGTGGCCTTGCTCATCACGTCCCAGGGGCTGTCGTAGGTGTTGCCGTAGGGGCCGGAGGAGTGGGGCAGGCCGAAGGTATGACCCACCTCGTGGGCTATAACGCTGATGTCCTTGATGCCCCAGAGGGGAACCCAGACGAGGCCCCAGGTCTTGCTGCTGCCGTCGAGGGTCATGTCGTGGCGGCCGCCCCAGGCGCAGCAGCCGATGTCCTTGTTGAAGGCCATGATGACCGACGCATAGGGGGAGAAATCAACCGTGGCGTCGGCCGCGGCGGTGCAGTCGGCGGCCAGGGCATCCAGGTCCGGCTCGCCGTTGGTCAGATAGCCCGCCACGGGCCTGGGCAGGGAAAAGTAGCCGGCGGCGGCGCTGCCCGCCAAATCGATGCCGCCATAGGACTGCTCGCGCCAGAAATGGTCGAGGCCGGGGTAGGTATCGGCGGTCAGGCCTTGAAAATAGCTCAGCGGCTTCGGCTCGTCGGGCGCGTCGCTGAATTTGCACAGGATGGTGATGACGCGCTGGTTGCCACTGAGACCCGCCGCGACGCGACCGCCGGCGAGCGGTTCGATGGTCGCGGGTTGCCGGCTGCCAGGGGCGAAGGCGACACGCACACGGCGACCGTTCAGCTCCGGCAGGCCCGCGGCCAGGGGCGAGGCGGGGTCGATATCCAGCCGCTCGGAGCGGCCGTCGTCGCCGGTCAGATAGAAGCGAGTTTGCGGCGGCGCGTCCGAATCCGGGGCGGGGTCGCCCCACAGGATGGTCAGGGTTCCTTCGCGCGCGGCCTCATCCGACAGCGCGGGCAGCGCGCGCCAGGCCATCGCCAGCGCGAGGGCGGCTGCCAGAAGTAAAACGATGCCGCGAAGGTGCAATTTCATGAAACGCGATCAAACCGGAAACTGGAACGTCCCTCCGAGTACAGGCGAAACCGGCACGGCAGGGTATTAAAGACGAAACGCCACGATAGGGGAAATCGTGGCGTTTCTGCTTACAAGGAGGAAACTGTTCTTGCTGCCCGATTAAATAATAATCGATCGGGCGGCCGCGGCGCGTAAAGGGCCGGTGCAAAGGTTGTTTAGAAAGCGTGAATGCGGCCGTCGCGGGCGAAGGCGAACGCGGCCGCCGCGGGTAAACGCGGCCTACCCCCCGTGCCCGTTACTCAGCACTGCCTCAATGCGATCCACAGCCCAGTCGATCTCCTCGCGGGAGATGACCAGCGGCGGAGCGAAGCGGGCCACGGTGTGGTGGGTGTCCTTGCACAGGATGCCCTCGTCGCGCAGGGCGTCGCAGTAGGGGCGCGCCGCCACGGTCAGCTCGACGCCGATGAGCAGCCCCTTGCCGCGCACTTCCTTGATGATGTCGCTCTCGATGCGACGCAGGCGGCCCATGAAGTACTCGCCCATCTCGCGCGAGCGGCTGACGAGCTTTTCCTCAACCAGCACGTCGAGGGCGGCACGAGCCACGGCCGCGCCCAGCGGGTTGCCGCCAAAGGTGCTGCCGTGGTCGCCGGGGCGGAAGAGGCCCAGGATGGCGCTGTCGGCCAGCACGGCCGAGACGGGATAGAAGCCGCCGCTGAGCGCCTTGCCCAGCGTCACGATGTCGGGGCGCACGCCTTCGTGGTCGGAGCATAGCAGCGTGCCGGTGCGGCCCAGGCCGGTCTGAATCTCGTCGGCCATGAACAGGACGTTGGCCGCCTTGCAGATCTCGGCCACGCGCTTCAGATAGCCCGCGGGCGGGACGTTGACGCCACCCTCCCCCTGGATCGGCTCGACGATGAAGGCGACCGTGTTGGGGGTGATGGCCGCGGCCAGGGCGTCGGCGTCGCCATAGGGCACCAGCTTGAAGCCGGGGGTCAGCGGGCCGAAATCTTCCTTGTACTGTTCTTCGCTGGTGAAGCTGATGATGGTGGTGGTGCGGCCGGCGAAGTTGCCCACGCAGGCGATGATCTCGGCCTGGTTGTCGGGCACGCCCTTCACCTGATAGCCCCACTTGCGGGCGATCTTGATGGCCGTCTCGACCGCCTCGGCCCCGGTGTTCATGGGCACGGCCATCTCGTAGCCGGTCAGCTCGCACAGTTGGCGCAGGAACGGCCCCATCTGGTCGTTATAGAAGGCGCGCGAGGTGAGGGTGACGCGCTTCATCTGGTCGATGGCCGCCTCCATGATGCGCGGGTGGCAGTGGCCCTGGTTGACGGCCGAATAGGCCGACAGACAATCGAGGTAACGCTTGCCCTCGACATCGTAGACCCATACGCCCTCGCCCCGCTCGATGACGACCTCGATGGGGTTATAGGTATGGGCGGCATATTGCTCGTCGAGTTTAATGAAATCCTGGCTGTTCATAGTTTGCTCTCCTGGCTCGGCGGGTTCGGCGGGAACGCATCCGAATAGGCGTGGGAATTGGGTTATTAACAAAAAAGCCTGACTTACTGGAAATCAGGCTTTGCTCGGACCAAGTTGTGACGCGAATAGGTCGTCTTGTATAAGGTTTATGCGTTGTGCATTATCCTTATTATACAATGCCGGTGGGGGGTTTGTCGATACTCGTCATTCGTCATTCGTCATTCGTCATTCCCGGTCGTCATTCTCCTGTTTGGCCCGCAAGCTAAAGCATGCGCCACAAGCCGCGGCTTGCTCCTGATTCGTCATTCGTCATTCGTCATTCGTCATTCGTCATTCGTC
>CAYXNH010000138.1:0-8308 GCA_964466135.1 uncultured Ardenticatenaceae bacterium | reverse complement strand
TGGTCACGTTCATCTCGCTGTTCTCGGCCAAATTGACGCCGCGGGCGAGGATCAACAAGGACGTCCTCGACAAGATGGCCTATGGCGTCGGTTGGGCGGTTCTGTTCCTGTTCGCGCTACGCTGGCTGGATTTGATGATCGCCATGCCCGCGGGCTATGTCCCCGGCAAGACGGAGGCGCTTTACGTTCTGACGCGCGGCCGGCTGGCGTTCAGCTTCTGGGGACTGGAGATCGTCCTGGGGATGATTTTACCGGCGATATTGCTGCTCATCCCAAGATTCCGCCGCAATGAAAACGCGCGGATGATCGCTCTGGTGTTGATCGCGATCGGCGTCATCGCCTTTCGCTGGAATACCAACCTGGTCGGCCAACTGATCGTCTTCGGGACGGTGGCCGGGAGTGATATTCCCTTGTTTACTACCTATATGCCATCACTTGTTGAGATTCTGTCGGGTATCGGGGTAATTGCCTACGGCCTGCTGGCAATTACCTTCGGCGTCAGATTCCTCAATGTGATTGACCATGGAGAAGTGGTGGAAGCGCCCGCTGAAGCCCCTGTGCCCGCCGCCATGGTACCCTCCTCCCGTTGAGCAACTCAGGAAAAGGGTGGGCTATAGAAAGCGCCGCAACGGGCAACCGCTGCGGCGCTTTTGATTTCCAAGGACGGGGTACGGACGTGTATGTTCGACTTGTATGGCTGCGGTCTGATCGGGAAGATCGGCTATAATCAAGGGCGATGTCCACACTCGAAGATCTGCTTGACGATCTGGATGCCTCGCGCGAGGAGACACTTATCGCGCTGGAGTCATTGCCCGACGAAGCGTTCATGATGCCGGGTATCATCGGTCGCTGGTCGGTCGCCGATCTGCTCAGCATCCTGACGGCCTGGGATGCCGAGGTCGTCACCGGCCTGTTGCGGCTGAAGCAAGGCAAGCCGCCCGAGAAGCTGCTGGAAGCCGTGGCCACCCCCGGCCGCTACAATGCCGCCCGCTTCCAGGAGGCTCAGGGTCGCGATCTGGACGTCATCTTCAAGGATTTCCAGGGCGCGAGGCTCCATCTGGAAGAGTGGCTGGGCGAGCTGTCCGAACGCGCCCTGTCCGACCCGCGTCATTACAAGGCGCTAGGCGGGGTGGCCCTCAACGACATCGTCGCCAAGGCCACGTATGAGCAGGAGGCGCGTTACCTGCCGTTTCTGACGACCTTCGCCGAGCGCTGGGAGCCGGAGCCGGAGGACGCCCCGCAGACCATCTCTCCCGCCGACATTGAGGTCATGGCTACGGACACTCCCGGCGGGTTGTCGACCGGGAACGGGGTCAGCCCGGAAGAGCCGGACGAGAACGATGACGGCAATGGACATTGAGACGACCGCATCTTTGGCGCAAGCCCATGCCGCGGCCCATGATTCGGCCGTGCTGGCGGCCCACGACGGCCGGGGGATGTTGCTGCTGACCGGCAAGACGCGCCTGGAACTGATCAATCGCATGTCGACGCAGGCCGTCAGCGGGCTGAAGACCGGCGAAGGCGCGGCTACAGTGCTGACCAGCGATATCGGCCGCATCATCGACCGCATCATCCTTTACGCCACGACCGATAAGGCCTATGTGCTGACCGGCGACGGCCACGCGAACGCGCTGGCCCGCTATTTCACGCGCAATATCTTCTACAACGACGACGTTCAGGTGCAGGATATCACCGCCGGAACGGCTATCTTCGGCGTTTATGGCCCACGTGCGGCCGAGGCGCTAAGCGCGGCCGGGTTCCCCGAGGTGGCCATTCTCCGGCATCACTGGCGGCAAGCCGAGGTCAATGGGGCGACCGCCTATATCCACCGCGCCGATCCGATAGCGGGCGACGGCTATTACGTCATGACGAACACGGCCGATCGGCCGAGCGTGTGGACGGCTTTGGCGGCCGCGGGCGCACTGCCCATTGGCGAAGCAGCCTATGATTATCTGCGTATCGAGGCCGGATTGCCCCGTTTCGGCCGCGAATTGACCCTCGACTACATCCCCCTGGAGACCGGTCTTTGGGATGACGTATCGTTCCGCAAGGGCTGCTACGTCGGTC
The DNA here is from genome assembly GCA_964466135.1 of uncultured Ardenticatenaceae bacterium. Taxonomy (GTDB): domain Bacteria; phylum Chloroflexota; class Anaerolineae; order Promineifilales; family Promineifilaceae; genus Promineifilum. The sequence goes on along the minus strand of CAYXNH010000138.1, from coordinate 6,241 downwards.
AGGAGATCATCGCCCGCATGGAGAGCCGCGGCAAGCTGGCGAAGCGGCTGGTTAGGCTGCGCCCTGCCGCGCCGGTGGAGGCGGGAGCGGAGATCACCGCCGCCGGGCGCGTTGTCGGAAGCATCACCTCGGCCGCCGATGGCCCGCCGGGGCCGGTTGCGTTGGGTTATGTCAAGACAGCGGCCCTGGCCGAGGGGGCGGCGCTGTTTGCGGGGGATATCGCACTCGTCGTCGAGTCGTAATGGCCGAATTCTTCGAGCACAACCTCGTCGTCATCTACTTCTTCTACGGCCTGGCCTTCTTCAGCATGGGTCTGGCCATCTGGCTGGCGTCGTCGCGCTTCCGCACGTCGGAGTTTCGGCTGGCGGGGGCGCTGCTTTTTTTGGCCGGGTTCGGCATCGTCCACGGCCTGCAGGAATGGTTCGTCATGTTCCAGCTCCTGGACGAACGCGGCGGCACCAACATTCCCCACTGGCTCCTGTTGCCGGAAGTGCGGCTGCTGCATCTGGTCACCTCCTTTCTTTTGCTGGTTTTCTTTGGGATTAAGCTGCTGTATGTCAACCGAAGCTCGGCCGGCAACGGCAACCGTTTCGCCTTCGCGGGGGCCGGCGCATTTCTGGCGCTGTGGCTGATCAGCACAGGGGCGACGTGGCTGGCCTATCGACCGGAGCGGCTGGACATGCTGGCCGCGGCTGATGTGCTGGCCCATTACACCTTGGGCATGACCGGATCGATCATCGCCGCCTGGGCTATCTGGCTGGAGCAGCGCAGCTTCAAGCGGCAAGGGATGGAGCGTTTCGGTCGGGCGTTGCTTGGCGCGGCGGCCACGCTGTTTATCTATGGGACCATCGGTCATCTGTTCGTCCGGCCCAGCTTTATCTTCCCGTCGACGGTCATCAACTCCGATCTCTTTCTGCGGCTGTTCGGCTTTCCGGTACAGGTTCTGCATGTCGTCCTGGCCGTCCTGATGGCCGCCTTTATTATTCGTGCGCTCAACGTCTTCGAGATCGAGAATCAACAGCGACTGGCCTCGGCCGTGGAGAGGCGCGTCGAGGCCGAGCGAGAGGCGTCGCGTGTGCAGCAGCAAGCCCGGATTGAAACCGAACAGCTCAATCGGCAACTTCAATTGCTGCTCCATCGCGTCGTCTCGGCCCAGGAAGCCGAACGCAAGCGAATCGCCCGCGAGCTGCACGACGGCACGGGGCAGACGTTGACCGCGCTTGGCCTGGGGCTGGCCGCGGCCGCCGAGCGTATCGACAGCGACCCGGCGGCCGTGCGCAAGCAACTGGTCGATATGAAGCAGATGAACGCCCAGGTGATGCAGGAAGTGCACAACGTTATCTCCGACCTGCGGCCATCGATCCTCGATAATCTGGGCCTCGTCCCCGCCCTGCGCGGCCACATCAACACGTTCGAGACGCGCACCGGCATCCAGACGCAACTGCTGGTGCAGGGCAAAAGCGTGCGCCTGGAGCCGGAAGTGGAGACGACCATATTTCGCATCGTCCAGGAGTCGCTGACCAACGTAGTCCGCCACGCGGCCGCGCAAAGCGTGCTGGTGCGCCTGGCCTTCGAGGAGAACGGCCTGGACCTGTCGATACAGGACGACGGCCGCGGCTTTGATGTGGCCCAGGCTCTGGCCGGAGAAGATGGCCGGGCCGCCTGGGGGCTGTTGGGCATCCAGGAGCGGGCTTCGCTCGTCGGCGGCACGGCCGAACTGCGCTCGACCCCCGGCCAGGGCGCGACGGTACACCTGTTCATCCCCCATCCCTTCAGGGAGGCAAACAATGACTGATGAGATTCGCCTGCTGTTGGCCGACGACCACGCCGTAGTGCGTTCGGGGTTGCGCCTGTTGCTGGAGGCACAACCGGACATGGTGATCGTCGCCGAGGTTGAGAACGGCGAGGACGCCATCGGTCGGACGGCCGAATTGAAGCCCGATGTCGTGCTCATGGACATCGAGATGCCGGGGATGAACGGCATTGAAGCGACGCGCCGCATCAAGAGCCAAAGCCCAGGCACGGCCGTGCTGGCGCTGACGATGTATGAGGATGACCAGTACTTCTTCGAGATGCTGCGGGCGGGGGCGGCGGGCTATGTGCCCAAACGGGCCGCGCCGGATGAGCTGACCTCGGCCATTCGCGCCGTCAGCCGGGGGGAGGTGTTCCTCTATCCCTCGCTGGCCGGGCGGCTTGTGCAGGATTATCTGGTGCGCCGCGATGTGGAGGCGCAGGAGCCGGCCGCCGATGAATTGACCCCTCGCGAGCAGGAGGTGCTGACGCTCATCGCCCAGGGCATGAGCAACGGCGAGATAGCCGGGCAACTGGTCATCAGCGCCAAGACGGTCGATCGCCACCGCGAGAACATCATGCGCAAGCTGAATCTCCACAACCGGGTCGATCTGGTCAAGTATGCCCTGCGCAAGGGGCTTATCGATCTGGACGAGTAAGCACGAAGCTCCGGACCCCGCGACCCTTCACCTGGGTTGAATCCCCCATAGCCAAAATACGCCGTCTGCCCAATAGACGGGCGGCCCGCCAGGTTGTATCCTGTTATCAGGGGTCGTATCAGGCCCCGGGATGCGGCGGAGACTATCATGCGGGAGACAACGGTGTGATGAACGAGTTCCAGGCAACAACCGTCATGGTCGTGCTATTCACCTTGCGCTGCGTCTTGCCGATCGTGGTTATGGCGGCCATCGCCTGTGGCATGAAGCGGCTGGTCAGGCATTGGGAGGTGGAGGATGTGATTAGTGACATCCGTCATGCCTGATCAGTGACGATCATCGCTGGGAATTCATGCTCACTTGCCTATAATTTGTAAGGTATACTTTAAACCGCGACGACCGGAAAGTTCGACGTTTGCTTAGATTTATGCCCGATCGTCATGGAATGGAGTATAATTCGGTTCATGGCCGGTCATTATTCAGGCTGGTCCGGTGGCCTATGAACACACAAGATAATCAACCCCTCTCTGAATCCGATAGCGCCGGCGGCGCGATGCCGGGCGAGCCTCGGGAAGTTCGCTGGACGGTCGTGGAAACGACGCCCGGCATCACCGTGGCGGAGATCATCGTCGGGCGGTTGCAATCCGAGGGGATACCGGCCCGGGCCTGGCAAGAGGGCGCGGGAGAGGCCTTGGGGTTGCTTGTCGGCTTGTTGGGCACAGGCCACGTCGTCGTCCCCGAAGAGTACGCCGAGCAGGCGCGCGCCATTTTGGCCGAAGATCAGTCCGATTTGGACGATGATCAATCCGACATGGATGATGATCAGTCCGATATGGATGAAGAAGAAGAGTAGTCATTCTCTGAATGGAGTGAAACTATGTCCGATCTTAGCTGGCAGAACAGCGATGAATCCCTGGTATTGGAGAAGCCCCGCCGAAATCGATTGATGTTCGTCATCGGCGGTGTGTTGCTATTGTCGGCCGTTGTTTTCCTGGTCGTCAACGCCATGAGCGGCAACACGCAGCTCTATAAAACGGTCGATGAATTTTATGCCGAGCAAGATCGACTGATCGGCCGCGACCTGCGCGTCGCCGGTTGGGTGATTGGCGATACGATTCAGTACACCCAGATCGACGCCCGGAACTCCCGCCTGGAGTTCGACATCGTCGACAATCTGAACAACCCCGGACAGCGATTGCACGTTGTCGCCTTCAATGAGCCGAAACCCGACCTGCTGCAGAATCAGGCCCAGGCCCTGGTGGAAGGCAAGGCGGACGCCAACGGCGTGTTCAATGCCAATCCCGGCGGGTTGATGCTGAAATGTCCGACTCGCTATGAGGAAATGGACCCCGCGGGCCACCCGGATTCAGTGCCGACATCCTAGAGGTGTCGCTGCCCTGAGATATGATCCCCTATCGGAAACCGGAACTGCGCAAGAGTTCCGGTTTCTAAATTAACGACAAGCCCATGATCGCCGATTTCGGTTATATAACGCTTTTCCTGGCCTTTTGCTGCGCGATCTACGCCGTCATCGCCGCCGCCTACGGGGCGCGCAAGGGCGACGACCGCTGGGTGCGCAGCGCCCGTAACGCCATCATCGCCACGTTCCCGCTGCTGTTGCTGGCCGCCGGGCTGATCATCACCGCCCTGGTGACCGGAGACTTCTCCATCGAATACGTCTCCCGCGTCAGCAGCCGGGGCATGCCCACCTATTTAAAGGTGACGGCCCTGTGGGGCGGCCAGGCCGGCTCGCTGCTGTTCTGGAACCTGTTGCTGTCGGCCTTCACAGCTGCGGCAATGCTCAGCAAATGGCGGCAGCAGAAAGAGCTCATGCCCTATGTCATCATCGTCGCCGGCATGACGCAGATCTTTTTCCTGCTCCTTTCGACCTTCATCGAAGATCCGTTCACACGCAACGCAGTCATCCCGCCCGACGGCCAGGGCCTCAACCCGCTTTTGCGCCATCCGGGGATGATCATCCATCCGCCGATGCTCTACCTCGGCTTCGTCGGCTTCACCATCCCCTACGCCTTCGCCATGGCCGCGCTGATGTCGAATCAGCAGAGCGACAACTGGATTCATACCACCCGCCGCTGGACGCTGGTGGCGTGGCTGTTCCTGGGGTTGGGCCTCATCCTGGGCGGCCGCTGGGCCTATGACGTGCTGGGTTGGGGCGGCTATTGGGGCTGGGACCCGGTCGAAAACGCCTCGTTCATGCCTTGGCTGGCCGGCACGGCTTTCCTGCACTCGGTTATGATCCAGGAAAAGATGCGTATGTTCAAGATGTGGAACATGTTCCTCATCGTGCTGACCTACTGTCTGGTCATCCTGGGCACGTTCATCGTGCGCAGCGGCGTCATCTCGTCGGTTCACTCCTTCGCCCAATCGGCCATCGGTCCCCTCTTCTTTGGGTTCATCGTGATCATGTTTATTTTCTCGGCCTACTGGATCACGAAACGGCGCGACAGCCTGCGTTCGGAGAACCAACTGGTCTCCTACCTGTCGCGCGAGGCGGCTTTCCTCTATAACAACTTCCTGATCCTGGCCATCCTGGCGGTGGTCTTTTTGTTCACCTACTATCCCATTTTCTCCGAACTGTTTACTGGAGAGAAAGGGTTTGTCGGGCCGCCCGTCTATGAGCGAGCGCTGGCGCCGCTGTTTGCCGCGCTGGTGTTGCTGATGGGCGTCGCCCCGCTGACGATGTGGTATCGCACCAGCATCCAGCGCTTCGGCCGCGCCATCCTTTGGCCGGCGGTGGCGGCGACGGCGTTTATCGTCGCGCTGTTCATTTTCGGCGTCCGCCTGTGGCCGGCGCTGCTTGGCTTCTGGCTGGTCACCTTCTCGGCTATCCTGACGATCATGGAGTTCGTCAAGGGCACGCGCGCGCGCATGCGCAAGGGCGAGGCCCCCTGGACGGCCTTCACCAATCTGATGGCGCGCAATCGCCGCCGTTATGGCGGTTATTGGATCCACATCGGCGTCCTGATCATGGCCTTCGGCATCGTGGCCGACGGTATCTATCAGACCGAGACGCAGCTACGGCTGGTACGCGGCGAGAGCATCACCCTGGGTCAGTTCGAGATGCGGTTCAACGGCGTTAGCCGCTTCCCCGGAGCCGATGATCTGCTCATCACCCAGGCCGACGTTGACCTGTACAAGAACGGCCGGTTCGTTCGCAAGCTGACGCCGAAAATCGAGCTGTACCAGCGCACGCAGCAACCGATGACCATCCCGTCGGCCCGGTCGACCATCACCGAAGACTTCTACGTCATCCTGGTCAACTGGGAGCCGACGAGCGCCGACGCGGCGACGTTCCGCATTTTCCTGAACCCGCTCATTAACTGGGTTTGGGCGGGCGGGCTGGTGTTCGTCTTCGGCACGCTCATCGCCGCCTGGCCCGACCGCGAGAAAGCCCCGGCGCGCGCGCGCAAACCGGCGCCGGCGGTGGCAGGAGATTGAGTCAGTCGCTATGAAGAATTTCAAGATGTTTCGGGTCATCCTGCTGATCTTGTTGCTGAGTTTGCTGCCGGCGGCCGTTTATGCGCAGAGTGACCCGATCACCGACGATGAGGTGAATCAGGTCGCCAAGGACGTCTATTGCCCGGTATGCGAGAGCACGCCGCTGGACGTCTGCCCGACGGCCGCCTGCGCCGACTGGCGCGAGCTGATTCGCACCAAGCTGGCCGAGGGCCAATCGCGGGATGAGATCCTGGAATACTTCGCCCGCCAGTATGGCGACGGCGTGTTGTCCAATCCGCCGCGCCGCGGGGTTAATCTGATCATCTTGTGGATTT
>CAYXNH010000137.1:0-8371 GCA_964466135.1 uncultured Ardenticatenaceae bacterium | reverse complement strand
CGCTGAGGATGAGCCGTTGACCGAAGGCCACCCGCCGCCCGCAAACGAACCGGGGCGACCCCCCGCCGGAGGCTCAGTAGATCGTTCTGCCGAGCCTCGTTTTTTGGCGGTCGGCCGCGTCTCCCGGCCGCATGGCGTGCGCGGCGAGGTTCGCGTGGAGCTGCTGACCGACACGCCGGAACGCTTCGGCTGGCTGGAGGCGATCTACGTCGGCGAGAAGAACCCGCGCCGGGTGGCTGTCGAGGGCTATCGCCTGCATCAGAACGTTGTGCTGCTGAAGCTGGCCGGTTACCCCACGCGCGACGAGGCCGAGCTGCTGCGCGGCGAGTTGCTCCAGGTGCCCGAGGCGGAGGCCGTGCCGCTGGAGGAGGGCGAATACTTCCTCTTCCAGCTGGAAGGTCTCGAGGTCGTCACCGTCGCCGGCACGCCTGTCGGCCGTCTGGTGGAGGTGCTGGAGACCGGGGCCAACAATGTCTTCGTGGTCGAAGGCCCGTCCGGCCAACATCTTGTGCCCGACATACCCGACGTCATCGTGGCAGTCGATATCGAGGGCGGCCGCGTCGTCATTCAACCGATGCCGGGGTTGATCGACGGCCTGGACGAATAATTCGCCCGACTGGGGGCTTCTCATAATCCGGCCCGCATGTGGCCCGCGCCACAGGAACGGGATTAGCGATGTCTGAGCTACAATATTGGCTGGGATTCAATTACGTCAGCGGTATAGGGCCGGCCACGGTGCAGGCCTTGCTGGGCGCGTTTGGATCGCTGGAGAAAGCCTGGGGAGCCTCGGACAACGACTTGCAGCGCCTCGGTCTGGAACAACGGGCCATCCAAAGCCTCAATGACGTCCGCGGCAACTTCGATCTGGACGGGTATGCCCAACGGGTGGAGAAGGCCGGCGTCACCGTATTAACGTGGCAAGACGCGGGCTACCCCGACCTGCTGCGCGAGATTCCGGCCGCGCCGCCGCTGATCTTCGTTCGCGGCGGTTTGGAGCCGGTCGATCGCTGGGCCGTGGCCGTCGTCGGCACGCGTCGCCTGAGCGCCTACGGCCGGCAGGTCACGCGCGATCTGGTGGCCGGGCTGGCCCGCAACGGGATCACCATCGTCAGCGGCCTGGCTCGCGGCATCGACGCCGTGGCCCACCGCACCGCGCTCGAGGAAGGCGGCCGAACCATCGCCGTCCTGGCTTGCGGCATCGACAAGGTCTACCCGCCGGAGCATCGCGAGCTGGCCCATGAGATCGCCGACGGCCGCGGGGCCATCGTCAGCGATTATCCCTTCGGAGCCGATCCGGACAGCAATCATTTCCCGGCGCGCAACCGCATCATCAGCGGCCTGTCGCTGGGCGTGCTGGTGGTCGAGGCAGGGGAGAGGAGCGGCGCGCTCATCACGTCCGGCTTCGCGCTGGAGCAGAACCGCGAGGTCTTCGCCGTCCCCGGCAATATCAACAGCCCGGTCAGCCTGGGCACGAACCGGCTGATTCAGCAGAGCGGCAAGCTGGTCATGCGCGTCGAGGATATCCTCGAAGAGCTGAACCTGAAGATGGTGGCCGAACAAGCCATCGCCCAGGTGGTGCTGCCCGAGACGGCCGAGGAGGCGGCGCTGATCGCCCAGTTGTCGTCCCAGCCGGTGCATGTCGATGATTTGCGGCGGCTGACCGGCTTGCCCAGCAGCCTCATCAGCAGCACCCTGACGATCATGGAGCTGAAGGGCATGGTGCAGCAGGTCGGCGGGATGAATTACGTACGATTGCGTGAGGCAGGCCCGGCGTATGAAGCGGACCAACCGGAGGAATAGCGTACCGAAATGCGCATAGTTATATTTGCGGGCGGGTCGGGGCGGCGCTTGTGGCCGATCAGCCGCCAGTCGTCACCCAAACAATTTGAGCCGATTGTCGGCGAGGCGTCCACCTTGCAATTGGCGGCCGGTCGCGTGGCCCCGCTCTACGGGCATGAGAATATCTACGTCGCCACCAACGAGCGCTACGGAGAGATCGTCAGCCGTCAGTTGCCCGATCTGCCGCCGGGCAATATCATCTTCGAGCCGGCTCGCCGTGACCTCGGTCCGGCTGTGGGGCTGGCCATGGCCCATCTGGCGCAGGGCAACGAGGATGAGCCGGTGGCCATCCTGTGGTCGGATAACTACATCGAGAACGTCCCGGCGTTCACCGAGCTGTTGGCGGTGGCCGAGCGGCTCATCAACGACTCCCGGGCCGAGATCATTTTCATGGGCGAGACGCCGCGCTTCCCCAACGAGAACCTGGGCTGGATCGGCATCGGGCCGGAGGCCGGGAGCGTGGGCAGGACGCCGTATTACGCCTTCGAATCGCTGACCTATCGGCCGCCACTAGAACTCTGTCGCCGGATTTTCGAGCAGGGGACGCATGTCTGGAACACCGGCTTTTTCGTGACGACCCCCGCCTACGTGCGCCGGGTCTACCAGCGGTTTTCGCCCGACATGTGGCGACAGCTGGCCGAGGTGGAGCGGGCGATCGGCACGCCGGATTATGAGGCAACCCTGGCGCGGATTTATCCGGGGATGGAGGCCGTCAGCTTCGACGATGCCATCCTGACCCATCTCGACCCGCTGGACGCCCTCGTCCTGCACAGCGAGATGGGCTGGAGCGATCCGGGCACGCTGTATGCTCTGAAAGAGGCCATCAATCCCGACCCGGGCAGTAATGTGACGAAAGGAAAGGTCATCGACACCGCGTCTGAGGATAGCTTGATTTATAATTATGAACCGGGGAAACTTGTCGTCGCCATTGGGCTGGAGGGGATGATCGTCGTCAATACCGATAACGCCATCCTCGTCGTCCACAAGGACAAGATTCCGCTGGTCAAGAAAGTCATTGATGATCTGCAGGATACCGATCTGGAATCCTACAGTTAGTACATTGTTCCGTGGATAGCCGAGTGTTGTTGCAGGTGAACAAATTAATAAGTGCCAGGGGCGAGGCAGCGGCGAAGTCATCACCGTTTTGCAGAACCCCATTCGCCGCTGCCTCGCCCTCTTTGCAGAAGGGTCAGGCAACCGGGGATGGAGATCGCGCGTATCCTTGCAGATAGTTGCCCGGTTGCCTGGTCCCTACTTGATTAATTTGTAAAAATGCAATAAGACTGGCCCGGCTACGATACAGAGATATTTAGGTAACAATGTAATCAGGTTGGCAGATTTACTGAATGGAAAATGAAGCAATCACAGGCTATTGCCTGAAATGCAAGGAAAAGCGGCCGATGCAGGACCCGACGCCGGAATGGGCCGCCAACGGTTCGCCCGGCACGCGCGGGAAATGCCCCGTGTGCGGCGGGACCATCTACAAGCAGGGACGCACCCCGGCCCATGAGCAGCTGCCCAAGCCGGAACTTGCTCCCCGTGCCGCCAAAAAGGCTGCGCCGAAAGCCGGCAAAGCCGCCAAAGCCACCAAGAGCGGCAAGAAGACCAAAGCCGCCGGCGGCGCGACCGGCGCCAAACGAGCCAACGGCCGCGGCGAGAAACTGGTCGTCGTCGAATCGCCGGCCAAGGCGCGGACGATCGGCCGCTATCTGGGCAAGGGCTACATCGTCAAGCCCAGCCTGGGCCATGTGCGCGACCTGCTCAAGTCACGCCTCAGCGTCGACGTCGAGCACGATTTCGCGCCGGAGTATCGCGTGCCCAACGAGAAGCGCCCGCTGGTGAAGGAGCTGCGGGAGATCGCCGCTCACTCCAGCGAGATATTTCTGGCCACTGACCCCGACCGCGAGGGGGAGGCCATCGCCTGGCACGTCATGGAAGCGGCCGACATGGACCCCCAGCGGACGAAGCGCGTCGTCTTCCAGGAGATCACCCAGCCGGCCATCCGCGCCGCCTTTGAGCACCCGCGCGACATCGATATGGACCGGGTGGAGGCCCAGCAGGCCCGCCGCGTCCTCGACCGGCTGGTCGGCTACCAGCTCAGCCCGCTGCTGTGGCGCAAGGTGCAGGGCCGTCTGTCGGCCGGGCGCGTCCAGTCGGTCGCCGTCCGCCTCGTCGTTGAGCGCGAGCGCGAGATCGAGGGTTTTGACTCGGTCGAATACTGGACCATCGACGCCGAATTGAGCCAGACGAAGTTTCGCCTCAGCCCCGGCGGCAACGGAATCAGACGGCCGTTTTTCATCGGCCGCCTGCATCGCCTTCAGGGCGAGGAGCCGTCACTGGGCAGCGAGGAAGCCGCGCGGCCCCATGTCGAGGCGTTGCAGACGGCCCATTGGGAAGTCGGCGACGTGGCGCTGGGCACCCGAACGCGCCGCCCCCCGGCCCCGTTCACGACCAGCACCCTGCAGCAGGACGCCTCGCGGCGGTTGGGCATGGGCACGACCAAGACCATGCGCATCGCCCAGGAGCTTTATGAGGGCGTCAACGTCGGCGAGGGCGACACCGGCCTCATCACCTACATGCGCACCGACAGCGTGAACGTTTCGGCCGTCGCCCAGGAGGAGGCGCGCGACTTCATTCGCGCCACCTTCGGCGAGGAGTACATGCCGGACAAGCCGCCGGTCTACAAGACCCGCTCCAAAACGGCGCAGGAGGCCCACGAGGCCATCCGGCCGACCGGCATCGCGCGCACGCCCGCGTCGCTGAAGGCCCACCTGTCGAAGGACCAGTTTCGCCTGTACAAGCTGATCTGGGAGCGGTTCATGGCCAGTCAGATGGCTCCGGCGCTATACGACACGGTGTCGGCCGACATCTGGGCCGGGCCGGCCGGCGTGCCCGCCACGCAGCGACCGTATCTCTTCCGCGCGTCCGGCTCCACGCTGACGTTCCGGGGCTTCCTGGCCGTCTATGGCGCGGACGACCCCGGCGATGAGAACGGCGACGACCCCGACGCGCCGCAGATCCCGTCCGATTTGCAAACCGGCGAGCCGATCGACTTGCTGAAGCTGCTGCCCGACCAGCATTTCACCCAGCCGCCGCCGCGCTATTCCGAGGCGTCGCTGGTGAAGGCGCTGGAGGAGCACAACATCGGCCGCCCGTCCACCTACGCCTCGATCATCTCCACCATCCAGAATCGCGGCTATGTGGAGCAGGAGCAAAAAAGGCTGCGGCCGACGGAGATCGGCCGGGTCGTCACCGACATGCTGGTGGAGTATTTCCCCGACGTGTTGTCGGTGGACTTCACGGCGCGGATGGAAGACGAGCTGGATGAGATCGCCGAGGGCAAGCCATGGGTGCCGGTCATCGACGAGTTCTATCAGCAGTTCTCCAGGTCGCTGGCGGTGGCCGACGAGGCCCTGCCCAAGCTGGACCTCAAGCGCGAGCCGGAGTTCGTCGGCCGCGACTGCCCGCTCAGCGGCCACCCGCTGGTCTATCGCCAGGGTCGCTTCGGCCGGTTTATCGGCTGCAGCAACTTCCCCCAATGCCGCTACACCGAGCAGATCCTGGTCAAGGTCGGCGTCACCTGCCCCAAATGCGGCGGCGATCTGATCGAGAAACGCACCAAGCGCGGCCGCGTGTTCTATGGCTGCAGTAACTACCCGGATTGCGACTGGACCAGCTGGAAGCGGCCGCTGCCCCAGCCGTGTCCCGTGTGCAACGGCGTGCTGGTTCAGGAAAACAAGACCACGGCCAAGTGCACGGTCTGTGAGAACACGTTTCCGCTGGCCGAGCCGGAAGCCGTCGCCGAAGCCGCCTCCTAATCTTCCCCTCATCTTTTTGCCGGGATCGGCGTGAAATCCGCGTTACTTTTTTGCTGTAACGCGGATTTTAATTTTCAGCCTCTACTATGGGCGCAGTACGGAAATTTGATCTGCTGCGCCACTGAAAAGCCTGCCGCGTTTGGGGTACCTTGGGAATTGGATAGCCCCGCCCGCCGGTAGCCGTACTCAATCGATTTGTGGAGAAATCTATGCGAGTGCATGCGACAAGGCATTTTGCCCTGGTTGTGTTACTGCTGTGCGCCGCCGCCGTCATTGCGAGACACTGGGAGAGAGTGACGGCCGCATCGCAACAGGAACAGGCTGTACAGATCTATCTGCCGTTCGTTCCCGTGCAGGAAACGCCGCCGGAAGACCTGATGATCGATCATCTGGGTTTGTATCAGTCGGTGCAGGACCAATCCAACGGCGTCACCCTTGTCGCTCGCAAACCGGCCATGTTGCGCGTCCACGCCCGCTCGGTCCGGCCGGTCGGCAACCCGTCGCAAGCCGCCGTCACAGTTCAGGCCTGGCGCGACGGCCAATCTCTGGGCACGCTCACTGTCGGCCCCCAAACGGTTTCTGCCCGGCCCTCGGCCGAAGACCTCAATTCGACCTTCAACGTCGATTTACCCCTTGAATGGCTACAGGGTTCGACGACCCTGCAGGTGACCATCGACCGCGAAGGCGCGGTACCGGAGTGGAGCGAGACCAACAACACCATTACCGCCGACTTCAGCTTCCGCGAGGTGCCGGCGCTGGAGTTGACCATCGTGCCCATCACCTATATCGACACGGTGACGGGCAGGACCTTCACCGAATCCGCCCACGACCCCATCAGCGGCTGGCTGCTGTCGGTCTTTCCGCTCAACCGGATCGACGTCACCCTGCGTGCGCCGTATACCTTCCGGGGCGATCTGCGGCGCGGCGACGAATGGACCCGGTTGCTTGGCGAGTTGACCACGATCTGGGCGGCCGAGGCCGGGCCGGGGTCGTCTCGCCTCTACTTCGGCCTTGTCCCCAACAGCTCGCCCGGCGGCGGCAACTGGTTCTCCGGCGGTGTGTCCGGGCTGGGCTGGGTCGGTCAGCGCGTCTCCGTCGGCCTCGACGTGGGCGTGGAGACCGGCAAGGCGGCGGCGCATGAGATCGGCCATAACCTCGGCCGCGGGCATGCTCCCTGCGGCAATCCCAATAACGTGGACCCGAACTTCCCCTATCCGAACGCTTCGATCGGGGTGATCGGCGTCGATACCGGGGATGACACCCTCCTGAACCCCAACGTGACCCACGACGTTATGAGCTACTGCGGTCCCGAATGGGTCTCCGACTACACTTACGAAGGGCTGTTCCGCGACCAGGCGCTTCGTGCCGGACGGGCAGGGGCGGACAAGGGCGAGGGGTGGTTGCTGAGCGCCATGATCGACGGCGACGCGGTGACGGCGCTGCCCATCCAGCGGATCGACCGGCCGTTCATGCCCGTCGAGACCGATGCGGCTTATCGGGTTCAACTGCTCGACGGCCTCGGCAACGTCATCGGTTCCTACCCGGCCGAGTTGTATCAGGCTGACGAAGAAGGGGCCTCGGCGCGGATGCTCATGGCTCATGTGCCGGGCAACGGTATCGACGGGTCAGGCCCGGCGACGCTGCGCTACCTTGGTCCCGACGGGCAAATCGTCGCCGAGCAGAGCGTGGCCGATTCGGCCGAGCAATAGGGAGAGCGTTAGGCCGTCGCGACGGCTAGTTGGTCAGCACGCCAAACGCGGCCAATTCGGCGGCGAGGTCGATCGACGGCGTGAAGCGGATGGCGTTCATGCCCACGGCCTGCGCGCCGGCGATATTGGCGGGGGAGTCGTCGATGAAGATGGTCTCCTCCGGGCGACGGCCGAGCCGCGCCAGCGTCGTCTCATAGATAGCCGCGTCCGGCTTCAGCACGCCCTCATAGGCCGATCCCACGATGAGATCGAACTCCGGCGCGATGCCCAGGTTCTCCAGCGAGTCCAGCAGGGCGTCGGTAGCGTTGCTGATGATGGCCATCTGGTAGCGGTTGCTGAGCCGCCGGATGAGGGCCATGAGGTCGCCATCGACCGCGTCCCCGCCCCAGAAATCCTGCTGAAAGGTCTCGAACTGGTCGCCCAGATTCAGCCGCTCGCGCACCCAGGCCCACATCTCGTCGGTGGTAATCTCGCCAAGTTGGGCGCGCGTGCCCGTCTCGCCGCCCAGCACAAGGCCCTCCAGACTGCCCTGTGGCAGGTTGAGGCGCTCCTCCCACAGCCGCCGGCCGGAATGGTCGAAGGTGCGGATGAGCACGCCGCCGACGTCAAAGATGATGGCTTCGATCAGGGGTTTGTCGCTTTCGGGGGTCATGGGGCACAGCTCCGGGCAGTTTATTCGTCGAGCAGCACGACCGGCTCCTGGTAGACGCGCAACCGGCTGCGGGACAGTTTGGCCGACAGGAAATCGTCGAACCAGGCCCGTTTTTCGGCCAGCGGCTCGTCGAGCTTCAGGCGCGCCAGGTCGGCGTTCAGGCGCAGAATCCGGCCGGGGATGACGAAGCGCGTCAGACCGGCGGGCAACAGGTCGCCCGCGGCCGCGGCGTCGAACACCTCTTCGGGGGCGAACTGGGGGAAGATGGCCACGGCCACCAGATGGGGGAATTGGGCCAGCAGCCGGTCGATGTCGGTCAGCAGCGTCCGCTCGACGGATCCCCATTCGTTGTA
>CAYXNH010000136.1:1414-8410 GCA_964466135.1 uncultured Ardenticatenaceae bacterium | reverse complement strand
TGTAGCGCAAGCTTTAGCTTGCAGTCTTCTAGCGACAACCTGTAGCGCAAGCTTATTCCATTTGTGATATAATTCACATAATAGTTTCCGACAGGTGAGCCACGGTTTGTCCGACCCTGCCGGGGCGATCTTGCCTCGGCCGCGCGGTGGCCCACCCCTGGAGGCGTCATGCGCAAGAGAACCATCGCCCTCGTCCTCGCGGCCGCGCTGGTGGCGCTGCCCTTCCTGCTGCTCGGCGCGGCGGCCGCCTTGCAGACGACGCAACCCGGCGCCCCCAACCCCATCGTCTCGACCGACCTCATCGAGGCGGGTGCCTATCACACCATCGAGATCGTCACGCTGGCTGACGGCACGCAACTGGAGCGGATCGGCATCAACGGGCCGCCCCAGCCGCCGTCCGGCTTCGAGGCGGAGCGCGCGCCGGTGACGCCCCCCGTCGGCCGCTCGCCCAACGCCGCCACGCTGGCCGTCCCCGCCTACAACTGGGTGTTCGGCTGCTCCTCCGTCTCGGCGGCGATGATCGGCGGCTACTTCGACCGCAACGGGCTGCCCAATATCTACACCGGCCCGGCCAACGGCGGCGTCATGCCCATGGACAACAGCGGCTGGCCGAAATGGACGGACGGCGCCGGGAAACAGTACCCCAGCCTGCCGCTGGCCGCCTCGCGCCTCGGCATCGACGGACGCACCACGCGCGGCTCCATCGACGACTATTGGGTGGCCAACGACAGCCTCGCGCCCGACCCCTTCATCACCGGCGGCTGGACGCAGCACGCCTGGGGCGACGCTTTCGGCGACTACATGAAGACCAGTCAGTCCAAATTTGGTAACCGCGACGGCGAGACCACTTTTTATAACTGGGAAGTCGACGCGGGGCCGCTGACCTGCGCCCGGATGGCGATCGAAGGCGTCGCTGAGCGGGACGGCTCCTACGGCCGCAAGCTGTTCTACGAGAAGCGCGGCTACAGCGTGACCGATTGCTATAACCAGAAGACGAACAACAACGGGGGCGGCTTCACCTTCGCCCATTACAAGGCGCAGATCGACGCCGGCTACCCGGTGATGGTCAACCTGAAGGGGCACACGGTGGTCGGCGTGGGCTATCAGGAGCCGAGCGCCATCACCATCCACGACACGTGGGATTACCAGACCCACCAGATGACCTGGGGCGGCTCCTACCAGGGCATGGTCATGCAGAGCGTCAGCATCGTCAACCCGGTGTGGCCGGGGCCGGGGCCGACCCCGACGCGACCCCCCACGACATCGGGTCGGCTCTATCTGCCGGCGGCGATGCACATCAGGGCGGCCGCGCCGACCGGCCCGACGCCCGGCCGCTGGGAGAACCCGCGCAACGAGTTATGGTTCCATGTGACGCCGAACCGGGCGGCCATCGACAAGTTTGCCTTCGAGGTGACGCTCCACCAGTGCGGCACGTGGACGATCACCCACCTGATCAAGGAGCCGATCGCCGAGATGAGGTTCGCCTTCGGCGGCGAGTTTTACGCCTCCGGCACGTTCAGCTCGGCGACGACCGCCGCGGGGACGGTGGGGCTGGACGACTTCTGCATCGATGAATGCGGCTATTGCTACACCGGCGGTCCGTGGAACTGGACGGCGACGTGGAAGAACAACAGCCAGCCGGCGGTCATAACGATCGGGATCGACCGCGTGAATGGGGTCGAGGCCGTCGCCTGGCCGGCGCTGTCGGCGCATCGGGTGCGCTGAGGTCGTCAGGGGTGGGGCGCGGATCGGCTGTCGCGATCGCCCGCGGGGTTGCTATAATCCCCCCATGAGCAAAGCCACGATCACGACCCTGTTCCTCGATGTCGGCGGCGTGTTGGGCACCAACGGCTGGGATAATAGCGCCCGCAGCCGCGCGGCCGAGGTGTTCGGCCTGGACGCGGCCGACATGAACGAGCGGCACCACCTGACGTTCGACACCTACGAAGTGGGCAAGCTGAGTCTCGACGACTATCTCACCCGGGTGGTATTCCACGAGCCGCGGCCGTTCACCCCCGAGACGTTCCGCACCTTCATGCGGGACTGGTCGCGGCCCTACGACGACATGATCGGCCTGATCCGCGACCTGAAAGCGCGGCACGGGCTGAAGGTGGCCGTCGTCAGCAATGAGGGGCGGGAGCTGGCCGAATATCGCGTGAAAGCGTTCGGCTTGCAGTCATTCGTCGACTTCTTCATCTTCTCGTCGTTCGTCCACTTCCGCAAGCCGGACGCCGACATCTTCCGGCTGGCCCTTGATGTGGCCCAGACCCCGCCCGACAGCGTGCTCTACATCGACGATCGGGCGATGTTCGTCGATGTGGCTCGCGAGCTGGGCATCGACGGGTTGCACCACACCGGGGTGGAAAGCACGCGGGCGGCATTGGCGGCGCGCGGCTGTTCCTGATGTTTGTGAACCGGTGGTGAATCGTTGTTCGGCCGTTTGGCAGAATGGGGGGCGGGTTGATACACTACGGGGCGGTATTGTGCTGTAGCGCAAGCTTTAGCTTGCGGAGGCTCGCAACCTGACAGGTTACGCCACAGGACATATTGCATCACTGTAGCGCAAGCTTTAGCTTGCAGAGGCTCGCAACCTGACAGGTTGCGCCACAGGACAGGATATATTTTGATCAATGCTTATGGAAGATAACACAACGACTGTTGAATTTCGCGACAGCACCGCCCCGCTGGGCGAGACCTTGCGCGAGCTGGCCGGCTCCATCAGCGGCGAGCGCGTCACCGTGCGCGAGCTGCTGGGTCTGGTCGGCGAGCAGGGGCTGCTGCTGGCGCTGATGTTTTTGGCCTTGCCGTTTCTGGTGCCCATCTCCATCCCCGGCGTCAGCACCGTCTTTGGGCTGGGAGCCATTCTGATCTCGATCGGTATCACGCTCAATCGCTTGCCATGGCTGCCCGACCGGCTGCTGGACCGGCCGCTGGACGCCGCCAAGCTGAAGGTGGCCATCGAGCGTGGCGCGAACACCTTCGGCCGCGTCGACCGCATCAGCCACCCGCGGCTGGGCTGGATGACGCGCGACGGCATGATGAACCGGATGGCCGGACTGGGCCTGCTGGTCTGCTCCGTGCTGCTCATCTTCCCGCTGGGCCTCGTTCCCTTCAGCAACACCCTGCCCGCCTGGGGCATATTGCTGCTGGCCGCGGGACTGCTGCAGCGCGACGGCGTGCTCATCCTGCTGGGCTATCTGTTCCTGCTGGGCACGATCACCTACTTCAGCGCGCTGGCCTGGGGCATACTGGCCGGGGCGCAATGGGCCTTGAAGTTCGCCCCCGATTTCATCCTGGACTTCCTGAAATGACATTCCTGATTCCTGATTCCTAATTCCTAATCCCTAATTCCTAATTCCTAATTCCTAATTCCCAATTCCTGATTCCTGATTCATCGTTCCCATCATGGTTACCTACAAAACCCATCGCCCCATCACCCCCGAAGAATTCACCGACGTCCTCAATCGCTCCACGCTGGGCGAGCGGCGGCCGGTCGACGACCCCGCGGCCATCGAAGGCATGGTGCGCAACGCCGACATCACCATCACCGCCTGGGACGGCGACACGCTGGTCGGCGTGGCCCGCTCCGTCACCGACTTCACCTACTGCTGCTACCTGTCCGACCTGGCCGTCGACAGCGGCTACCAGCGGCGGGGCATCGGCGTGGAGCTAATGGCCTTGACCCAGTCCCAACTCGGCCCCGGCTGCAAAATCATCCTGTTGGCCGCCCCGGCCGCGGCCGATTACTACCTGCGCGTCGGCTTCCAGCACCACCCCCGCGCCTGGACGCTGGACCGCAACCGGCGGCCGAGCCGCTAATCCCCCCATCGCGCCAACCCAAGCTGCATGTACCCCGGCGATTTTTCGGAATCCCGGGGTTTTTGATACTTGCTACTTGACAATACTGTGCGGCGTATGGTATAGTGATGCTATGTATCACACAGTAACAGATGAACATACAGTATTGAGGGAATTAGAGTATGACTGATGTCAACGAGCAGATCGATAACCTGCGGCTGGAGTTGCGGCGCGGGGTGGTGGTGCTGGCTGTGCTGAGTCAGATGGACACGGCCCGCTACGGCTACAGCCTCATCCAGCGGCTGGCGGAGCGTGGGCTGGATGTGGAGGAAGGCACGCTCTACCCGCTGCTGCGGCGGCTGGAGAAGCAGGGGCTGCTGGAGAGCGAATGGGACACCAGCGAGTCGCGGCCGCGCAAGTACTACACCATCAGCGCGTCGGGCCGCAAGGTGCTGGCGGCGCTCATGGTGGAATGGGACGAAACGGTGCGCATGATGCACAAGGTGATTTACGGAGAGAAACATGGCTGACATGGTGGAACGCTATATTCATCAGGTGGGGCGCTATCTGCCCCAAAAGGAGCGGGCGGACATTCAGGTGGAGTTGCGGTCGCAGATCAGCGATCAGCTTGAGGATCGTTATGGCGGCCGGCCGACGGCCGATGACGTGCGGGCGATGCTGATCGAGCTGGGCGACCCGCGGCGGCTGGCGGCTTCCTACGGCAAGGAGCAGTACCTCATCGGCCCGGAGCTTTATCCGGTCATGATGGGCGTGTTGCGCAGCGGCTGGCTGCTGGTGCCGGTGGTGGTGACTCTGGTCAACGTCATCGTGGCTCTGTTCCCGCCCGACGGCCCCTCGATCCCGCAGCTGCTGATCAACACGGCTCTGGCCGTCGTCCAGACGCTGTTCACCTTCAGCGCTGTTGTCGTGGCCATCTTCGCCGTCCTGCAGCACGCCGGCGAGGATGAGGATATCGACCGGCTCACCGGCCGCAACAAGTCGTTTGATCCCGACAAGCTGCCGGCGATCGACCCGGCGGGCAAGGTGGAGCGCTTCGACGCGGGGTTCGATATCGCCTTCTACGTGTTCGTGATCATCGCCCTGCTGTACTTCCTGCGGGTGGGCGGGCTGACGTTGCGATTCAGCCTGTCGGACCCCGGCGAGGTGATCGCCGCGCCCGCCTTGTGGCTGCTGTTGACCATCCTGGCCGTCGTCGCCCAGCTGGGGCTGACCCTGCTGGCCATGGGCAACGGCCGCTGGACGGTGGGCACGCATTTGCTGCAGATGGCGGCCGAGGCGCTGGGCGCGGTGTTCGCCTACTTCGCCATCGTCCTCCCGCTGTTTGGATATCTCCTGAGCGTCGTGCCGTCGCTGGGCACCATCCCGTACTTCGAATGGGTGCCGCCGGCGGTGCTGGTCTCCTCCCTGGCCAATACGCTGGTGTCGGGGGGCATCAAGCTGTTTCGGATGATGACCGTCCAGCGGCCGCCGATCGCCCCGGCGAAGTAGCGGGAATCGTCAAAACGCCGCGGCATTGAAGCGGCGAGGTATTGGATAGTGGCGTCGGTCAGGCAACCGGCGCCACTTTGCGTTTGGTCCACCAATAGGCCAGCGCCCGCCAGGCCAGCATGGACAGGACGCCCAGCCCCAGCGTGACCAGCATGAAGGGCACGGCGATTGACCCTTGCTGGCGAGACCAGGCGCGCAGGATGAGGCCCAGCGGCGAGGCGATGAGCCAGGCGGCGGCCACGCGGCCGAGCCACGGCCACAACTCGGCCCAGCGAGGCGACCGCAGCGCGCCCATCAGCCAGGCGACGATCGTCCAGGGCAGGGCAAGGGCCAATGTCGTGGTGAAGAAGCTGGGCAGCGAGGCGATGATGGCCATGTCGTGGTCGCGCTGGCCGATGAAGACGAACAGCGCGATGAGTAGCCAATCCCCGGCCAACAGCCAGGGGCAGATCGGTTGATTAAGTGAACTTTTATTCATTATTTCCTTGTTGGTCATTGGTTGGGTCAGCCAGCTCGGTAGCCCAGGCCAGCAGGCGTTCGCGCAACGCCGGCGAGAGCGCGACCTCGGGCGCGGCCGGCGCCAGCGCGCCGACCGGCGCCAGCGCGCCGACCAATGCCTGATAGCGGGCCAGTTCCTCCACGCACGGCGGGCAATCGGCCAGATGGCGGGCCAGCGCCTCGGCCTCGTCGGGGTCGAGGCAGTTCAGCGCTCCGGCCGGGAGCAAGCTCAAAAAATAGTCGTGGTCATAATCACCGGTTGGTTGACCGCTCATTCTGTCTGCTCCTCGTCGTCGTATTCGGCCGCTTCGTCGGCCTCCTCGGCCGCCAGCAGCTTGCGCAGCTGAACCATGCCGCCGTAGATGTGGCCCTTCACCGTGCCCAGCGACTGGTGCAGCAGCCCGGCTATCTCGCTATGAGTGTAGCCCTGAAAGAAAGCCAGGGTCAGCGCCTGCCGCTGGTCGGCCGGCAATGAGACCACGGCCGAGCGCACGCGTTCCCGTTGCAGGTGGCGGATAGCGGCCGATTCGGCGTCGCCACGCATGCGGCCGAACAGGGCGTCGTCGTCGAGGGTCACGCTGTGACCCGCGGGCCGCACGGCCTCCCGTCGCAGCCGGTCGATGGTCCGGTTGTGGGCCATGTGGCTCAGCCAGGTGGCCACCCCGGCCTGTCGGGGGTTATAGCGATCGGCGCTCTGCCACACGCTCATGAACACATCGAGGGTGATCTCCTCGGCCATGGCCCAATCGTTCACCATCGCCAGGGCCACGCTCATGACCAGCCGGCCGTGGCGGTCGTAGAGCGCGGCCAGGGCGTCCTGGTCACTGGTCGCGATACGCTGCATCAGTTCGGTATCTGTCTCGGTGTGTGCTGGACTCATTGCGCCCCCGCCCCCAACTGCGATCACGGGATGATCGACAGCTTGAGGCTAATTTTAGCGCGAGATGGCGCGGGTTTCAAATGTGGCGCAAACTTTAGTTTGCGGGCAAGACCAAGACCTGACAGGTTTGGGAAAACCTGTCAGGTCTGTCCGGAGGACGAGGCGGCGGCGAAGGGGGAAAACCGGCACGACGTGCGGATCGCAAGAGAATGGTGAGGGCGTTTTCTGACGGGCGGATCGCAAGCTAACAGCTTGCGCCACAGCTAACAGCTTGCGCCACAGCTAACAGCTTGTGCCACAGCTAACAGCTT
>CAYXNH010000136.1:0-1314 GCA_964466135.1 uncultured Ardenticatenaceae bacterium | reverse complement strand
GCCACAGCTAACAGCTTGCGCCACAGCTAACAGCTTGTGCCACAGCTAACAGCTTGTGCCACAGTCAGGATATAATCCCCCCGGACACAGGACGGGACGGCCGAACCACGCGCCGCCCTTTCCTTATAAATAGCTGACCCGACAGGAGCGACATCACTATGAAAACTTTCCGCAATCCGCCCGGCGTGCACGCGCCACAGGGCATGTATACCCATCAGGTGGAGATTCAGGGGCCGGAGCGACTGCTCATCCTCTCCGGGCAGGTGGGCGCACGGGCCGACGGCTCGCTGCCCGAGGACGGCCTGGAGCAGCTGGACGTGGTGCTGGACAATATCGAGGGCAATCTGGCGGCCGCCGGCATGGAGATGTCGGACGTGCTCAAGATCACCTATTTTCTGGTTGGCGAGTTCGATTTACCGCGCCTGCGGGAGAAGATGCGCGCCCGATTCAAGGGCCATGTGCCCTGCTCCACCTTGCTGTTCGTTGCCGGGCTGGCCTCGCCCGCCTATCGGGTGGAGATAGAGGCCTGGGCTTCCCGCGACGAATAGCCGTGCAAGCCCACCCCGCCGGCGACAGCCACCCTTCCTTTAGCGAGGTCGATCATCGCCCCTGGCCGCTGCCGCGCGGCCGCTGGTCATGGAGCCAGTCGTGGTGTGACCTGCTGTTCGCCCATTGGCCGGTGCCGGTGGCCGCCGTTCGGCCGCTCGTGCCCGCCGCCCTGACGGTGCAGACGTTCGACGGCAGCGCCTGGGTGACGGTCGTGCCCTTTCGCATGGTCGACGTCACCCGGCGGCCGTGGCCCCCCGTGCCCGGACTGTCGACCTTCCCGGAGCTGAATGTGCGCGTCTATGTGGAGGCCGGGGGCAAGCCGGGGGTGTTTTTCCTGAGCCTGGACGCGGCCAATCCGCTGATCGTCTGGTTTGCGCGCACGTTTTTCCACGTGCCCTACTTTCAGGCGCGGATGGAGCTTGTGCCGGAGGGCGAGGAGTTCCACGGCCGTTGCCTGCGTCGCGCCGGATCATCGTCCACGACAGCCCCGGCCCAATTCGAAGCCCGCTATCGGCCGCTATCGGCCGCCCGCACCGCCCAGCCGGGCACGCTGGAATATTTCCTGACCGAGCGCTATTGCCTCTACGCCCACGCGCCGGACGGGTCGCTCTATCGCGCCGAAGTGCACCACAAGCCGTGGCCGCTGCAGCAGGCCGAGGCGGAGATCATGGCCAATACGATCCCGGCCGCCGATGGGCTGCCGCTGGCGGGGCCGCCGGCGCTGCTGCACTTTGCGCGACGGATCGATGTGGTCTTGTGGGGCAG
>CAYXNH010000135.1:0-8425 GCA_964466135.1 uncultured Ardenticatenaceae bacterium | reverse complement strand
ACCGCTGCCCCAAGCGTTTTGACAAGTGTGACGAAGAACCGCCGACCGTCCTGTACGACGTCGACCGAAAAGTGAAGTGCTGGCTTTATGTATAAGGCCGCGGAAAAGCCAAATCCGGGAGGAAGACCAGCGAGATGACAGACACAATAACCGAGATCAGCAAAACTGATCATGACAACAAAGGCCAGGCGCTGGTGCAGATCAAGGATCTGCATGTCTGGTATGAATTAAAGAAGTTCGGCTTCAGCCACGCCGGCTACGTCCGCGCGGTCGATAACGTCAATTTCGACCTGAATTATGGCGAGGCTATCGCCTGCGTCGGCGAGAGCGGCTGCGGCAAGTCGAGCCTGATGAAGACCATCCTGGGCTTGAACATCCCCACCAAAGGGGATGTGATCTTTGATGGCGAGTCGTTGACTCAAACGAAAGGGGAGAGCTTGCGCCGCTATCGCTCCAAGATCGGCTACATCCAGCAAGACCCGTTCGGGGCATTGCCGCCCTTCATGAACGTCGAGCGGATTCTTGAGGAGCCGCTGATCATCAACGGCGTGAAGGACAAGGCAGAGCGCCGTCGCCGAATCGAAAAGATCCTCGAGGAAGTCAAATTGACGCCCATCAACGAGGTATTGCCCAAGTTCCCCCACATGTTGAGCGGCGGCCAGCAGCAGCGCGTGGTCATCGCTCGGGCCATGATCATGGAGCCCAAGCTGCTGGTGGCCGACGAGCCGGTGTCGATGCTCGACGCCTCGGTGCGCGTCGAGGTTCTGCGCCTGTTGCGCAAGCTGCAGGAGACCCACAACCTGGCCGTCCTTTACATCACCCACGACCTCTCCACCGTGCGCTACTTCTCGGAATACATCTTCGTCATGTATGCCGGAGAGATCGTTGAATTCGCCAAAATGGACGACTTGCTCGACGATTCCAAGCATCCCTACACCCATGCCTTGCTTGAGGCATCATCGGACCCGAACGCCGATAACGCTCTTGTCCAGCGCGAGATACCCAAGGGCGAGCCACCCAGTCTGGTCAACCCTCCGACAGGCTGCCGCTTCCACCCGCGCTGCCCGCAATTTATGCCGGGCATTTGCGATGTGAAGGCGCCGCCCAACATCGAGGTGTCGCCCAAGCATTTGGTGGCGTGCTGGCTCTACGACGAGAACCGAGGTCATGCCGCTTAATCGATTGATCGTCGTTGGCTTCTTTTTGGTACTGGCTGGAATGATCCTGCCGTTCCTGATCGTCATGCATGTCTTGCCGTCGACCATTCTGCTGAACTTTCTGGCATATGGCGTATCTATTGCCGGCGTATTCCTGGGTGTCATCGGGGTGGCCATGTATGTGGGCGAGGAGCGCCGAAAGAGCAAGGACGACTGGTACGATGAGAACCGTTAGGCGCCTCTGATCAACGACGCGCGCCAAGTGGTCAAAGAACAATTCGCTTGCCGTCCGGCAGGCGAATTGCGTTTTATGGGTTGTATTTCTCCGTTATAAATAATGCCCGTTTGTAATTATCGGGTTATCATTGCTTAACGCTATCGAACGATTAAGAACAGGAACAGGGCACTTTGGAAAACAACAAGAACGTTATCCTTGACATAAAGAATCTGAAGACCCAGTTCTTTACCGAAGCGGGCGTCGTGCGGGCTGTGGACGGCATCGATTTCGACGTCAAGCGCGGCGAGGTCGTCGGCCTGGTGGGGGAGTCGGGCTGCGGCAAGAGCGTCACGTCGCTATCGATCATGCGCCTCATCAGCAGTCCGGGCCGGATCACCGAAGGCCAAATCATTTTTGACGATCAGGACCTGGTGGAGCTGCCCGAATCGCGCATGGTCGACATACGTGGCAATCGCATCTCCATGATCTTCCAGCAACCTCAGAGCAGCCTGAATCCCGTCTTCCGAATAGGCGACCAGCTGTCCGAGGTGCTGCAGATTCATCAGGATATCGGCAAGGATGTGGGCGAGGCTCGCGCCATCGAGTTGCTGGCGATGGTTGGCGTGCCCGACCCCGCGTCGCGCATCAAGGCCTATCCTCATGAGCTGTCCGGTGGCATGGCCCAGCGGGTGATGATCGCCATGGCGCTGGCCTGCGTGCCGGAGTTGCTCATCGCCGATGAACCGACGACGGCCCTCGACGTCACCATCCAGGCCCAGATCCTCGACCTCATGCGCAATATGCGCTCGAAGATGGACACGGCCATCATCCTGATCACCCATGATTTGGGGGTGGTGGCCGAGATGTGCGATCGCGTCAACGTCATGTACGCCGGACGCATCGTCGAGCAGGCGCCGGTCCTCGAGCTGTTCAAAAGCCCCAAGCACCCGTATACCGAAGCCCTCATCGGCTCGACGCCTGTTTTGGGGCAGGCCGACAAGCCGCTGACAACCATACCCGGTTCCGTGCCCAATCTGGTCGATTTGCCGAGCGGCTGCAAGTTCCACCCGCGATGCGCGGCCCGCATCGAGTACGACCTGCAGATATGTCTGACCGAGGAACCGGGATTAAAGACGCTGTCCCCCGGCCATACGGTTCGGTGCTGGATTTATGAGGACATACCCGAAATGAAGGGCAAGCGGCCGCCCGATAACTATAGCGCCCCCAGCCGCAGCGCAAAAACAGGAGAAGCGGATGGTCGATGAGATAAACACGACGGTCGTGGGCGACCCGGTCGTGGCTGGTAATGTCGTGGGCGACGCCCTCGTGGGGCGCAAGAAGCTGATCGAGGTCAATAACCTCGTCAAGTATTTCCCTGTCCGTGCCGGGTTGATGCGGCGCGTGAAGGCGTGGGTCAAGGCTGTCGATGATGTCTCTTTTTACATCAACGAGGGCGAGACTTTCGGGCTGGTGGGTGAATCCGGCTGCGGCAAGACGACCGTCGGCCGCACCATCCTCCGCCTCATCCCACCCACTTCGGGCGAGGTGCTGGTGGACGGCGAGAATGTCTTCAACCTCTCCTCGGCCGAGATGAAGAACATGCGCGCCGACATGCAGATCATCTTCCAGGACCCTTACTCGTCGCTGGACCCGCGGTTGCCGGTTGGGGAAAGCATCTCCGAGGGGCTGCGCGTCCACACCAACCTGGGCGCTCAGGAGCGTTACGATATCGTCGTGGAGATGCTCACGCGGGTCGGCATGCGCGCGGACCATGCCCGACGCTACCCGCATGAATTCTCCGGCGGCCAGCGCCAGCGCATCGGTATCGCCCGCGCCCTGGCGTTGCGGCCGAAATTTATCGTCTGTGATGAGCCGGTGTCAGCTCTCGACGTATCGATTCAGGCTCAGGTGCTCAATATTCTGCACGGGCTGCAGCGCGACTTTGGCCTGACTTACCTGTTCATCGCCCATAATCTGAGCGTCGTCGAGAATTTCAGCGAACGGGTGGGGGTCATGTATCTGGGCAAGATGGTGGAGGTGGCTCCGCGCAGCCTTCTCTATGGCGATCCGCTCCACCCCTACACCCAGGCGCTGATGTCGGCCATCCCTGTGCCCGACCCAACAGTCAAGCGCGAGCGCATCATCCTGGAGGGTGACGTACCCAGCCCGCTGAATCCGCCGACCGGTTGCCGCTTCCACACACGTTGCCCTATCGCCTTTGACCTGTGTTCGCAGGAGGAGCCGGTTCTAAAGGATTACGGCGGTGGCCACTATGCCGCCTGCCACTGGCTGGAGACGGGAGTCCCCGGCGCGAGCAAGCTGGCGCCGGAGAATATCGCGGCTCGCCGGAGCCGGGACGCCACGAAAAAGGCGTCTGAATGACAACCTTCCGCCGGCTTGCGAGCCGGCGGTTTTGTTTTTAGCCGATGACTCTTATAATTGACCACCCTCTCTCTCTGCCCCACAGGCTTTGACCAGCCCTTTGCTTCTCGTTACAATCCTGCCTGTTCGGAGCATCTTGCATGTCTTTTGATACCTACGTGATCGTACCGACGTATAACGAGGCCGACAATCTGGATGAGTTGCTGGAGCAGTTGCTCGCGCTACCTTCCGGAATTGGCGCGATCGTCGTCGACGATGGCTCTCCCGACGGCACGGGCGAGCTGGCCGACCGGTGGGCGGAGCGCTATCCCGGCCGCGTCCATGTGATTCATCGGCCGTCCAAGCTGGGGTTGGGGACGGCCTATATCGCGGGTTTCAAAAAAGCGCTCTATGAGCTTGGGGCCGAGCGCATTCTGACCATGGACGCCGACTTTTCCCACAACCCGCGCTACATACCTGATATGATCGCGCTGAGCCGGGTCATGCATGTGGTTATTGGCTCGCGCTACGTCTCCGGCGGCGGCACGCGAAACTGCACCCGCAAGCGCATTATCCTGAGCCAGGCGGCGAATTTCGTCACCCGCGCTTTGCTGGGGCTGAAGGCCCGAGACGCCACCGCCGGATTCCGCCTCTATCGGCGCGAGGTCCTGATATCCATTCCTCTTGACGAGATTTTCTCTAATGGCTACTCCTTTCTGGTGGAGATGCTGTTTCTATGTCAGAGGCGCGGCTGGCAAATCGGCGAAGTGCCCATCATCTTCGAGGACAGGCGCAAGGGCCAGACCAAGATCTCCCGCCAGGAGATATTCAAAGCCCAGTATACGGTCCTTCGGCTGTTTTTGCGTCGATTGCGTGGCGGAGAGCCACGCCGTCCGGCTATTTCTGTCTCCACTATTATTCGTGATGATAAAGGTTAACTGTAATCTGTGCGGCCGGGACGACTATCATGTGCGATTCCCGGCCACCACAGAGGGCGATGCGCTTCGTGTCGATGCTTTTCGCTGCACTCATTCTGGCTATGGGCATCACGCCCAAATCGTGGAATGCAACAATTGCGGCCTTGTCTACGCCAACCCGCGCTGGCCGTCCGATGTGGTGCTGGACGCCTACACGGCCGTTGAAGATGAGACCTATGTGGAAGAGCGCATGGGGCGTGAGCTGACATTCCGCCACCACTTGCGCGATATGGAACGCATCATCGGCCCGGCCGAGGGAAGGTCGCTCCTCGATGTGGGAGCCTATATCGGCGTCTTTGTCGAAGTCGCCAACGCTGCGGGCTGGCAGGCACAGGGGGTCGAACCGTCACAGTGGGCGGCGGCCGAAGCCCGGCGGCGCGGCCTGGATGTCCATGTCGGCACGCTGGCCTCGACCCATTTGCCGGATGAATCCTTTGATGTGGTCACGCTTTGGGATGTGATCGAGCATCTCGCCGATCCGGCGGCCGAGCTGGAGCGGGTGCGCCGTCTGTTGCGGCCCGGAGGCTGGCTAATGGTTCATACGATGGACATTGATGCCCCGATAGCCCGGTTGATGGGGCGACGCTGGCCCTGGCTAATGGATATGCACCTTTACTTTTTCAGTGGCCGGACGCTGAGCCGGATGTTGGTTGACCATGGTTATGAAGTCGTTTGGCAAGGCGCTCAAGGGCGGTATCTACGCCTGGGTTATCTGGCCTCGCGCCTCGCGGGCATGAATGACGGTTTGGGCCGCCTGTCTCGCGCGGCGGTCGAGCGTCTTGGGTGGCGGGAAGCCGCCATGCCGGTGAACTTCGGCGACCTTAGAACCTTCATATGTCGCCGCGTGTAATGCGGGTGTTGATGGTACGAGTGGGGAAAATCGTGTTATACTCGATGACCAACATCAGGTAACCTGCAGCATGAATCCGATTAAGATGCTTATCGTCGACGACCATCCCCTGTTTCGACAAGGACTTGTCGATGTATTGGAGATGGACCCCGGATTGAATGTTGTGGCCCAGGCGGCCGATGGCGATACGGCCGTCCAGCAAGCGTTGGAGCACCAGCCCGACATCATCCTCATGGATGTCAACCTGCCCAACGCCAACGGCCTGAAAGTCACCCGGCAGATACTTGGCGTGTTGCCCGCAACCAAGGTGATCATCCTGACGGGTTATGACGATGCGGAACAGGCCTTTCACGCGCTTCGCCTGGGAGCGACGGCTTACTGTTCGAAAGATATCCCGCCCGAAGGATTATTGCGGACGATCTATGCCGTCCACGCCGGCAGCTATGTCGTCCACGAGCAACTTATGACCTACGACGAGGTCATCCAATGGGTGGAGAAACGGCTGGGGCATTATCATCTTCCCGAGGACGACCGGTCGGTCGAGTCCTTCACCCCATTGTCACCGCGGGAGATGGAGATTCTGGAGATGGTGACTCGCGGCGCCAGCAATAAAGAGGTCGCCCTCCGGCTTGATATCAGCCAGCAGACTGTGAAGAATCATATGACGGCCATTCTGCGAAAATTATCTGTCGAAGATCGCACCCAGGCGGCCGTCTATGCCCTGCGTCATGGTTGGGTGCGACTGGACTCGTCTTCATCCAATTAATCGTTGCTCTGTTCGGGCCGGTCGTTGTAGAGGAAGGATAGAATGGGCTTTTTCCGGAGCAAAAACGAGAGATCCTTGATCGATTACGCGCTCGTCATGGTCCTGGTTGCGGTCGTTTTCATCGCTGTCCTGGCATTGCTGGGGCCGGACATAGGCGTTTGGCTTAACAACGCTGCCGAGTGGCTGCGTCAATTTGTCGCCAACTAATGCGGCCGACGGTGTGGGCTGGTTCTCCGCCGGATTTAGGCAGAGGGTATTGAGGTGATGGCCGAATCGAACGAAAATCGCGAATCTGATCCGGATGGATTGCGCGAGATCCGCATTCGACGCGACTCGCCGGTTCAAGGCGCGCGCGATGCCTTTCTGGAATTGAAGAACAGGCTGTGCGGCCAGATTGCCGCGGAGATCGAAGCGGATAGTGACCTCCGGCATCCCTCGCGGCTGCGCCCCTATGTCCATGACCGCCTCGATGCCTTGCTGGTAGAGCAGGAGATCGTTGTCAATCGCAACGAGAAACGCCAGCTTTTGGAAGCCATTGTGGCCGACCTGATGAATTTGCCAAAGTGATCGATCTCGCAGTTCGAATACATACCGATGCTCGCCTAAGCCGATGGCCGGCGTTTGTGCAGGATGTCATATTCCCGCCCGTTTGCGCCGAGTGCCGGCGAGTGGGATCGATTTTGTGTTTCGATTGCCGGAGCCGGATGGCTGTGGTGCCCGATCTGATTTGTCCCCGATGCGGCCGATTTCAGGACGTTGACGCCTATGGTCAACTGTGTCGTGAATGTCGCCGGCAGCCGTCCCCCGTTATCCAAATGCGCGCGCCACTGCGTTATCTGGAGCCGCTCAGCCAGATTATCCATCGATTCAAGTATGAGGGCTATTTTGCGCTGGCCGAGCCGTTGGCCGAGTTTATGATCGCCGGCTGGCCCGCCTGGGATCAACCGCCTGACTTAATCCTGCCCATTCCCTTGCACCCACGACGACGGCGGCAACGCGGCTACAATCAGTCCGAGTTGCTGGCGCGGCCTTTGGGCCAGGCATTGAACATCGACCTCGCCACGACGATGCTGCATCGGACGCGCCACACTGTGCCGCAAGTCGGCCTGGGTTCCGAGGAACGGCATGAGAACGTGCACAATGCATTTCTGGCGGACGCGGACGTGTGCGGCCGTCACATCGTACTGGTCGATGATGTCCTGACCACCGGCGCGACGATGAGATCTGCGGCCGAGGCGTTGCTTGCGGCCGGTGCGGCCACGGTTTCCGCTTATTGTTTGGCGCGGGTTGGCTAGTCATGGGATAATCAGGGCAATCCGGTCATGACGACAGCTTGCCCGAACTTGAGCCGGCGGGCTTACTCAAATCACACCCAGATATTTCCAAAGGAACAGGTGTAGCCATATGGAACTACAAATCTTCTCAAATAACATGGAAGTGACCCCACGTTTGCGCGACTACGTGGAGAAGAAAACAGCGCGGTTGGATCGTTATCTTCCCAATCTCTCCAGCGTTCAGGTTGAACTGGCCATGGAGAATACGCGCAGCGCCGTCCAACGCCACGTGGCGGAGATCACCATTCGAGATGAACGGGGCACGATCCTTCGCGCCGAAGAGCGAAATAGCGATATGTTCGCCGCCATCGACGCCGTTGTAGATAAACTGTATCGCCAGATCGAGCGCTATCGGGGCAAGAAAAAGCGCAAGGTGCGCGGCAAGGGCGAGGAGTTGGACCTGGGCGAGCCGCTACCGATCGCGGAAGAGTTGGTGGAGGAAGAACAAGCCATCGTGCGCTACAAGCGTTTCGCCCTCCATCCCATGTCACCGGAAGAGGCCATTGACCAGATGGAGCTGCTGGGGCATGATTTTTATGTGTTTTTCAACGCCAACGATGACGCCGTCAATGTGCTGTATCGTCGTCGTGATGGGACATTCGGCTTGCTCCAGCCCGAAATGGGTTAGAGCCACTTTGTAATTGCGTATGGCTAATATTCTAATTATTTGTACGGCCAATATCTGCCGGTCGCCGGTCGCTGCCGCCTTGTTGCGCGACCGGCTCCGGCAGCGTGGGTTGGCTGACTGGACGGTCAGTTCGGC
>CAYXNH010000134.1:0-8487 GCA_964466135.1 uncultured Ardenticatenaceae bacterium | reverse complement strand
GCCCGCCAGCCGTTCTCTTCCGCCCTCAGATGCGTGACGGCCACAAAGATAAGAGCGAGGGGGATATAGATGGCCATATAGGGCAGCAACGGCCGAGGGCCATTATAGTAATAGACGACGCTGAGAAGGACGACGCCCGTGGGAATGACGACCCGCCACACATGGGGGTGCCGGAACGTATACCAGGCGGAAAGATGGCCCAATAGCCAGAATATGGCCGCGGTCTGGATGACAAATATGAGACCATCCCGGCTGATGCCGCCGCTGAAGGCTTTCCCCAGCCAATCGATCTGGCGGTTGATCAGCTCCAGCACACGCATTCGCCACGGCTCGTTATAGGGTAAAGTCGTGCCTACCAGGAAAAAGACAAAAAACAAGCCGTAGATCAGGGCAAAAAAGTGGACGGTCCGATCAGAAAAGGTGCTGTTGGCCAACAGCCAGCCCAAAAACAGGGCCAGAGTGGCGACGATGGGCAGCACGTGCATGCCGTCCATGAAATCGGCCTGGAGCACGGCCATGCTGGTGACGACGAGCATGGCCCATATCAGAAAGAAGGGTATCAAGCCTTGACTTAATCGTCGTGTTGTTCCCATTAGCCGGTAATCCCGATGCTGCTGTGCATCCTGTCGTGATGATGGGCTTGAAAGAATGGGGCTGGACATCCAGCCGCCTGAACTGTTGATATTCTATCGAGTGATCGGCGGATTTCAACCCCTCGGGGAGCGGTCATTCATAGCAGGCTCATGCCGATGTCTCAGGCGTCGTCTGCGTGTGAGCGGCTTTATCCATCTTAAGCCGGCGGATGATGAATACAACGTAGGCAATACCCAAGCCGAAGGAAAAGATAAACCATTGAAACGCATAGTCAAGATGCGGGCCTTCCGAAAGATCCACCTCCTTGGCTATGGGAATGGGCAAGGTTGTATTATCGTCCTCAGGCGGCGTGAGTTTCACGTAGAAGGGAAGGAGCGTATGAGGCATCCCCTCCTGAATCGCGGCGATGTCAACCCGGAATAGCTCAATCCCGGTGTCGGCCGGCACAACCGATTCGGCCGTCCGTCGCAGGAGGGTCTCAGTCAGGGCCACATAACCATCGATCGTTTGCGCGCCCATGCCCTCGGCGAAATCATTGCCCGCAGCATACTCCGCGTCGGGTATCCAGCCCCGATCGACCAGCACGGCCAAATCCGTGCCGTCCAGCACAAACGGCGTGATCAGGTTGACCCCGGCGCGACCGGACCAGTTCTGCAGTTTCAATATGCGCTGGTTGTCGAAATCATAATGGCCCGAACCGATGACATCGTAGTTAGCCAAATCGGTCGGCACTTCTCCGGGTGCGAGAGAGGCATAGGTTCCGGCATCAGCGTTTAAATCAATGGGGGCGGATTCAATCGCGGCGATAAGCTGGGCATTGGCCGCGCGTCGCTGCGCCAGACGGTCGAGCTGCCAGAAGCCGAGGCGAGCAAACAGGAGCATGAGGGCGATCACGATGAGCGTGACCCACCACCACTTGCGACTAAACAATGTCCGCACTACCTCACCTGCAAAGGCCATCGTCACCTTCCCTTGCCCGTCGCCATGCCCGGCGCAGCCAGAGCCTCATCCGAATGCCAGGGTTGGTCCTCCGGCACGGGCTTCCGACCCTCACCGGACAGGATCATGAAAATAAGCGCCAGGGCGATCATGAAATACATCATGCTGCCCGGAATCCACATGATGACGCCGCTGATTCGTTGGTCATCCATCACGGATATTCCCCACAAACGGGGCATGTCGCTGTAGTAACTGTAGAGCGGCTGCTGCGCAAACGAGAGGACGATGCCCAGGGCCATATTGGGCGGGATGGCGGCCAGGACAAAGGCGATCTTGGCCGGGCGGCTGAGTTCCTTGTGCAGTCGCGGCCCGGCTCCGGTCACCGTCCACCAGAAAAGCATCCCGGCGAGGAACATCGAAATATGCTCGATATCATGCACCAGCTCGCTGCGCAACGCGGCGTTGTACAGGTTGGGGTCGTGCCAGCCGATGATGAAGACGATCATGACAAACCACACAATCGGCGGGCTGGTGACCTTGCGCAACGCCCGGCCGGTCAGCGAGCTTTTGTTGAGAACCCGGTTCAGGGCATCCCCCACCGCCAATCGAGCAGAGCCGGGCAAGCCCCACAGCACAAACGGCATGGGGTTGGGCAACAGCAACAGGAAAGGGGCCAGCATGATCAGCAGGATGTGCTGGATCATATGCACAAAGAAGAGTTGCTGCACCAGCACGTCGATCGGCGACATCAGGGCAAAACCGATGACCAGCAAGCCGGATATATAGGAGATCGGCCGCCAAAGTGCGCCAAGCGAGCGCCGGTTTTTGGGCGGGCCGCTGATGGCGCGCAACCTTCTCCAGCCAATGACGAACAGCGTCCCCAGGATGAGCAGGCTAAGGATGACTTCGGGACGCCAATTCCACGAGGAGAGCGCTGCCCGAGCGACAGGATTCATAATTGAATTGTAGCGGGTGTGGGCCGAAAAGGGGATCGATAAGGGCCACGGCTTAATCAACATTCAGCCGTGGCCCCGGACAAGTCAGGTATCAGACCGCGTGGCCCATCAGATAGAGTGCGGGGTAGAAGAACACCCAGATGACGTCGACGTAGTGCCAGTAGATGGCCGTAGCTTCGACGCCCCAATGGCGCTCGGCCGTGTAGGCTCCGCGGCGGCCGTTCCACCAGATGATCAGGATCAACACGATGCCGCTCAGGACGTGAAGGGCATGCATGCCGGTCATGGCGAAGAAGATGCCGCCAAAGACGCCGTCGCCCGGCTTCAGATGACCAAACAGCTCGATGCCGAACAGGCTGCCGCTCAGATTAAAGATGTTCCACTCCATGACGACGACCATGACGAAGAAGATCGCCCCCATCAGAGCCGCCAGCAAGGCGCTGCGCAGGAACTTTGGCTGGTCGCCATAGGCCGCGGCGGTCTCGCTGCGGTACATGAAGAAGCTGCTGAGCAACAGGATACCCGTGGCCAGCAAGCCGATCTCCTGACTCAGCGCCGGGCGGGTATTGCCCCACAAGACGAATCGGGACGTGAAGAGGGCGCCGAACAGGAACAGCTCGGAGAACAAAAAGAGCCACAACCCCAACCGATTGGAGCGAAGTTGGGTCGCGTAGGGAATCTCGTGGGCGTGCGCCTCGTCGTGGGACGCGGGGGCTGTATAGGTGCTCATCTAGTGACTTTCCTCCCGCCATAACCGTGTAATGTGCATGAAGTTCTGAATGATCACCGCCGCCTTCACCAAGGCAATGATGAAGAGCAGGATCAGTGATCCCATGTAGACCGCCACAATGTATTCAACTGCCGTCAGGACGGCCAGGATGATCAAGGTGACCATGCCCAGGCGGTAAGCGGCCGCTTTTCTGTCGTTCATCGTCTTGTCACTTCCTCCTGGTTAGTCGCCCGACGGCGCGGGAACGATGGAGCGGGTATAGACCGAATCGGCCAAACCATAATCATAAGGCTCGCCAACCACCTCGAACGGGACGGCGTAGTTAAACTCCGGCACCGGGTAAGGGATTTGCCACTCCGGCGAGCGCGACCGCCATGGATTGGGGTCGGCAATCGGCTTCGAACGGGCGCTGGAGATGAAATTATAGACCATAATCAGGACCGACCACCCGATGACCAGCGCGGCCATGGTGATCAGGATATGGGTGGTGGTGATGCCCAACGCCGGGTCATAGTCGGCCACACGGCGGCGCATACCCAACAGGCCAACGCTCATCTGGCCGATGCTCATCACCCAGAAGGCGGGCAACATGAGCCAGAAGTGCAATTTGCCGAGGGATTCCTTGTACATGCGACCGGTGACTTTGGGGTACCAATAATAGAAGGCGGCGAAAAGCGGGAAGATATAGCCGCCGAACATTGTGGCGTGGAAGTGGCCGACGATCCAGTAGCTGTCGTGCAGGTGCAGGTTGGTCGGCACGGTTCCCAGAATCGGGCCGGTGACGCCGCCGATCAGAAAAATCGAGATGGCCCCAAAGACGAACAGAAGCGGCGTCGGCGGGTTTTTGGGCAGTTTGCCCTCCCACATCGTGGCCACCCAGCTAAAGAACTTCACGCCCGTGGGAATGGCGACCATCATGGTCGAGAACATGAACGGCACGCGCAACACGTCGGCCATGCCCGAAGTAAACATGTGGTGGGCCCACACCAGGAAGCCGACGAGGGCGATTCCCAGACTCGAAAGCGCCACCCAGCGATAGCCGAACAATGGCTTGCGCGTGAAGACGGGCAGCAGCTCGCTGATGATGGCCAACCCCGGCAAGACAAATACGTAGACCACCGGGTGAGAGTAGAACCAGAAGAGGTGCTGATAGAGAATGGGGTTGCCGCCGCCGGCGGGGTCGAAGAAGTTCAGCCCCAAAACTCGCTCGGCGACAGTCGCCGTGAGGGCCACGCCGACCGTCTGAGTGGCGGTCAGCTGGATGATCGAAGCGGCAATTGCGCCCCAGACGACGATGGGCATGCGGAAAAGGGTCATCCCCTTGGCGCGCATCGTGGTCACGGTCACCAGCAGGTTGAGCGAGCTGGCGATGGACGAGAAGCCGTTCATCCAGAAGCCAAGCAGGAAGAGAACCACCCCCAGAGGCGCGCGCAGGCTCAGCGTGGCGTAACCGACCCAACCGGTATCCCAGCCCCCGACAGCCATGCCGGACAGGATGATGATCGCCGACGGGATCGTGACCCAATAGCTAAAGGCGTTCAGGCGGGGAAAAGCCATGTCGGGCGCGCCGATCATCAGCGGAACCAGATAATTGACGATGGAGCCGACGCCCAACAGAATGCTGGCGATCATGATGATGCCGTGGGCGCTGAACAGGGTGTTGAAGTCGTCGTTGGACAGCCACTGCATGCCCGGCTGCGCCAGTTCGATGCGGAACATGATGGCGAACAGGCCGCCGACCAGCAGGACAAGGACACTGGTGACGCCGTACTGGATGCCGATGACCTTGTGGTTGTAATCAACATTGAAGTAGCGCGACCATTCCGGCTTGCCCTCGGGAGCGCCATGCCGCAATTCGGTCTTCTTGCCGACAATCCAGCGGAGCCAGTCGCCCAGCACGCCGGCGGCCACCAGGAACCCGATGAGGCTGGTGATGGCCCCGAAAGCAACGGCGGGTTCGTAGAGCCACGGCGTCGGCAGTCCCTGCAAGGAGCGCAACAGGGCGATGAAGTAATAGCCCAAAGCCCAGCCAACGGCCTGTCCGACCAGACCTTTGGCCAAAGCCGAGGTCAGCAGAATTTTCAGTGTTCTCATTTTCTACTACTCCCTAAATTTTCGATCGGCGCTCATTACTGCAATGTCTTGATATAAGCGATGATGTCGGCGGCGATATCGATGTCTATGGCCTCGGCCGCGTTCACCTCTTGCTGGCGAGTCGTGAACTGATCCAGGTAAGTCTGCGGCATGAGGTTGGGATTGAAACCGGAAACGATCTGCGAGTTCGGGTCCAGGATGGAGTTCCTGATGTAGTCGTCGCCGGCCGACACCGTCGAGCCGTCGGCAAGGGCCACATCGTGCATGTAAATCCCCTGCCAGGTGGGACCGACGCCGGGGGTGCCGTCAGAGGAGTGGCAAGCGACACAGCCAAACCCCTCCGCGCTGGCCCAGAAGGCGCCGCGTTCTTCCGGCGTCATATCCGAGAAGGCGGGCGCGGCCGACTTCTCGGCCGTCCAGGCCTGGAAATCATCGGCGCTGAGGACGCGCACATCGGCCTCCATCACGGTGTGATTCAGGCCGCATATCTCGGCGCAGCGCAGCTTGTAATTACCAATCTCGGTCGGCGTGATACGAAGCATCGTCTCCCGCCCGGGCACAAGGTCTTGCTTGACGCGAAACTCCGGAACCCAGAAGGAATGGATGACATCGACAGCGTTCATTTTCAGGGCGATCGTCCGGCCGACGGGCAACACCAGTTCGCCGGAAGCAAATCCGCCCTGCTCCGGATAGTCAAAGCTCCAGATCCATTGCTTGCCGGTGACATGGACGGTCATCTCACCTTCCTTGGGCCGGGTGATCTCATTGAGGACGACGGCGCCCCAAATTCCAAAACCCATCACAACAAAGAAGGGAACAACAGTCCAGGTGATCTCCAGTTTGGTGTGGCCATGAATATGCGGTCCGTCGGTTTCGTCGCCATCGGCGCGCGTAAAGAAGAATATCGCATAAATCATCAGCACCATGATGAGCGCAAAGAGGAAGGCGATCAACCAGTAATGAGCGTCAAACAGCTGGTCGATCGGTATGGCCTCAGCGCTGGCGGCCACCGGTAGCGCCAGAATAATGGTGAACAGCCAACGCAACCCCACCGTCGTTAGCGCCACCAGGATGATGATATTGATGATATTTCTAAATCGTCCCATTCTTCAAGTCCCTACTAAGATAGATTACAACCTAATCTACCGATTCGTTCCGGCCATTAGCGACCTGCCTCAATCCCTCACAAACAGGGTCGCTTGCCGGCTTGCGTCAAGCACTGTGCATTAAAGCGTCGATTCGGCATGCTTCATACATGCCGGAACACGGCATGCGCGCCTGGCCATACCGTGCGCCGAAAATTCTACGATGAGAAATTCAAAATTGCAATGATGGCGATGCCCAGTCCCACGACAAGCAGGAACGTCATGACGATGGCGATGAAGTCCCAGGGAATCGCCATTGATTCTGTCCGGTTATAGGCCGCAATCCGCTCCGAGCGCAGCCACATCCCGATGGCGGCCAGCGCCACGACCATCATGGTCAGGGTAAGAGCCGAGGTGACGTTGACGATCGTCTCCCCCCGGACGATCTGGCCGCTGGGGAAGATCAGATTGGCGAAGAGGAGCGTGATAAAGGCGACGAACATCACGATGATGATGCCCGTCGTGATGACGCTCCACCGCCGCCATGTCGTTTCCGGAGCGACGCTGGTCGGCCGCGTCTGACGCATGCTCGCCACCTGATCGTTATAGCGTTTCTGCAAGGTTGCCGCGCTCTGCTGATATTCGGCGCTGGCCGCGGTTCGGACCACCATGCGGGAAATGAGAATGTAGATGAGGGCCAGGGTCAGACCCGCCCCAATCACCAGCCCGGGAACGATAATGGCTAATCCGAGCATCCATTGCCAACTGGCCAGGGTGATCTCGGAGCTGCCACCTATCGGAATCGGCAAGGAAACCGTGACCGTCGAGGTCTCCGAGGGCAAAGGTATCGTGGAACCGCGTCCACCGAGCATCCCCGGCAACAGGATCGTCAGAAGGCCGCTTCCAACAAGGATGGCCAAGATTATTCCCCAAGTAATCAAAGTGTTCCTGTTTTTCAAGAGACCATCTCCATCAAGTTTTGGTTTATCTTTCAGAAGAAGCATCCTCAGATGGCTTGGTTTCACGGATTACCGATGAGAACATCGATCGGAGGTCAATCCGGGAAGTTGGCATCATCTGAAAACGATCCTCCACATCTATCGAGCGGCGTCGCTCAAAGCCTGCGTATACTATCACAAAAACTTTATCGCAACAGCTATCTGGAATTCAACCGTCAATCGGATTCGCGGCCGCCTCCCCGCTCGCTAAAACGTCCCAACAAGCGCCGGATGGGCGAACCCTTGGGCGCGGCCGGCATCTCCCGCTGCAATTCGTCGCGCAATGCCAGCAACGTCCGATGATAGAGCGACTTGATCGCCCCCTCGCTGCGTCCCATGACGGCTCCTACTTCGGCATTGGACAGATGCTCCACGAACTTCAGCGTGAGCAACTCCTGGCGGTCGGCCGGCAACCGCCGAACAACGCGCAACAATACCGCCCGATCCTCGGCCAGCAGCAACGCCGCCTCGGGGCCATCTTCGTTCACCTGCCAGCGGCTTAGATCGTCAAGGGAGATCACCTGTCGCCGGCTGCGGTCCCGATGCCAGTTGGCGACGAGATTATGGGCGATCCGATAGAGCCAGGCCGAAAACGGGACACCGCGATCGTCATAATTGGGCATATGCTGCCAGGCCCGCATGAAGGTCCTGGCCGTCAGGTCTTCGGCATCGGTGTCGCTGCTGGTGCGATAGTATATATATTGGTATATACGCTGCGAGTAACGTTCGTAAAGTTGGCCGAAAGCATCCTGATCGATCTTGGCACGCTCGATCAAAGCCGACTCATCGCTATTTGAATCGACCGGATTAAATGTCATACCTGCATCGCCAACTTCCGGGATCTCGATCAACAAAGTCATCAGAATAGCGGGCAGTATAGCAAAAGCCACACCGGACGGCGAACGCGACGCGCCGGACGACAGGCCAGGCCGGATCGACCTGATGAAAACCTTTGACAAGGGCAGCAATCCATTCTATAATTCCATTTCGCGTGACGTGGGTTCACCAACCACGCCTGCGCCACGCACTGTGAACATTAAGTCATATTGACGAACGCCGGCACTGAAACCAGATGCCGGTTCTTTTTGGAG
>CAYXNH010000133.1:0-8544 GCA_964466135.1 uncultured Ardenticatenaceae bacterium | reverse complement strand
GGGTTATGAAAGTTAAACAAGTAAATAAAGGAAAGAATGGGGAGGGGCAAGCTGATCTGACCCCGATTTCGTAGACACCAAGATAAGGTGGATAATCAACCAACCTTGGAGGTGTGAAATGAAACGGAGGCGGTACACACGAGAATTCAAAATCGAGGCAGTTCGGCTCTCTGAAACAGAAAACAAAACCATCGCCGGCGTGGCCTTTGACCTGGGCTTGCATGTCAACACGCTGTATCGATGGCGCAGTGGCGCAGGGGGCAGGTCAAATGCATATTAGCAGAATTATACATGTATAATTCCGCTAATACATTTGATCGGATTGATCGATCCCCCGGTTATGGGGACAGGTCACAGGAAAGAAGCCCAGTCATACGGAATATGCCCTGATCGGTACGAACAGGGCGAATGGGATGATTCTACAGGCGGTAGGGGTTGCGCCAATTGTCCCACCCATACAAATCGTCTCCAATACCCAATAATCCCCCAAATTTCCCCCACAAATCCCTGTTGACAAATCCAAAAATTTGCTACGATATCGTTGTCTGTAGAACCGGTGTAACGCAAGCCGATCGGGAGGTGGCTTGTGGCGACTTCGAGGCGCGGGGCGAGGTGGTTCTGTTTGTCGGCCGTGGCGGCGGCGATGGCGTTGCTGTGGCTGGGCGGCGGCGCGGCCCACTCGGCCGATGCCGCCCCGACGGTGACGGCGACCTGGCCGGAGCCGGGCGCGCAGGACATCCCCCTGACGGCGGCGACCGACGGCTCCCTGTCGGTGACGTTTAGCGAGCCGGTGGCGTTGGAAGCGGGGGCGTTGGAGGTGGCTTGCGAGCGAAGCGGCCGGCACCTGCCGGCGGCCGCGGGCGGCCCGGTCACTTTCTCCTTCACATCCGATCGTCTGTTCCTCCCCGGCGAGAACTGCCTGGCCTCGGTGATGGCCGACAAGGTGGCCGACCTCGACGACGACGACCCGCCCAACCGGCCGCTGACGGAACTGGATTGGCCCTTTCGCACCGCGGCCGGGTGGCCGGTCATCAATGAACTCGACGCGCTGACGGCCGAGGGGTTGGGCGAATTCGTCGAGCTGTACGACGGCGGCCGGGGCCAAACCGACCTGAGCGGGCTGTCGCTGGTCTTCTTCGGGCTGGATGGCTCGCTGGCCTATCTGGCGCTGGGGCTGGACGGCTACCGGACCGACGAGAACGGCTATTTCCTCGTCGGCGACTTCGGCCTGGCGGAGGTCGATCTGCGCGTGGGGAATGGCATCTTCCTCGATGAAGCCGTGGCCGTGGCGCTCTATGACGCTCCGGCCGATGCGTTTCCGTGGATGTCGCCGGTGCCCGTCCTGGAGCCGATCGACGCCTTGGCCCATGGCGCAGCCGGGCCGGAGCTGATGGCCCTGTTGCGGCCGGGAGAGGCGGCGCTGGACGAGAACGGCCGCCTGACCCCGGCGCTGGATTCCAGCCAACGCTGCCCCGACGGCGCGGGTCTACCGCGCCAGACCGCCCCGTTCATCCTGAACGCGCCGACCCCGGGCGTGCGGAACGATTGCCCGGTCGACGCGCCGCCGGAGGTGACGGCCGTCGTCCCCGCGCCGAACGCGCGCCGGGTGCCCCTCGATGCGACCGTCGAGATCGAATTCAGCGAGGAGGTGACGCTCGACGGCGACGCGATCGAGATCGCTTGCTCCCTCAGCGGGCGGCACACCTACACGGTCGAGGGCGGCGGCCGATCGTTCCGGTTTGTCCCCGATTCGCCCTTCCTGGAGCGCGAAGCATGCGCCGTGACCGTCTTCGCCCTCAAGGTGGCCGATGCGGACGACGACGATCCGCCCGATCGGCCGATGTCCGACTATGTCTGGGATTTCACCACCCTGTTCACCGTGGCCGGCAACGTGCTGATCAACGAGGTCGACGCCGACACGCCGGGCATCGACACGGCCGAATTCATCGAACTGTACGACGGCGGCACGGGCCATACCTCCCTCGACGGGCTGTCGCTGCTGCTGTTCAACGGCGAGGACGACCGCAGCTACGCCACCCTGGCGCTGGACGGCTACGCGACGGACGCGACCGGCTACTTCGTGGCGGGCAACGCGGCCGTCGGCGGTGTGGGGTTGGCGTTCGCCGACAACCTGCTGCAGAACGGGCCGGACGCGGTGGCGCTGGTCATCGGCGACGGCCTCGACTACCCCGACGGCACGCCGGTGACGGCCACCGTGCCCTTCGATGCCTTCGTCTACGCCCGTCCGAATCAGGCCGATCCCGGATTACAGCCCTTGCTGGAGCCGGGCCAGCCACAGGTAGACGAGAGCGGCCGGGGAAATGCCGATGCTCATTCCAGCCAGCGTTGCCCCAACGGCACGGGCGGCTTGCGCATGACCGCCGGGTACAAGCAAAACACGCCCACCCCCGGCGCGGCCAACGATTGCCTCACGGACGCGCCGCCATCGGTCCAATCGGCCTCTCCACCTCACAACGCGACCGGCATCAGCCGTGCCGCCACACTGACCGTCACATTCGACGAACCGGTGGCCCTGGCAGCGGGTTGGATCGTCCTCATCTGCGGATCGTCCGGAGAGCACGCCTACACGACGACCGGCGGGCCGAAAGCGTTCACGGCCGCGCCGAACACGGGATTCAACTACGCCGAGACCTGCACGGCGACGATCCGCGCTGACCGGGTCAGAGACGCCGACGCCGACGACCCGCCGGACGCGATGGCCGCCGACTGGGGCTGGTCATTCGCCACAGCCAACCCGCCACCCGGTTTCGTGATCATCAACGAAATCGACAGCGACACGCCGGGCAACGACACGGCCGAATTCATCGAGCTGTACGATGGCGGCGTCGGCCATACACGGCTGGACGGACTGGCGCTGGTGTTCTTCAACGGAAACGGCGACCAATCCTACCGCGCCATCGACCTCGACGGGCAGCAGACCGACGCCGGTGGCTACCTCGTCATCGGCAACGCGGCCGTCGCGCCCAACCTCGTCCTGCCGGACGGGACGCTGCAGAACGGCCCCGACGCCGTGGCTCTCTACACGGCCGATGGATCGCAATTCCCGACGGGAACGGCCCCCCGAACGGCCGATCTCATCGACGCTATCGTCTACGGGGACCGAGCGGGGATGTCCCCCACCCTGCTCGGCTTGCTGCTGGCTGGGCAGAATCCGGTCGACGAGGGTGCGCGCGGCGCGGCCGCCGACCATTCGCTGCAGCGCTGCCCCAACGGAACAGGCGGCCAACGACAGACGGCCGCCCACCGCCCCAGTCCGCCCACGCCCGACCGAGCCAACGTCTGCACCTGGGACGCGCCGCCGGACATCACAGCCGTCCTCCCGCGTGACGGCGCGACCCATGTCGATCGCGAGACCGTCATCGAGGTAGCCTTCAGCGAGGACGTTGTCGTCAAGGCGGGGTGGGTCACCATCGTCTGCCAAATTAGCGGAGCACACGCGGCAAAGGTCGCTGACGGGCCGCGTCGATTCAAAATCATGACCACCAACCCGCTTGCGGCCGACGAGATTTGCAATGTGACACTCGACGCGAATCTGATATCCGATGCCGACGCCGACGACCCGCCGGATCATCCCGTGGCTAATAATACCTGGAGCTTCCGCACCAGCCCGCCACCGCCACCGCCGGACGATCCGCCCGCGGCTATGTCCTTCTCCCCCGGCCAGGATGCCGTCGATGTCTATCCCGACGCGCCCATCGAAGTAACCTTCAGCGAGGACGTCACCGTGGACGACGGCTGGTTGGCCATCGAATGCGACACCAGTGGAGCGCATCCCGTGACCATCACTGGCGGCCCGCGACTCTATGCGGCCGCGCCGGTCGCGCCCTACGCCGCCGACGAGACTTGCGAGGTGACCATCTCGGCCGCGTTCATCCACGACGCCGACGCCAACGACCCGCCTGACAGCCCGACGGCCGATGTCGCCTGGCGGTTCCGCACCCTGCCCCTGCCGGTCGTCCATTTCACCGCCAACGGCCCGCTGTGGATAGGCCAAACGGCCATGTTCAGCGGAACGGTGACCGGGCCGGGGCCTCTGGTCATTCGCTGGACGTTCGGGGACGGCGACGCGCCGCCGGCAGGGGGGCTGGAGGTCTCGCATCGCTACGCGGCCGTCGGCCGCTACGTCGTCCGGCTGGAAGTGACCAACCCGGCAGGGACGGCCGTCTACCAGGAGATTATGAGGGTTCGGCCGCGGGCTGTCTATTGGCCGGTGATGGTGATCAAATAGGACCCATCTCTCCCATCCTGCAATTCCGGGCTATAATCCCCCGCATGTCATTTGAATTCACCCTATTGGCCCAGGACGGCGCCGGCCGGCTGGGCCGTTTCATGACCCCCCATGGCCCCATCGACACGCCGGTCTTCGCCCCGGTGGGCACGCAAGCCACAGTGAAAGCCATGCGGCCACGCGACCTGGCCGAATTGGGGGCCACGCTGGTGTTGGCCAACACCTACCACCTCTACCTGCGGCCGGGCGATGAACTGGTGCGCGACCTGGGCGGGCTGCACCGCTTCATGGGCTGGGATGGCCCCATCCTGACCGACAGCGGCGGCTTCCAGGTGTTCAGCCTCAGCGACGCGCGCACCATCGACGACGACGGCGTCACCTTCAAGTCCCACCTCGACG
Source organism: uncultured Ardenticatenaceae bacterium (assembly GCA_964466135.1). Lineage (GTDB taxonomy): Bacteria > Chloroflexota > Anaerolineae > Promineifilales > Promineifilaceae > Promineifilum. The sequence continues at coordinate 3,896 of CAYXNH010000133.1, read as the reverse complement.
GCTCGCGCCACCGCTTCACCCCGGAGAAATCCATCGCCATCCAGGAGAACCTGGGGGCCGACATCATCATGATGTTCGACGAGTGCCCGCCGCCCAACGACTACAACTATGTGCGCCAATCGCTCGTGCGCACCCATGCCTGGGCCGAGCGCTGTCTGGCGGCCAAGACGCGGCCCGACCAGGCGCTGTTCGGCATCGTGCAGGGGGGAGCCTTCCCCGACCTGCGGCAGGAGAGCGCCCGTTTCCTGATGGGGCTGGACCTGCCGGGCTACGCCGTCGGCGGGCTGGCCGTGGGCGAGACCAAGGCCGAGATGCACGCCGTGCTGGATACGCTGCACCCGCTATTGCCGGCCGATCGACCGCGCTACCTCATGGGCGTGGGCGCGCCGGAAGACCTGGTGAACGGGGTGATGCGCGGCATCGACATCTTCGATTGCGTGCTGCCCACCCGTATCGCCCGCAACGGATCGGCGCTGGTGCTGGGCGGCCGCCTGAACTTGCGCAATGCGCAATACACGGCCGATCCTGCGCCCATCGACCCCGCCTGCGACTGCTACGCCTGCGCCCATTTCAGCCGGGCCTACCTGCGCCATCTGGTCAACGCCAACGAAATCCTGGCCTCCATCCTGCTGACCACCCACAACCTGCGCTTCCTGCTGCGCCTGATGGACGACTTGCGTAATGCAATTCGAAAGGGAACACTGGCAGAGTATGCAATGGCCTTCCTGGCCCACTATCCGCCGCCAAACCAACCGGGCGGCCACCAACAGGACGATTGACAAAATACGAACGTCATTCTTCATTCTTAATTCGTAATTCGTAATTCGTAATTCGTAATTTCTTCAGGTATTTATGAGTTTATTGGAAGCCATCATCCTCGGCATCATTCAGGGAGCGACCGAGTTCCTCCCCATCTCCAGCGACGGCCACCTGGTCCTCATCCCGGCCGTGTTCAACATGACGCCGCCCGATCTGGTCATGATCGGGCTGGTGCATGCCGGAACCCTGCTGGCCATCATCAGCTACTTCCTGCGCGATCTGTGGACCATCGGCCGCGCCTGGCTGAACGGCATCATCCGGCGTGACCCGCTGAGCGACGACAACGCCCGGCTGGGCTGGCTCATGCTGCTGGGTTCTGTGCCCGCGGGCATCATCGGCCTGGGGTTGAAGGATTTCTTCGAGCGTCAGTTCGAATCGCCGGTGGTGGCCGCCGTGGGGCTATTAGTGACGGCCGCCTTCCTCGTCGCGGGCGAGCGCCTCCTGCGCGGCACCAAAAAGGTGAGCCAACTGACGGCGGCCGACACGCTCATCATCGGCACGCTGCAAGTGCTGGCCCTGTTGCCGGGCGTCTCGCGCAGCGGCACGACCATCGCCGGCGGTTTGTGGCGGGGGCTGGATCGACCCTCGGCGGCGCGATTCAGCTTTCTGGTGGGGCTGCCGGCCATCGCCGGGGCGGGGCTGCTGGCCATCATCGACATCTTCTCGGCCAACGGCAGCCTGCCGATGGGGCACTATGTGGCGGCGTTCGTCGCCGCGGCCGTCACCGGCTACCTGTGCATCGCCTTCCTGCTCAACTGGCTGCGCCGCCACAGCCTCTATCCCTTCGCCGTCTATTGCGCCGTCGTCGGGACGTTATTCCTGCTGTTCGGCCGGTAATTAATCCGGGTGGCGCCCCTTACTTCTGCATCAGCAACAGCATCACCACCGGCGTCTCGGCATAGACCGAGTGGGGCAACTTGGCGGCCATGCGCGCCCACGCCCCGGCCTCGGCCGTATACTCATCGTCGCCCAGTTTCAATCGGGCGCGGCCGCTGATGATCTGAATGACCGCCGGGAAGGCCGAGGTGTGCTCCGACAGCTCCTCGCCCTCGGCGAAGCTGAACAGCACGGCGTTGAGCCGTTCGTCCTTATAGAACGTGCGGCTCAGGATGGAATCGTCGGGCACAGCCGGGGCCATGTCCTGCAGGTTGGCATGAAAGACGTGGGAATCACTCACTGAAACAATCCGTTTCGCGCCCAGGGCGCGGCTAGAGGCCGCCGGTGGAAAACCGGACAACCGGGGGTTCAAACGATCAGATCGGGGCCGATGATCGCCAGAAATTCCTCAATCAGAGCCTCAGGCGACAGTTTATAGACGATGGCGGCGTCGTTGATTGTGTAGAACGGGGCGACCGCGCAGCCGACGCAGGCCATGGTATGTTCGTAGAACACCTCGGCCGTCTCCGGCCAGCGTTCCAGCACGTCGGTGATGATCATTTTGCCCAGCGCTTCGCCGGTGATAGGTGCTCCCTGCCTTGTCACGTCCATCCTCATTATGGTTTTAGCCCACCCGCCTCGCCTTGCGGTGCTCGAGGGGACGGCGGGCGCCATCCCCTCGAGTCGCTCATTGGACTATTCGTGCAACGTACGAACGTAGGCGATAATGTCCATAATCTGCGCATCGGTCAGAGCCGGGTTGCCGCCCCGGGGGGGCATGTCAACGCCGGTGGTATTGGCCGGATCGCTAATCGGCCGGCCGGTCTTGATGAACTCCAGAAACTCCTGGTCGTTAATCGTCAGCAGGAACTCGCTGGTCGTGAAGGGCTTGCCCAGACCGGTGACGCCGACGCCGCCCGGACCGTGGCAGGCGATGCACAGGGAATCGAACTGCACCTTGCCGGCTACCGGGTCGCCCTTGGGGGCCTCGGTCGCCACCGGAGCCGTCGTGGCCGCGGGGGCCGCCGGGGCGGAACCGCCGCCGCCGCAGGCCGCCAGGGCCAGGCTCATCACCAACATGGCCAGCACGGCCAAAACAGTGTACTTACGCATCATCTCTAGAAACTCTCCTCATACATAAAATTGGTTTATCAATGCAACCCCAACGGATTGCAACCCTAAACTATACCGTATCGGGCGCGCTTCGGCCATATGGCGGCCGTTAATCATCACCCATCGGCATCCCGTCATGGCTCTCCTGGCTTTCGCCGTCCATGCCCGAGCCATCCATTCCACCGCCATGCCCGCCGCCCATACGGATCTCCAGCTCGCCCGAAGCCAACAGCTTCATGACCTCGTCGGACTTCATGACCATCGCGCCGTCCTGGTCGAAGGCCAGCGCCCTGGCGTCGTCCTCGTGCATCACCGACGCCACGCCGGTTCCCATCGGCGTATGGATGCCCGCGTTAAGGACGATCCAGGCGTCCTCCAGCCGTATCCATTCGGCTGTGTGCATGTCCCGCGCCCAGGCGGAGGCGATCTCCTCCGGGTTGTGGTGCATATAGCGCAACATCTCGCCCAGATCATCGAACATCCGCACCTCGCCGTCCTTGGTCCAGTAGGCCGAGGCGAAATTATCCTCGCTGATGATCATGTTGCAGGCGTGGCAAACATCCACTCCCAGCATGATCTCCGGCGGTTCGTCATACGTCTCGCTTCCGCCACAGGCGGACAGCATCAACAGTCCCAGGGCCATGAGCGCTGCCACGACCCCCAGCGGCCGGAACAACCCCGACCGCCCGATCGATCCTTTATGCCGCATCTCAAACTTCATATCACTCCCCTTTTCCTGAACACCTGGGTGGCCAAGGCGAAGGGAACGATGACCCAGGTCAACAACAAGCCGACCAGCAAGGGCCACAACGTCGTGCCGTATGTCCGGAAAGCGTAGATGCCCGCCGGTCCCAAAACCTCAAGGTTATTGCGCAAATCAAAGACGGCGGCGATCTTGAACACCTGCAGCGGGTTGACCAGCGCCAACGCCAGCAGCTGCCAGGCCTTCAGCTTCATGACCACAGCCGTGCCCATCAAGCCCAGATCGCCGAAATAGACCAGAATGAGCCATAGGAACAGGGCCAGACCCACGGCCGTGGCCGCCTTTTTCACCGCGGCCGAGATCAGAAAGCCCAGGCTCAGGCTGA
>CAYXNH010000132.1:0-8547 GCA_964466135.1 uncultured Ardenticatenaceae bacterium | reverse complement strand
GTCGACGCCGCGCTGGCGACGTCCCGTTTCGGGTCGAGCACCTATGCCGGCCAGATCATCGTCCGCGCTGACAGTGGCATTGCGACGCTTGAAGACCTGCGCGGCAAGGTCATGTGCTGGGTCGATCCCGCCTCGACCTCCGGTTACATCATCCCGCGCATCATGCTGTCGGCCAACGGTATCAATCCCGATACTGATTTCAGCCAGACCATCGAGGCCGGGTCGCACAACAACGTTGTGACGCAGGTCTACAACGGCGATTGCGATGCGGGCGCGACGTTCTCCGATGCTCGTACCGGCATCGAGGAAGAGTTCCCCGATGTGCTGGAGAAGGTCGTTGTCCTGGCCACCACCAGCGACATCCCCAACGACAGCGTGTCCTTCATCAAGGATTTCCCGGCGGAAATGCGCACCAAAGTCGTCGCCGCCCTGCTCGATATCTCCGCTTCGCCCGAAGGGCAGGAAGCCCTCAACACGCTCTACAATATCGAGAGCCTGGTGGAGTCCAGCGACTCGTTCTATGATGTATTCCGCGCCGATCTGAGCCGCGCGGGCATCAATATCGAAGATTTGGCCAAGTAAGTTTTGTGTGGATTAAGCGAACCCGGAGGCCGAACAGGCTTCCGGGTTCGTGTTTCCGGAGCGCTCGGCTCCGGGCAAAGGAGCCTCCGTGCTTCGGATTCAAAACCTGACCAAAGTATTTCCGGACGGAACCGTCGCCCTCAAGGACGTCAGCTTTGAGGTTCAGGACGGCGAATTTCTGGCCATCATCGGCCTGTCCGGTTCCGGCAAATCCACCCTCCTGCGCTGCATCAATCGCCTCATCGACCCCACCTCGGGAACCGTTTACTGGAACGATCAAAATATCACCGCCGCCCAGGGGGCTGAACTGCGGCAGATCCGGCGGCAGATCGGCATGATCTTCCAGCATTTCAATCTGGTGAAGCGCAGCAGCGTCATGACGAATGTCCTGTCGGGGCGGCTGGGGTATGCCCATCCGGTGTGGAGTCTTTTCGGCCGCTTCACGGCCGAAGATCGCATGCGGGCAGTGGCCGCTCTGGAGCGTGTCGGCATCCCCGACAAGGCCGACAACCGCGCCGACCAGCTTTCCGGTGGCCAGCAGCAGCGCGTCGGCATCGCCCGCGCCCTGATGCAGGACCCCCAGCTATTGCTGGCCGACGAACCGGTCGCCAGCCTGGACCCCGTCCTGTCGCACTCTATTTTGGGATATCTCGAGTTATTGAATCAGCAGGACAACATCACCGTCCTGTGCAGTCTGCACTTTCTGGACCTTGTGCACCGATACGCCGGCCGGGTCGTCGGTCTGAAAGACGGCGAGCTTGTCTTCGATGGTCTGCCGTCCGAGTTGACGCCTGAGCGATTCAAAGAGGTGTACGGCGAAGAGGCGGAGATGGTCTCGATTACACCTCATAATGGCGCCTGATACTCACCAGCCCCACCGGAATCCCTGGCTGCCGGCCATCCTCTCGCTGATCATTCCGGGGGGCGGCCAGTTCGTCGTCCACCACAAGTCAAGGGGCTTCGTCCTCTTCATCACCTTCTTCCTGCTCCTGGCGCTGGTGTTGTGGACGAAAGCCTATGTCCTGCTGATCCCGCTGCTGCTGTTGCTGGTCTGGGGGGCGCGGGATGCCTACCGACTTGCCGAGGGCAAGCAAAAGGGATGGGGGGCGTCATTGCTGCTGATCGGCATCGTCCTCTACGGCGCGGCCACGCTGGTGACCGACGTTCGGCCGGGGCGATTGATCACCGGTTTGCCCAACGTCCAGCCCTATTTGCGCTCGTTGTTCAACCCCGAACTGTTCGAGCAACCCACGACGGAATTCGTCGGTGTAACGCCGATCATGGTTCCCTGCGTCGATCCGTTGCCGGAGCCGAATCGCCTGCCAACCGTGTCACCCGCCCTAAAGTTGAGCAGCCCCTGCGCCGAAGTCGGGGATCTGCTGACGATCACGGGCGAGGGGTTTGAGCCGGGCGAATCGGGCCAGGTTCAGTGGGTCGATCCGTTAGGCACGCCGCTCCGGGCTTTTCTGGATGGCGAGCAGGTGCTGTTTGTGGCCGACGAGAACGGCCGTTTTGAGGCCACCTTGCGCGTCCCCCAGGCAGTGCCCCTCACCGACAAGCCCACCACCGGCATGAGCCTCACCCACGGGGTTCGCGCCGTGCAGAGCATCGCCTCCGGCGGCATGCAGCCCACCGAGACGCTATCGCTGGTCATCGAGAAAATCGGCGAGACGCTGGCGCTGGCATTTCTGTCCACGGTGATGGGCGTTATCTTCGCCGTGCCGGTCAGCTTTTTGGCGGCGCGCAATCTGATGGGCGGCAGCCGCATCACGCTCGTTATTTATAACGTCGTGCGAGCGATCCTCAACATCATTCGCTCCATCGAGACGCTTATCTGGGCCATAATTTTCGCCGTCTGGGTGGGGTTGGGGCCTTTTGCGGGCACGCTGGCGCTGTGGTTCCATACGGTGGCCGCGCTGGCCAAGCTGTATTCGGAGGCCATCGAGAGCATCGATCCCGGCCCCATCGAAGCGTTGCGAGCCACGGGCGCGGGCTGGACGCAAATGGTAGTCTACGCTGTCCTGCCCCAGATTTTGCCCACATTCACCTCGTTTACGCTCTATCGCTTTGATATCAATGTGCGACTTTCGACGGTCATCGGTCTGGTAAGCGACGCCGGTCTGGGCTTTCTGGTCATCCAGTGGGTGCGGCTGAATCGTTTCTCGGCCATGGCCACGGCCATCATCGCCATCGTCATCGTCGTCGCCGTGCTGGATTTCGTCTCCAGCTGGCTGCGGGAGCGCATCATCCAGGGGCGGCCGATCATCAGCCATCGAAGCCCACCGGTGCGGGCCATCCTGCGCTTCCTCATCATCGGCGGATTTCTGGCCATGTTTGCCTGGTCCTGGCAGGTAGCGCAAATCCAGCTGATCGAGCTGGTGCGAGGCGCGCCTAAAGGGTTGGCGCTGGCGCGAGAGTTCGCCGTCCCCGATCTCGTCACCCGTCCGACAGCCACCACGGCCATTAGCGCGCCGCTTGTCGTGCCCTGCAACGCGGCCGAGCCGTCGACGCCGGGCGATGCCGGGATCACGTTGTCGACCGCCTGTGGTGAACCCGGCGATCCGCTGACCATCACCGGCACCGGCCTGCCGCCCAACCGCACCGTCTCCATCCGTTGGCTGTTGCCCGACGGCGCCTACCTCCGCGTCAAATCCAATTGTTGCGACACAGACAGCGACGGCAACATCGTGCTGGAGACGGCCATCAATCCCATCGTTCTGATGGAAGAAGGGCAGACCGAACCGGCTCGGGTTGAGATCACCTATGACGATGCCGCCGGCCGCCTCCAGATTAGCGATACGGTCAAGACGGTTGTCCGATTGTCGGTTGTCACCTTGCTGATGGCGCTAATGGCCACGACCATCGGCTCCCTGTTTGCCATACCGCTCAGTTTTCTGGCGGCGCGCAATATCATGGGCGAGTCAAAGCTGGGGCGGACGATCTATTATGTGATGCGCACGTTCTTCAACCTCACCCGCTCGATTGAGCCGCTGATCCTGGTGCTCATCGCCGCCACGTGGGTGGGTGCGGGGCCGTTTGCCGGCGTGCTGGCCCTGGCCCTGAACAATATACCCAATCTCGGCAAGCTCTTCTCGGAGACGATCGAGGAGATCAATCCCGGCCCGGTCGAGGCGGTCACGGCCGCGGGCGCCAATCGGATGCAATCGTTGGTCTATGCCATCGTCCCGCAGCTTGTCCCGCCCTTCCTGGCCTTCATCATCTACCAGTGGGATATCAATATCCGCATGTCTACGGTCATCGGCTTCGTCGGCGGCGGCGGCATTGGCCAGCAATTCCGCATCTGGGTCAGCCTGAATCAATATAGCGCCGCGGGCACGGCCATCTGGGCCATCGTGATCATGGTCTGGACGATGGACTATCTGAGCGCCAAGGCCCGCGAACGGCTCGTGTAAGTAAAGACCCAGCCCCATGATACGCACGCTGCGCGGCCGCTTGCTGTGGTCCTATATCGTGGTGATTCTGGCCGCGCTGCTGTTCATCGCCGTCACGTTGTTCGGTTTCGCCACAGTCTCCGACGCCCGGCTGCTCTCCCCGCTCGAACGTCTATCGGCCATCAGCCGCACCAACCAGCGCGAGCTGATCGAGCTATGGGGGCGCGGCGCGGGGGGCGAGGAACTGCAAGGCTTACTGTTCTCGACGGCCGATCAGGCCGACGTCCGCATCCTCGTCGTCGACACGGACGCGGAGGAGATCGTCTTCGATACAGCCGACGATGACTGGATCGGCGACAGGTTGGCGGGCGTGCAACAGCCCCAGAGCATGGCGCTGACCAATGCCGGGCGCGGCAGTATCTTCGGCACGTTCATCCACTCCGACGGTTCCCGCTGGCTGGTATTCGCCGAGCCGAATATCGCGCTGGGGCGGGCCCTCATCTTTTATGCCCAGCCGGAGCCGACCGCGGGGGAGTTCTTCCGCGAGTTTTTCCTGCAGCCGTTGATCGTCGCCGGGGTCTTGGCGCTGTTGCTGGCGGTCTTGCTGGCGGCGGTGATCTCCCGCTCCGTGTCCGGCCCCCTGCGCACGATGGCGTCGGCGGCCGAGGCTATCGCTCGCGGCGATTACGACCAGCGCGTGCCGCAAAAGGGGCCGGAGGAAGTACGGCGCGTGGCTGAGAGCTTCAACAGCATGGCGGCCCAGGTGAAGTCGTCGCAGCAGGCTCAGCGTGACTTCGTGGCCAACGTCTCCCATGATCTGCGGACGCCGTTGACGGCCATCAGCGGCTGGAGCCAGGCATTGCTCGACGGCGCGGCCGAATTACCTGAAGATCGGCAGCGCGCGGCCGAGACCATCCATGATGAAGCCGGTCGCATGGCCCGGCTGGTCAATGAACTGCTCGAACTGGCGCGTCTGGAGTCGGGCCAGCTGCAAATGACGAAGCAGCGAGTCGATCTGGGTGCGGTGCTGGCCGACGTCCATCGCGGCCAATTACCACGAGCGCGAGCGCGACAGATTGATCTGACGCTTGACGCGCCGGCCGGCCTGACGGTGATGGGCGATCCCGACCGCATCGTCCAAATTTTCACCAACCTGGCCGACAACGCGCTGGCCTACACCTTGCCGGGCGGTAGCGTTGGACTGCTGGCGCGCGTTGACGGGGACTGGGTGGAGGGGAGCGTGAGTGATACGGGGCCGGGCATTCCCGAAGAAGAGATACCGCGGGTGTTCGAGCGGTTCTACCGGCTGGAGAAATCACGGGCGCGGGGGGAGACGGGGCGCGGGTCGGGGCTGGGGCTGGCCATCGTCCGCGAACTGGTGGCGGCTCACAACGGCCGCATCAGTGTGTCGAGCGAAGTGGGGCGCGGCTCGACCTTCAAGGTGCGTTTGCCGAAAGCCCCAGCTGCATCCTGACGCTACCGGTCGCGCATTTAGGGGCGTTTCACTTCCACCGAGTTCGATCTGTCTGACTCATGCCGGTGCGAGCGACGCGATGGTCTTTACTGCAATGTCGGTACCGCCATAAATGAAAAAGGGTGTGGCTGTTTGGAGCCACACCCTTTGGGGGTGGTCAGTCGCTACGCGTTAGATCCCGTAGTAGAGAAGGAATTCGTAGGGATGCGGCCGCAGGCTGACCGGGCCGATCTCCGTTTCATGCTTATAGCTGATGAAAGCGTCGAGAACGTCCTTGGTGAAGACGCCGCCTTCCAGCAGGAAAGCGTGGTCGGCTTCCAGGGCATCGAGGGCTTCGTTGAGCTTGCCCACGGTCATCTCCACCTGGCCCATGTTTTCCTCGTGGAAGAGATCCGTTTCCGCCGGCTCGCCCGGATCGATCTGGTTGCGGATGCCGTCCAGGCCGGCCATGAGCATAGCGGCGAAGGCCAGATAGGGGTTGGCCGCGGGATCAGGGCAGCGAAACTCGATGCGCTTGGCCTTGGGTGATTTGGAGTACATCGGGATGCGAATGGCGGCCGAACGATTGGCGGCGGAGTAGGCTATCACCACGGGAGCCTCATACCCCGGCACCAGGCGACGATAGGAGTTCGTGGTCGGCGCGCAAATGGCCAGCAGGGCATTAATGTGCTTCAGGATGCCGCCGATGTACCACTTGGCCATTTGGCTCAATCCGGCGTAACCGTTCTCGTCAAAGAAGAGCGGTTTGCCATCTTTCCACAGGCTCTGATGGGTGTGCATACCCGAGCCGTTGTCGGCGTAGATGGGCTTGGGCATGAAGGTTACGGTTTTGCCGTGCCTCTGGGCCACATTCTTGACGATATACTTGTAGAGTTGGACGTTGTCGGCCATCTTGAGCATGGTATCGAAGTGCATGTCGATCTCGCATTGCCCGGCCGTGCCAACCTCGTGATGATGCAACTCCACCGGCACACCGGCATCGATCAGCGTTCGCACCATTTCGGATCGCAAGTCTTGCAGGGTGTCGAAAGGCGCGACCGGAAAGTAGCCGCGCTTGTGGGGCACGGAATGGCCGAAGCCAAAGATGCCGTTGTTCCACGGGCCTTCGATGCTGTCCACCTGGTAGGCCGAGGAGTACTCGCCCGCCGAATACATCACCTTGTCGAAAACGAAGAACTCCGCCTCCGGCCCGAAATACGCTGTATCGGCGATCCCCGTGGACTTCAGGTAATCCAGGGATTTACGAGCGATGTAACGCGGATCGCGCACGTATGGCTTGCGGGTGATTGGGTCATAAACGTCACCTACCAGGCTGAGCGTCGGCACTTCGCAGATCGGATCGACGATGGCCGTCGACGGATCGCAGATCAGGATCATATCGCTTGACTCGATGCTCCGAAAGCCTCGAATCGATGAACCGTCAAAGCCCAGGCCTTCCTCGAAAGCGTCCTCCTCGCTGTAGTTTTCGACTGGTAACGAAAAGTGCTGCCATTGGCCGAAAAGGTCGGTGAACTTCGCATCGATGAATTTGATGTCTTTATCTTTGATTAATTTGGTTACGTCTGCCGGTTTCATGGTTTTTCTCCTGTGTCCTGGTTGTTATCTGCAGAGCAATGATTCAACCTTATCTATACCTGTTCTCCCCTTAACCTTTAAGGGAAAAACGCCTCGCCGCACCAAACGATGCGAGAGGCGTTAGCCTGATTTAGTAATCCCGATGTCACTCGTTGCCGGGGCGGATTGCGGCCGACCCTTTACTAATGACAAGGTTATATAATACGCAGATCGTGTTGAGTGTCAATCTACGATATAAATTTTCTAGAGTAGCAGGCTCATCACCAGATCATCGATGTATTCGCCGTCGCGAATGACGGCGTTGCGTCGCCTGCCTTCAATCACAAAGCCCAGCGACTCATAGAGAGCGATCGCAATCTCGTTGCGGGCAAAGACGTGGAGTTCGATCCGCTCAAGAATGATCGTTCCACGCGCCCATGTGATGGCCTGCGCCATCAGCCGGCGGCCGATGCCCTGGCCGCGCCACTCCTCTGCCACGGTGATGCCCAAGACGGCCGTGTGCCGGACGTTGCGTCGTTTGCCCCCCTCCAAAGTCAATACACCGACGATCCGGCCCTCGCTCTCGGCTACAAGGTAGAGGCTATTTTCGGCGCGGTTCATATCGCGGATGACGCGCGAGTTGCCTTCCACGGTAGGGTAGTATTCATCAGCTTCGGTGATGAGATTGATCCCCGGCTCGCTGAACAGGCGACGGAAGAAGGCGATGATCGCGGCCGAGTCTTCCGGGCGAGCCTCCCGGATTATCACCCTTTCCGATCGGTCTGTTGTTTGCTGGAGGATTGGCTCCTGGGTCATGATGTTCCGTCGATTGAATCGATGAATTTTAGTCCAGCGGGCAGGTCATGTACAGACCGTTTAGCTCAAATCCCCAGCGGGCGTAGTATTCGCGCGTACCGATGGCGCTGATGACGGCGATGTGTCGATAGCCGGCGGCCCGGGCGATTTCTCTGGCGCGGCCGATCAACCGCTCGCCCAGGCCGATGTGCTGTGCCTCGCCCCGGCTGTCATCGCCCAGATTGAGCGCCGGGCCATAGACGTGGACCTCGCGAATCATGGCGTGCCCGGTCAGTTCGGGAAGGGGGTGCGAGAGCGTCGGATCGGGCAGCGACAGCCGCAGGAAGCCCGCCAACCGATCCTTGTGCGGATAACCGTCGGCCGTCTCGTAGCTGAGGAAATGCTCGGTCGTCGCGTCCGTTTCATAGACCAGGTCGCGCAACTCGAGGTCTTCGAATCGAATCGCCTCCCGGCGAATCTCACGGCAGCGAATGCAGCGGCAAGGTGTCCCCTGTTCGTATAGCCTTTCCTGGGCGATCTGGCGCAGATTGGCCTTCTTGTTGCCGGCCACTACGTTGGTGGTCGGGAAGTCGCGGACCACGCGATTGAGGCGGACGTAGCGCGGCACCTGAACCTTGCAGGCGGCCAGCACATCCACGACCTGCTCTTCGGTGTAGGGGGTGTACTCGCCCCGTAGCCAGTAGTCGTGGAGTTCGGCGTTGGGCACCAGCATGCACGGGTAGAGCTTCA
>CAYXNH010000131.1:0-8588 GCA_964466135.1 uncultured Ardenticatenaceae bacterium | reverse complement strand
GATGTCCCGTCTATACTGGTACCGCATGGGAGCCAATATAACGATAGAGGAGGTACCTATGTGATCCGCCCTAACCCGAATAAACGATGATGAATAATGTCACAGAAACCAAGTTGAGGAGGTTTATCCCATGTTATTCCCCCGTCGATCTATCCAGTGGTCGTTACTGACGACCGTTTTCCTCGTTGTTTTGTTCCAGGCCGCCTGCATGCTGACCCCGACGTTCAGCCATCAGGGACGCCTGCTTGATGCCAGCGGTAATCCTGTTCCTGACGGCACCTATCCCATAAAATACGAGATTTTCCAGTCGGGAACAGGCGGCACGGCTGTCTATACCGAGACCGATAATATCCAGGTGAAGGACGGATTGTTCACAACGTCGATCGGTCTATCGGAGCCGGCAAGCAGAATCGATCCTACCATCTTTGACCGGCCTACATGGCTGCAGGTGACGTTCAACGGTCAGGTGTTGACCCCCCGCCAGCGTTTGCAAGGCTCGCCCTATGCCTTCTCCCTGGCGTCCGGTGCGGTCGTCCAGGGCCAGGAGAAGCGCGACCGCACGTATAACGGCCGGGCTAACAGCGGCTCGGCGTTGCTGATTGTAAACACCGACTCTTCGGCCAACGGTGGCAACGGCCTGATAGCGATTAACAGGGCCGCGGCGACCGGCGGCGACAGCGATATTACCGCAGCCGTTCAGGCGCTGGCCGATGGAAGCACGTATGGGGCCATCGTCAGATCGACCGGTTATCGTGGTATGTATGTTCAGGGTGCGACGAGTTACTATGACGCCATGTTTGACGGACCGCTCGGCATCTGGGTCAAAGGTATTTGCACGGGTTGTACCATGGCCTATGCGGCCCAAAACGTGGGCGACGCGTCCATTCGCGTTGGGGACTTTGTGGCCGTCGAGAATGTGATCGTCGACCCCGACATCGGCACGCCGGTGATGCAGGTGCGTCGGGCGAGTGGTCCCGGCGACGCCGTCATCGGCGTCGCCACAGGCGCGATGACCCGGCAGCCGGTGGGCGACGTCAACGGTATGAGGACGGGCGGCTTTAACCCGACCGGCGGTGCTGCCGCGGCCGGCAGCTATCTGTCGGTGGCGGTGCAGGGTCTGGTTCAGGCCCGAGCGGCCGGCACAGGATTGCAACCTGGAGCAAACCTGACGGCCGGGCCTGATGGCGCGGAGGAGGCGACCGGCGCCGGCTTCGCCCGCGCTCTCAGTGGCGTGGATGCCGGCGGCATGGTCTGGGTCATGCTCGGTGGACAGTAGGAGGCAGAGCCATGCACAAATGGAAACGCTTGGCGCTGATTGTGCTGCTGGTTGCGGCGCTGGTGTTTGCCGGCGCAGTCGTGGCCGCTCTGGCGTTGGAGCCGGCCGCTCCGGCCGCCAATAGTCTTAGCTGGCAGGTCATTGCCAGCGGCGGCCAAACCATGAGCGGTGGTTCATACACGATGCTGAGCACGGTCGGCCAACCGGTTGCCGGGCAGGCGACTGGGGGCAGTTACACGCTGATGAGCGGCTATTGGCAAACCTTCCAGGCGGCCGTTCGCTCAATACTATTGCCGTTTATCGTCGGCAACCCGTAAGGCACCGACAATTTCGGCGAAATGATGAAGGGGCGAAGCTTGATGGGAATTCAAGCTTCGCCCCTTGGTGTTTAGTTGACGGCGTAATACAGTTGGGCGATGATGCCGCCGGCTTCCGCGGCACGAGACGATGCCTCGCCATGCAGAAACTCGACCTGGCTGCCCTGTCGCACAGCCTGGAGCAGCATTGGTTCCAGCGCCTCATCGGCCGGATAGGGCAGGGCCAGCAGGCGAACGGCGGAGCGATCCAGCGCGCGGCCAACGGCCACCGTACCTGTCGCGCCGCGGCCGCGAGCCTTGGCCTGGCCGATTACCTCGGCTACCAGCGCGTCTTCATACTCGCGTTCGTGCTGCTCGGCCGTTTCGCGGATGCGACTGGCGATCACATGCGCCGGTGCTTCTACCGGAATGGACAGGACGGCGATGACCTTTTCCTGAACAGATGGATGCACCGCGCCGAGCACGGCGTTGGCCAGCCGCTGATCGCCACCCAGGATTACCCGCTCGATATCGGGGTGCCCCAGGAAGTATTTGTTGGCATCTTTGGCGATCGATTGGATAAATCGCCGGCTCAGTTCATCCTGGCGTGATTCGATATTGGCGGCGTGGGCCGCCTTGCGCTGCCGGCGTAGCCAATGTTGGTCGGCGATGACGGTCGCATCTGTCGCTGTGCGATCCAGGCCGATCTGTAGCACTCGGGCCTCATCCTCGGCAAGCAACACCACCATATGCGCTTCGTACTCATCCACTGCCCATAGGAACTCCTGAATATGGGGTTTGCCGAAGTGATGGACGTTCGACAATTGCACCGGCAACTCGAAACGATATTCACTACTGGGGCTGATGAATAAAGCCAAGGTCTTGCCTTCCGGCCGGTAACTGGTGAGATACTTGTCCAGACGTTTGCGGATACGAGCCCAATCCTTGTTGGGGTCGGTATCGCTGAGACGCACGTTCTTCCACTGCTTGGTCTGGGTGGAGTCGAGGCTTGCCTCGATATCCGCGATGGCGTTCTTCAGATAGATGTGCCAGGCCGGGATTTGACTCTGGTTTTCCGAATGGGATGGATCGACCAATAGGTAGATGGACAGATATTTTTCTTGCGCGTTGGCGGCGGCGTAGTCGGCAAATTCGCGCAAATCATCAAAAAGCTCTTGGGTCATATTTAGTCCGTAAACTCCTGCAAGATTGGCCTCTGAGGCAGGGTTTTCAGAGGTGAGGATAGCATACTATGGGTCGATCTGCATGTGGAAGTCACGGCGTTAACCGTTTCCATATGAGAGCTCCTGTAATACAATACTCGGCCATGATTCAACTGATCGCCTTCGACGCTGACGATACGCTCTGGCACACCGAACATCTCTATCGCGAGGCTCGCCGGCAGTTCGACGAGCTTTTACGACCGTATGGCGCTGATTCTGATAAACTGATGCGCGTCGTCCATGAGACCGAGATGCGCAATCTGCCCTATTATGGTTTCGGCATCACCAGTTTTATCCTGTCGCTTATCGAGACTGCCGTAGAGGTCACCGGAGGCCGCGTTACCGGAAAGGAGGTCGGCCGCCTGTTGGATATCTCGCGCGAGATGGTCTCGGCCGACATCCGGCTCATCGATGAGGTAGAGGCGACGCTGGCCGCGCTTTCGATCGATTACCCGTTGTTACTTATCACCAAGGGTGACTTGCTGCACCAGCGTGACAAGGTCGCCCGGTCGGGTCTTGGCCGCTACTTTACAGGGGTTGAGGTGGTGGCCGACAAGACGCCGGGGATCTACCGCGAGATCCTTGCGAGGCGCGGCGTAGCTCCGGAGCGCTTCGTCATGGTAGGCAACAGTCCCCGCAGCGACATCCTGCCCGTGGCGACGCTTGGTGGCCGGGCGGTTTACGTGCCCGATGCGTTGACGTGGGCGTACGATCTTGTCGACATCCCCTCTGATTTACCGGGCCGGATCTATCGAGTCAGCCAAGTCGGCGAAGTCATCGATTTAATACGCCGGATTGGGGAAGAATAGTCCGCTCATTGGATCGTGGGTTTTGTGGCCAGGTAGCCCGCATGGGAGATGCCCAAAAGCGTCACGAAGCTTTGCGAGAACTCCGGTAGCCGCACCGACGGTACGAGATGAAAAACCTGCGCCGCCTGTGGCATGCTCAAGATCGACCATACCAGCATTGCGTAGGCGAGGACCAGGGCGATTGTGATGAAGAACATCTGTATCTTGCCCAGATCGGCGAACTGAAAATTGGCGATGGTGTCACCGCGCACCATGTCGCTCCAGCGAGCGTCGGCCAGAGTAGGGTGGGTGTGCAGTTCGCCGACGGCCGTTTGCTGGGCGGCTTCCAATTCGGCCGCTCGCCGTGCGGCCCGGTCGGCATCGTTGCGCGTCGTCCTTAGTTCGGCCTCCATGCGAGCAAGTCGTATATTGATCTCGTCCATCGCCGCTTGGTCGATCGTGGATCCCTCGCTCATTGCCTCCAATCCATCGGCGGACATCGCCTCCAATGTGGAGCGATCCCTTTCCATCGACGTTACTGCTGCCTGAGTTTCATTCGCGTGTTCGCGTGCCGCCTCCGTGCGGGCCGCGGCTACATCCTGGGCGCGACCGTCCTCTCGCGCTGCCTGATTGGTTCGAATTGCTCCGGCACCGGCCAGTGATGCCAGGCTGATACCCAGCGCCAGCAAGACTTCCTGAGGGATGGTGATTTCAAGGGCCTGATAAAGGCGTGTCGCTGTCTGGTCATTCTCCTCGACCGTCAGTGTTGCTTCGGATCCCATTACCTGCTCGACCACGGCCGTGGCACGTCGCAGGAGGGCCTTATCAACCGAATCGTTCCCGGCTAATACTTCGGCGATGGTCTCTATCAACTGAGTGTCCGATGAAGCCACGTTTCCAAGCAGGATGGGCGTGACCCGATGGAGCGCCAGGGTGATCCAGGCCGATAGCACGACGACCGTCCACAATAATAATTGCAGTCGCGAGAGGCTGAACTTGTTGCGGGCATCAATGAGCACGCCGTCGATGCGACCGGGAACGAATTGAGTCTCCACGCGGCCGCTGCGTAGACGAACGACATCCTCGCGGCCGGTGATGTCGCGGCCAATAAGCGCCAGCAAACCCACAAAGGTGACCATGACCAGGAGCCAGCGCCATGACAGCGTCAATCGGCCGGACATACCGATCACCAGGATGAGGACGATGGAGCCGATGATATAGAGGGCGGAATAGTAGCGTCGCATGAGGAAGCCTCCTGTGCGGATGGTTGGGTGTTCACGCCTGTTTGTTTACATTTTAAGGGATGAGAGATGCCTGTCAAGGGGGTGCCTACAGACACCTGTGAGGGATGACCCGCCCGGACTCATCCCGAGAGGAAAATCAGCAACAGTTGAGCTACAACAACCTTGGTGATGGTGGCTACCGGGAAGACCAGCGCATATCCCAGATTGGGCAGCTCGTTATCGGCTTGCTGCAGCGCGAAGCCCAGTGCGGCCGGCTGAGTGCCCAGTCCAGATAACATCCCCGTCAGCATCCCAAAGGGAATCTTGAGCGCTTTGTAGCCGATGATGAGTGTTGCGAAAGCCACCAGCGACGTGATGATCGCCCCGGCAAAAAATACTTGCAATCCGCCGCTGGCCGTGAAGTTGGTCAGGAAGGTATAACCCGAACGCACGCCGATACCGGCCAGCAGGAGGGATAACCCGATCTGGCGTAATGTCAGATTGGCGCTATAGGGGATCGTCCAGACGATGCCACGCGTGCGTCGCAACGCGCCCAATACAAGTCCAACTAGCAATGGTCCGCCGGCCATACCTAAAGTGATGCGTACTCCTCCGGGTAGAGGAATAGGGATGAGGCCGATCAGCACGCCCAGAACCAGTCCCAGACTCAGTGATAACAAGTTGACCTCACTGAGCGCCTTGTAGGAGTCGCCGAACAGAGCCGTCAGCCGCGGTATATCGGCCGGACGAGCAACCACACGAACGCGGTCGCCTAATTCCAGAACAGTGTCGCCTCGAGCCAGCAGGTCGATATCCCCTCGCCGGACACGCGAGATGAGCGCCCCATAGTCGCGAGGCAGGTAAAGCTCGCTGATACGCTTGCCAACGACGGCGTGATTGGAGACAAAGATACGACGGAAGTCATAGTCGCCGCGATCGAGATTGAGTTGTTCGCTGGCCGGCTCGCCCAGGCCGACCACGGCACGGTCGACCTCTTCGGGCACACCCACCAGCACCACCTCGTCGCCTGCGGCAAAGGTCGTCTCGCCCGACGCCAGGGCCATCCCGCCGCTAGACCTGATGCGCGACAGCACCACATCCCATTGGTGCCGTCTGAACAGCTCGGTTACCGGCACGCCGATGACTTCCGGCCGGGTGATGGTTACTGTGCGGGTGTAAAGCTCCTGTTCGGTGATGTTGTACTGGCGCAGGCTTTTGGCTTCAGCCTTGTAGTTGATCCGGAAGACCCGCTGCATGACATAGATAGCTATCAAGTGGGCGATAACGCCCATCGGGTAGGCTACCGAGTAGCCGATCACCGGCTCGGTTTCCAGCAGATCGAGTTGGTCGGCCGGGGCGTTGCGGATGATGGTTTCCAGGATGCCGGCAAGCGCGGGAGTATTGGTCAGACTGCCTGCGTACATGCCCGAAGCGACCGTGGCTCGCAGATCGAGGAGAAGGGCGAATGCCACGGTCAACCCAGCGGCCGCCAGCAATATTAAAAATACGAAGGTGTTGTCGCGAAGCCCCTTACGCCGGAAGGAAGCGAAGAAACCCGGCCCACTGCTGAGACCGATCGTGTAGACAAAGATGATCAAGCCCAGATCGACGATAACCGGAGGTAGGTGAATTCCGGGACCGAGCGCGCCAAATGCCAGACCGACAAACAAAACGGCCGCGACGCCGAGGCTGATGCCCTTGACTTGGACGTTTCCAAGCAGATAGCCCAACCCGACGACGATAAAAAGCAGAAAGAGCGGCTCCTCGACGAGGAATTTAACGACAACCTGCATTCTGTTGATCCTGCGGAGAGGGTAGTGTATCTCGCCGCTTTGTCGTGTATAGTATAGCGGTGATTGAGGAATTAGGAATCAGGAAAGGATGATCATGAGAAAGCTCTTTCTACTGTTCATGTTGGTTGTGTTGGCCGCCTGCGGTGGCGCTGGTAGTGGCGAAACGACCGCCCCGACAGCCGAATCGATCGATATCACCGCTCTGACCCCTTCCGTCGATGTTCACACTGTTTACGCCTTACTTAAATCTCCCGATGTCTTCCTGCTGGATGTCCGCGAACCGGATGAATACGCCGCCGGTCATATCCCCGGCATCACCCTTATTCCCATGGGAGAAATCCCCGGCAGCCTTAGCGAGTTGCCAACCGACAAACCGATCATCGTCACCTGCCGAACGGGCAATCGCAGCGGGCAGGTGGTCGAATATTTGCGTGGCCAGGGCTTTACCAATGTCCATAACATGGATGGCGGCATCGTGGCCTGGATTGAAGAAGGCTACGAAACCGAGTAAATTGACGGGTAGCTTTTCTTAATGTGGTCGTGTATACTGTTGATTAGATAATCATCTAACAACACCGCTTTCCCTCTTGTTACAAGGGATGGGCGGTCGGAGCCTTTCATGACCCCACCCGCCAACGAGTTCCTCGACCGAATTAGTCGAGCCACGTCGTCCTATATCGCCCATCTGCGCCTGTTTTCGCGTAACGTTTGGTACGTGCTGTTGTTCAGCATGGGCACTGGTTTCGCATTTGGCGTCTTCCTGTTTATCTTCAACTTTTACGTCCTCAGCCTAGGGCCTGATTATAATGAAGCCTTCCTGGGGACGCTGACCTCGGCCGCTTCATTCGCCACCATCGCCATGGCCTTGCCTTCAGCCTGGATCGCCCAGCGCTATTCGGCAAAATGGGTCATGGTGGCCGGGGGTATCATCGGCATGGGGGCCTATCTGGGCATCGTCCTCTTTCCCGTGCGCGAGGCGCTCATCTTCTTCCGAATGATGGCCGGCGTATCCATGAGTCTGACCACGGTAGCCGCTGCCCCATTCCTCATGGCCAACACCGGCGCGGCCGACCGCCAGTGGGCCTTCAGCTTCCAGGCAGGATTGTCGACCGTTGCCAGTTTCTTCGGCAACCTGCTGGCCGGTATTCTGCCCGGTCGCATGGCGACCATCTTTGGTGTGGGGCCGATGGACACGCTGGCCTACCGGACATCGCTGGCGACGATGGTGATAGTCGGCGCCCTGGCCATCATCCCGTTGTTCCTAATCACCGCTGGGGGAAAAGCGACCGTCTCCGCCGAGCTGCCTTGGACGCAACTACGGCGCTACTGGCGTTTATTCGGCATCGTCTTGCTACCGTCATTGCTCATCGGTCTGGGGGCGGGACTCATGCAGCCGTTTATGAACGTCTATTTTCGCAACGTCTACGGGAAGCCCGACGCGGCCATCGGTATCGTCTTTGCACTAGCCGGGTTGGCCATGGCCGTCGGACAGTTCGTCGGGCCGCCCATGGCTGACCGGATGGGCAAGATTCGCACAGTCATGTTGACTCAGGCGATGTCCATCCCCTTTCTAATCACATTGGGTTTGGGTGCGTGGCTGGTTCCGGCGGGTTTGGCTCGGGCCGAGGTATTTTTTGTGCTGGCCGGGATCGCCTATATCTTTCGGCTGGCGCTCATGAATCTGAGCAATCCCGTCTATAGCACCTTCATTCTGGAGCGCGTGCCGGAGCAGGCCCAGGCGTTGTCAATCAGCCTGACCACGCTCGTTTTTCAGGTCGGCTGGTTTATCATGCCCCAGGTCAGCGGCCGCTTGCAGGTGACGCATGGACCGTCGGGTTTCGCCTACGTCTTCATGGGGGTCACAGGGTTCTATATTTCAGCCATTCTGGTGGAGAAGTGGTTCTTCGGCGAAGAGGCACGCGCCGAACGAAAGTTGCGTGCCGCCGCCGGGGTTGTCGGCTGATGGAACTAAAAACGGTGGCTGCCGAG
>CAYXNH010000130.1:0-8596 GCA_964466135.1 uncultured Ardenticatenaceae bacterium | reverse complement strand
CCCCAACAACGAGGAGCGCGATCAGCAAAATTCGGCGAAGAATCTTCAACATCGGGTCGATCAGTTATTGGCCGCGTTGGTTTCGCCCAAGAACGGCTTGTCGAAATTGAAGTAGTTGTAGGCGGCGCGGGAGACGTCGGCGATGAGCGGCGCGCTCAACTCCCACTCCAGCCATTCGGGTTTGTACATGATCACGACGATGACGTAATCGCCACCGGGGCTGAAAACGATTCCAGCGTCGGCGTGGGTGTCGCCTATCCAGCCGTGACGATGGGCGATGGCGACGTCGCTGGGGACGCCTTCCTCGATCAGGCTGCCGATCTTGTTGTGTTCCATGTAATCGAGGATTTCCAGGCATTCACGCTGCCAGTCATCAGCCGGGAAGGCGGCCACGATCGCCCCACCCTGACCGGTGGCGCAGTAATAGAGCATCGACAGCAGTGTGCCGATATCCTCGGCCGTCGTCTGCATGATGGGGCTGGGCGAAGTGCGCAGGCCCTCGACCGAGTTCCCCGGCGTTTTCGGGGTCTGCTTGCCGGACGGCATCAGCCCATCATAGGGAGCCATGATGAAAGTATTGGTCAAACCCAGGCGTTGCATGGTTGTCGTGACCATCTCCGCCCCCTTGTACGGCCCTTCCTCGCCGCCAATAAAGCTCAACAGCTCATTGGCGCTGGTGTTGTCCGGATTGATAACCAGGGTATCGGAGATGAGTCGGCGTTGCGACAGCGTCGGCAGCTGGTCAAGAACCCGATACGTCTCCAGCGCGATGGGCACCTTCATCAGGTCGATGGCCGTCACAGGCACGTCGCTGTTGATGTTGACCTCATTCGCGGCGGACAGATCCATGATGAAGACGCCGGCCATCCCCCCCGTGTCCTGTTCGAAAGCCTGCAATCGGTTGACGAGCAAGCGGGAGAGCAGGTTAATGTTCGGCCGTTCGGGGTCTTTCGGCTCGACAATGAGGCGTGCCTCGCGCATGTTATAGCGATAGAGCGCGGCCTCGACGTCGGCGAAGCTGGCCTCGATATTGGTCGCCAAGCCCGGTGTGCCATACTGGAAACTCATGCTGCCGGGCACAGGCTGCGGCGGTTGCGCCGGCAGATCGACCACGCTCTTGATCTCCTCCAGCACGTTGCGCAACGATTCACGATTATGGGTCGCTGCCAGGGGAACGGGGTTGACCTCGATCGGCCGCCCCCACAGGAAGCCCCAAAAGCCGGACCAGAAGTCCTGGCGGATGCGTTCTTTATCAGCCTGGGAGAGCATGGTGTCGAAATCGAGCTTGAACTCGGCCTGAGCGGGCAATAATTCAAAGGAGTTCTCGCCATGAAAGAGCGTCACCGGCGCGTCAATATAGGCGGCCGTCAATGCCGCCGTGGCTTCTTCGGAGGTCATCTGCCCGACATTCACCCCGCCGATGGTGAGACCGGTGGGGAACTCGGTGCGGGTTCCGGCATACTGGTACAGCTTGTAGAGCAAAAACAGCGACACGGCCACCATCAGGGAGACGGTGACCCACTGCCCTAGCCCGGGGGTGGTGTTGCGATTCATGCCGGTTGCCGTCCTTCGTCCATCCGGGCGGCCGCGCGTTGCGGGGTCGAGCGAATCACATCCAGCCCGGCGGCGATGGCCTGTTGATTAAACGGCCAGACAGGTTCCGGCAGCCGATCCAGGGGAAACCAGCGCGCCTCAAGGATCTCCCCGCTGAAACGCATCCGACCGGGCCGTAGCCAGCCCAGATAAGCGATGACAACATGCGACGGCGGCGATATATAACTGGCCAGGAGCGGCGGCCCGAGGTCGACCTGGAGGCCGATCTCCTCGAGCAACTCGCGTTTCAGACAATCGGCCGGCGATTCGTTGCGATCCAGCCAGCCGCCGGGCAATCCCCAGGGGTTGGCGGGCCGGAAAACATGGCGTAACAACAGCACTTCCTCATCCGAATTGAACGTGACCAAAGCGGCTCCCAGCCGTTGCCGGGGAACGATCAAATTGACCGCCAACGCCAACAAAAAACTGAAGGGGCGGCGCCGCACCAGGCGAGAGAGTCTCACCTTCCAGGCTTCGGGTATTTGCGCGTTCACATTTTGGTCTCAGTCCAGCGTTGCCGCCGGTCGGCCGCGGGACTTGCTCATCGGCGTTTCAATCTCTCAGTATAACAAAAACACCCATCGATTCCATAGGTGGTACTATCCCCGTTATCGGCCTCTCATATGGGTTAAAAGTCCTGATCCGATGAAAACCGGCTGCAACTTTGCGCGGCAGGGGGCGTATAGGTGTTCAAAGATTAATCGTGGAGGTATACGCCATGCAGCAAACAAGACTGATGCGCAGCGAAACAGACAGGATGATCGCCGGTGTATGTGGCGGGCTGGCCGCCTATCTGGGCGTCGATCCGGTTCTGGTGCGGCTGGCATTCGTCATCCTGCTCCTGGCCAGTGGCGTTGGCCTGGGGATCTATGTCGTTCTATGGTTCGTCATGCCGGCCGAGTCGCAAGTCGATCCGGAGATACGGATCATGAATTCGGACGGGAGCGATGAGCCGTCGGCCTACAAGACGCGATTTGGCCCGTCGGCGACCGTCGGAGTGATCCTGATTTTGTTCGGGGCATTCTTCCTGCTGGGCCAGATCGGTCGGTTGCCCGGCTATATCTGGCCGTTAGCTCTGATCGCCGTGGGGATTTATTATCTCTTCCAGCGCACTCGCTGAGCGGGGTGTTTCATCGCCAAAATAAAAGACCGGCGCAAGTCAAGTGGCTTGGCCGGTCTTTTTCTATGTCTCTTCCTTTTCTTGCGGCCGCGGGTTTCGTCGCATTGATCCCGGCAGCGCGCGGACGCGGATTCCCGGCCACGTCTTTGTTTCCGCATCCTCTATCTCGCCGTTCCCACTCGTTAAATGACGGTTCGGTTGATGCAGAGGCAAGGTGACCAGAAATGTCGTTCCCTGCCCGACGACGCTATCGACCTTGATATGGCCGCCGTGGGCCTGGACGACCCACTTGACGATGGCCAGTCCCAGTCCCGACCCACCTTGCGCCCGGCTGCGGGCCTTGTCCACGCGATAGAAGCGGTCGAAGATATGGGGCAAATCTTCGGGCGGGATGCCGATACCGGTATCGCTGACCGTCAGATAGGACCAGCGCTCATCCTTGGCCAGGCTTAGCCGCACCGTGCCGCCCGCCGGGGAATACTTGATGGCGTTATCCACCAGATTCAGGATCAGCTGCTTCAGCCGATCTACGTCACCCAGAATCATGACCTGATCGACGTCCGTCAACTCCACCGCCACCGAGCTTTCGATCCGGCTGACCTGCCGATAGACCTCAAACAGAACATTATCCAGCTCGACCGGCTCATGACGCAACGGCAAACCGCCGGTGTCGGCCCGTGCCAGCAGCAACAGATCGCCCAACAAGCGGCTCATGCGCTCCATCTCATCCTGAATGACCGCCATGGATTCTTCATCGTAGCGGCCAAAACGGCTCATGAGGTCCAGATTGCCGCGCACACTGGTCAAGGGCGTGCGCAATTCATGCGACACGTCGGCCAAAAAGCGCTGCTGGCTGCGAAAGAGCCGGTCCAGCCGTTCGAGCGTCTGGTTAAAGGCTCGAGCCAGATCGCCGATCTCGTCGGTGCGGCTGCTATGGGGCACGCGGCGACTGAGATCGTCGGCCCGGGTGATCTGGCGCGCCACGGAGGCGATATCCTCCAGCGGCTGGAACAGGGTGGAGGTCAATATGGCCAGGACGATGAGCGACGTAAGGGCCGCCCCCATGCTGATGAGCAACGCCCGGCTGAGAACCCGGTTGAATATCTCGAAGTTGTCGAGCAATCGGGCCACCTGGATATAGCCGATCAGCTCCTGGCGGCCGTCGAACACGGGCACGGTCAGCACCCGCAGCAAGGTATCCTCGTGGGGCACAAGCCGGTAGGTCTCGGTCAGACCCAGACCCTCCGGATCGAGCAGGGAATCAAAACCGGCCAGGTTGCTGGACTGGACGACGCTCTCGCCGTCCTTGTTGATGATGGTCAGGAAGGTTGAGGCGGTTTTCAGCGTAGCCATATTTTCGGGCACGGGCATGCGGATGATGCCGCCGGCCCCCACCTCGATGTTGCCGGTCATCAGCTCGGATGCCAGCGAGTAGAGATCGCCGTCGATCTGGGCCAGCAACTGGTTACGCGGCAGGATGTATACGACCAGCGATGACAGGAAGTAGACGAAGCTGAAGATCAGCGCGTAAACCAACAGCAGCCGGTTTTGAATGGACAAGGAGAGGTTATTACTCCTCGCGCAGGACGTATCCGATTCCCCGCACGGTATGAATCAGCCGGGGCACGTCACCCTGTTCGGTCTTCTGGCGCAGATAGCGCACATAGACCTCGATGATGTTGCTCTCGCCTCCGAAATCATAATTCCAGACGTGGTCGAATATGATATCGCGCGTCAGGACCTGGCGCGGGTGGCGCATGAACAACTCCAGCAGCTCGTATTCCTTGGCGGTCAGATCGAATGTGGCTCCACCGCGACGACCCTGCCGCGTGCCGGTGTCCAGTTCCAGATCGGCAAACCGGAATACCTGTGGTTGGGCCGGCTGGGCGCGCCGGAGCAAGGCCCGCACGCGAGCCATCAATTCATCGAAGGCGAACGGCTTGACCAGATAATCATCGGCTCCCGCATCCAGCCCGGCCACGCGATCGTCAATCGCTTCCTTGGCGGTCAACATCAGGATGGGCACATCGCTGACGGCGCGTATCCGGCGGCAAACCTCCAGCCCATCCATTCCCGGCATCATCAAGTCCAGTAAAACCAGATCGGGCGGATTATCCCGCGCGAGTTCCAGGGCGGTGGGGCCATCGGCGGCCGCTTCGACACGATAACCTTCGAAGCTGAGACCGCGTTGCAAAAATTGTCGAATTCTCTCTTCGTCCTCGACAACCAGAATTGTTGACGACATAAGCTGTACCTCCAGCATTCTCTCATTCATTCTGCATCATTATAATCCATGCATAGCTTCAACAACAACGGGACGAGGTTTATCAGGGCTTGTCCCATACTCCTTTCATTGTTGATCCCCTGCGCCTGGGCTACAATTCCCCACCATTGGCCACTTGGCCTAACCAATCGGGAAGCAGGAATGGAAGTACTATACCAATTGAGCATCGCCCTGACGACCTGGCTGCAGGCGTCATACCCGCAACTGCATGGCTTCATGGCGGGCATCTCGGCCATGGGGGAAGAGGAATTTTTCCTCGTTGTCCTGCCCGCCATCTATTGGTCGATCGACAAACGACTCGGCCGCCAGTTGGGCTATTTCTTTCTCCTCTCCGCTCTCATCAATAACATCCTCAAGAACCTCATTCGCCAGCCGCGGCCGTTCTGGCTGGAACCGGCCGTCAAGCGCAACGATGTGGAAGGGTACGGCATGCCTAGCGGCCATGTGCAAAACGCTACCGTGGTCTTCATGCTGGTGGCGGCCCATTTTCGGCGCGCGTGGGTCTGGCTTGTCGTTTTGATGTATATCCTGGTGATGGCCATCAGCCGCATCTATCTGGGGGTTCATTTCATTCAGGACATCGTCACCGGCTTCCTGGTCGGGCTGATCATACTGGGTCTCTTCGTTGTGTGGCAGATCAAGCTGTTGAGCCGCTTCAACCGGCAGATCCTCGGCCGCCGCCTGCTAGTGATCCTGTTTGCCCCCCTGATATTGGCTGTCGTCTACATAAGCGGGCTGCTCCTCATCGGTGCGCCAAATATGAACGTTCCCTGGGCGTCTTTTGTGCCTGCGGCCGAGCTTGACGGCTATAAAGTGATCGTCTCTTCGTTGGCCGGACTGTTCGGTTTCGGCATCGGCATCATCATGGAGAGCAGCCGCATCCGCTTCCGGGTCGACGGGCCTGCCTGGCAACGCGTCGCCCGCTACCTGCTGGGCATTGTCGTGGCTCTCGGCATCTGGGCCGGTTTGCGCGCCGTCTTCCCGGCCGAGCCGCTCTGGTTGGCCTTGCCGTTCCGCTTTCTGCGCTACCTGCTGCTCCTGTCCTGGGTGACCTATTTCGCGCCGTGGGTCTTCGTGCGGCTAAGGCTGGCTCAAGTCGACGCTGAATCCGAGATACAGGTCACATT
Organism: uncultured Ardenticatenaceae bacterium; assembly: GCA_964466135.1. Taxonomy (GTDB): domain Bacteria; phylum Chloroflexota; class Anaerolineae; order Promineifilales; family Promineifilaceae; genus Promineifilum. The sequence continues at coordinate 2,472 of CAYXNH010000130.1, read as the reverse complement.
TCCATAAAAGTGACCGGTCGCCTCGCTTGATCAAGCTTGACGCGAGCTGAAACGCGGATCCCGCTCAATCGTCTGCCGCAAGCCGGTGGCCAGATCGATCTGCGGACGGAAATCGAGCAACTTCCCGGCGCGGCTGATATCGGCCGCCAGCCGCGCCACGCCGCCGCCCTTTTCCGCATTCCTGATCACATTCACATGACGGCCGGTGGCCTTTTCGACCTGATCGACAAGCTCGTTAACGGTCGTCTCCTGGCCATGGCCGATGTTGATGATGGCGCCGTCGATGCCCCTGGCGGTGGCCGCCCGCACCATCGCCTCGACAACATCGTCGATGAACAGGTAATCGCGCGTCTGGAGGCCGTTGCCAAATATCATGATGGAGCCGCCGGTTAAGGCTTGCTGCAGGAACCGCGGCACGACCGGCGCATGGGAAGCGGGCAGACTTTGGCCGGGGCCATAGGCATTGAAAATCCGCATGGCGACCGTCTCCAACCCCCAGAGCGTGCCGATAGTGTGGATATATTGCTCGGCCGACCATTTGCTGACGGCATAGGGGCTGTCAGGGTTCGGCACGTCATCCTCTCTTACCGGCTGGCGAGGTTGCGCGCCGTAGATCGCGCCCGAGGAGGTCAGGATGACCCGGCCGACGCCGGTATCGCGCATGGCCTCCATCAGGCTGACGGTTCCCCCGACGTTGACACGCTCGTAATCGCGTGGGTAGAGGATCGATTGGGGCACGGAGACGCGCGCCGCCAGATGGTAAACGCAATCGACATCCTGGAGCAACGACCAGAGCAGAGGGATATTATCGACATCCCCTTGGGTGAACGCGACCCGCGGATCAAGGCGCGTGGCGTCGCCATTGCTCAAATCGTCCAGCGCGTGAACGACATGGCCGCCGGCCGCCAGTCGGTTGGCCAAGGCAACTCCCAGAAATCCGGCCCCGCCGGTGACGAGAAAGCGCATAACAGTCAGTGGGCTGCGGCCCACGCTACAGGGTCAGATCAAACGGCTCCGGGTTGCCGTCGAAGATGCGATCCAGGATGGTCGTCTCGCGCCGGTCGACCGTCTCCAGGAACTCGGCCGCGCCCTTCATATGCTTGAACGCGCTAAAGCCTCGCTCCAGAAAAAGTTGCAGGTCGGCCCAGCCGGTCATCATCGCCGGGGCATGGGCCAAACGCAACGTGACGCCGACGAACGGGATGCGGACAAGCCGGTCGATGCCGAGACCGATGCGACCGATCATCCTGATCTGATGCAAGCGATCGTCGTAATTATCGCACACGCGGTATCCCGCGGCGTACTGTTGGGGCGAAATCGAATCGATCACACCGACTTCGTCAAAGAGGGCGCGGCACAGTTGGTCATCCAGGTCGTTGGTCAGATTGGACAGGGCCACCACATCGGCCAGGATCGACACCGCCTTTTCGGGCAGCACCTTGCTGATGCCCTGATAGAAACGCAACAGGTCGGCGTCGCGCTGGCTAAAATCCCGGGGCGCATAGACGTCCTGCAGGAAAAAATGGGTTGCCGGACTGTAGCGCGGGCTGGCGAGCAAATCGGCATGTGTCGTCGCCAGGCGCTGGGCCTGAAACGATCGCAAAAGCATCAGCTCCCGGGACAGCTCCTGGGCGTCAACGGTGACACGGTGCCCCGGTCTGGCTTGCGCGAGGTGGGTAAGCAGTCGCGCGGCATCTGAAGATGTGGGTATCTCACTCATGTTGGTCATACCTCAGGTTTGGCGAGCCGCCGGCTCATCGCCGGGTATTCACGCCAAACCGATCTGATTGTAACAGGATTTCCGCTCCCGGTTAAGCTTCATGAGTGGACTCTTGGCGAGAGATCATACTTAGGGTATTCTCTAAATAGATTTGTATCTAATTAGAGGCTTATCGAAATGACCCATATCGACAAAGAGAACTTCTCCGAAGAACAGTTCGACCAACTCCTGCGTTTCTTTCAGGTGTTCAGCAATGAAAGCCGGCTCAAGCTCATCGGTCATTTGGCCAATGGCGAGAAGAGCGTGGGCGAATTGGCAAACCTCCTTGGAATTAAAGAGCCTACGGTATCTCATCATTTATCTGAAATGAAAGGCATTGGCCTGGTGGACGTTCGCGCCAAAGGGACGATGCGCATCTATCGGCTGAATGCAAAGGCCCTGGAATCCATGAGCAAGGGTATCTTTGCGCAGCCTAACCTGGCCGCCCTGGTGAAACGCAGCGAGATGACCGACGAGGAGCGCGTCCTGCGCACCTGGGTGAAGGATGGCCGCATCATCGACATTCCTGCCCAGGAAAAGAAAAAGCAGGTGGTCATCCGCTGGCTGGCCGATCAGATTCCCGCCGATCAGCGCTGGACGGAGCGAGAGTTCAGCGAATGGCTGACTCAATATAATGACGACTTTGCTACACTGCGTCGTTATTTAGTAGACAGCGGCTACATGGCCCGTGAGAAGGGCATTTATTGGAAAAC
>CAYXNH010000129.1:0-8623 GCA_964466135.1 uncultured Ardenticatenaceae bacterium | reverse complement strand
ACCTGCCGGGCGCGCAGCTCAACCGCTTCTGCGCCTCGGGGCTGGAGGCGGTCAACCTGGCGGCCATGAAGGTGCGCTCCGGCTGGGAGGAACTGGTCGTCGCCGGGGGCATCGAGTCGATGTCGCGCGTGCCGATGGGCAGCGACGGCGGGGCGATGTGGGAAGACTATGAAATCATGGGTCAACTCGACATCGTGCCGCAAGGGATCAGCGCCGACCTGATCGCCTCGCTGGAGGGGTTCACGCGGGGCGATGTGGACGGGTTCGCCCTGCTGTCGCAGCAACGGGCGGCCGTCGCCCAACGCGAGAGCCGCTTCACGTCCATCGTCCCCGTGCGCGACGCCGACGGCAATATCCTGCTGGACCACGACGAACACCCGCGCCCCGACGCCACGCTGGAGGGGCTGGGCGCGCTCAAGCCCGCTTTCGAGGCGTTGGGAGCCATGGGCTTCGACGCCGTAGCCCTGAAGAAATACCCGCAGCTGGAGCGCATCAACCACGTCCACACCGCCGGCAACTCGTCGGGCATCGTCGACGGCGCGGCGCTGACGCTGATTGGGTCGCGCGAGAAGGGGGCGGCGCTGGGGCTGCGGCCGCGGGCGCGCATCGTCGCCGCGGCGCTGCTGGGCGACGAGCCGACCATCATGCTGACCGCCCCGGCCCCGGCCTCGCAACGGGCGCTGAAGAAGGCCGGCATGGCCGCGAGCGACATCGACCTGTTTGAGATCAACGAAGCGTTCGCCTCGGTAGTGCTCAAGTTCATCCGCGAGATGGGCTTGCCCGACGGGCCGGAGCGGGTCAACGTCAACGGCGGGGCCATCGCTCTGGGTCATCCGCTGGGGGCGACGGGGGCCATGCTGCTGGGCACGGCGCTGGACGAGCTGGAGCGGCGCGACCTCTCGACGGCGCTCATCACGCTTTGCGCGGGGGGCGGGATGGGGATTGCGACGATTATTGAGCGGGTTTAGGGCGGCCCGCAGGCTAACAGCCTGCGCCACAGGGACAGCCTGCGCCACAGGCCAACAAGCTACCGGTTTGACATTTCCCCGGTCCCGGCTACAATCTTACTTATTTCTTACTGCGAGGACGGCCGATGGACAAGACAAGGCTCTCAAGCAAGGGGCAGATCATCATTCCCAAGACGCTGCGCGACGCCTATCGCTGGGAACCCGGGCTGGAGTTCACGGTCATCGACACCGGCGAGGGGCTGTTGCTGAAGCCATGCCCGCCGTTCGAGCCGACGACGCTGGCCGAGGTGGCGGGCAGCCTGCCTTATGAAGGCGCGCCGTTGACCGTCGAGGAGATGGCCGAGGGGCTGCGGCGAGGGGTGCGAGAGGCGGGGCATGATCGCGGTTGACACCAACGTGGTCGTGCGCCTGTTGGTCGGCGACGATCCGCGTCAGGCGGCGCGCGCCCGCTCCCTGTTCGCGACCGAGCAGGTTTTCATCTCCGACACGGTCGCCCTGGAGACGGCCTGGGTGCTGGGCTACAGCTACGGGCTGGACGACGCCGGCATCGCCGCCGGACTGCGGCGGCTGTTTGGGCTGGCCAACCTGCACCTGCGGAACGCGGCCGAGATGGCCCTGGCTCTGGGCTGGTACGAGCAGGGTCTCGACTTCGCCGACGCGCTCCATCTGGCCCAGGCCGCCCACTGCGCGCGGATGGCGACCTTCGACCGGCGCTTTGCCGCGCGGGGGCGGGAGATCAGCGGGCTGGAGGTGGAACTGGTAGAGTAGGCGACTCTTGCTCTTCGAACCGGTTTCCAACCGGTTTTGCCTGCCAGTTGCGGGTTTGAACCCGCATGCTTGCGCCAGACCCCGACCCTGCCATAATCCCCTCATGACGACCACTCTCCACGTCCATTTCGACCGCCCCCTGACCGATGACGAGGCCGCCTGGCTGAAGCCGAAGCTGACGGGCGGCATTGCGATTACCGCCGGCGGCGACCCACCCGCCACGACACAGATCCTCATCTCCGGCAGTCCGACGCGCGAGCAACTGGCGGCCGCGCCCGGCCTGCGCGCGCTGGTCATCCCCTGGGCCGGGCTTCCGGAGGAGGCGGGCGACCTGCTGCGCGACTTCCCCGGCGTGGCTGTCCACAATCTGCACCACAACGCCGCGCCGGTGGCCGAGCTGGCCATGGCCCTGCTGCTGGCCGCGGCCAAGTTCGTCCTGCGCTACGACAACGCCCTGCGCGGCAACGACTGGCGCATCCGCTACGAACCCGCCGCCCCGACGGTCATACTGGACGGCCGGACGGCGCTGATCCTCGGCTATGGGGCCATCGGCCGCCGCGTGGCCGTCGCCTGCCGCGCGCTGGGCATGACCACCCTGGCCACCCGCCGCCGCCTTGACGCGCCGCAGATGGACGGCGGCACGGAGGTTCACCCGGCGGCCGCGCTGCCCGACCTGCTGCCCCGCTCGGACGCGGTCATCGTCTGCCTGCCCCACACGCCGGAGACGGACGGGCTGCTGGGGGCGGCCGAACTGGCCCTGTTGCCCGCCCGTGCCGTCCTGGTCAACATCGGCCGGGGGCCGGTTGTGGATGAGAAGGCGCTGTATGAGGCGCTGCGCGACGGCCGCCTGTGGGCCGCGGGGCTGGACGTCTGGTACAGCTATCCGCCCGACAAGGCCTCCCGCGCCGACTGGCCGCCGTCGGCCTGGCCGTTCCGCGAACTCGACAACGTCATCATGAGTCCCCACCGCGGCGGCGACGCCGCCGGAATCGCTCGCCTGCGCCTGACCGACCTGGCCGGGATGCTCAACGCGGCCGCCGCGGGCGAGGCGATGGCCAATCGGGTCGATCTCGACGCAGGGTACTAGGGCCGGGGTCATCGCGCCCTCGCGTATTGCCGGAACCATTGGGCCACGTCGCCTCCCCGGCGCCAAAACTCGGTCACATCCTTGACGCCACCGGGCAGCGGCGGCAGCGGCTCGGCCGCGCCCAGCAAGCGCCGCCAGGCTTCCTGCCCGTTCTTCCCGGCCTCGTCGCTGTCCAGGCACAGCAGCACCCGCTCCAGGCCGTTGAAATAGGGCAGGAATGTCGCGTTGGGCTGCAACGACGCGCTGCCCATCGTCACCGCGGCCCAATCCGGCGGCAGGAACTGGCCCAGCAGCATGGCGTCGAACTCCCCCTCGACGACCACCGCCACCCGGGCCCGTAGCAGTGCGTCGGCGTTGAACAGCGCCGACACGCTGCCCTGCAGCGCCTGGTACTTCGGCGACCCCTTGCCCGACCGCGCGGCCGGCCTCTTTGGTTCCACCGGCAGCCGCACCTTCACATACCACAGGCGGCCGTCGACCATGCAGGGGATGTAGATGCCCTGCGGGTAGTGGATACCGTCCGATGCCTCGCGCCGAACCGGGTTGAAGCCGATCATGTGGCGGCGGATGGTGTCCGGCGACAGCCCGCGAACCCGCGCCAGATATTGCCGGAGCTTGTGGGCGGTATCCGCGGCGAGGTCGTCCGCGGCATCCGGCCGCCATAAATCGTCGGCCAGCTGCTTCTGGAGCTGCAACCGGGCCAGCTGCCACGCCTCGTCGGGCGGCTCGACGAGTTCGACCTGCCGGGCGTCGGCTTTGGGCGACGGCCGCCGGGCGCGGCCCTTGTCCGAACCCGACGCGGCCCGTTCCTCGCGCAGCACTTCCCCGAAGCTCCGCCCCTCGGCCAGCATGCGAAAGGCCACGGCGTCATGGTAGCGACCGTCGCCGCACTTGCGGCAAATCCACAGATCGCCGGCGTCGGTGCGCTTGATGTTGAAGCGGTCCTCGCCCCCGCAAAAGGGGCACGGCCCGATGAAGTAGCGCCCGCGCCGCTTCAGGCCCGGCACCAGCGCGGCCAGGTCGGTCGTGGCGTTAATCAATTGGGCGTCCATAAGTACCCCCTCCCTGTATTATTTACTTTAATTAATTTAATTACTTTCATAACTCCTCTTGGTCAGGGCCATTAGTAAAGTTAATCAAGTAAAGAAAGTAAATATTGGGGGGACCCCCCTTCTTGCGGGCTTTCTTTATTCGGTTGGGAAGCCGCGCCGGTTTCGGTTGTGAGCGACCATAGCTCCTTCGGCCGCCCCTGGCCGGTGAACACGCCGGCCTTGCGGATCACGCGGCCGTCCCGCTCGGCCAGCCGCAACTGCTGACCAACGGCCTGGCGGGTCAATTGCAGAAATTCGGCGATTTCTTCCGCCGTCACGTCCACGCCCAATTCCTCCAGCGCGCCCAGCACATTCCGGCCGGCTCGAATCTGGCTGATGGCCTTGGCCCCGCCCACCATTTCCCAGCCGCTGCCGTCTTCGCGCTGGCGGATGGTCAGCCCCTCGGTCAGGAAGTCGCGCGCCTCGATGTGGAGCACGGCCTCCCGCTCGCCCTGGCGTCGATCGAGCAGCAGGCCGACGTCATAGGCCCCGCGCAAGGCCGACGCCCCGCGCAACAGATTGAACACGTCGTCGCTCATCCCCTTGTTGGTGTGGTGCACCAGCAGGATGGCGCACTGCATGGCGTGGGCGATTTCGGCCAGCTCGTTGACGATGGTCGCCATCTGCGTGTTGTCGTTCTCGGAGATGTTGCCGTCGAGGGTGGCGATGAGGGTGTCGATGAGGATGACGTCGAAGTCCCAGGCCACGCGCTCGATGAGCTGCAGGCCGGGGCCGACCTGGCCCGCGGGGCCGTTGAACCGGCCGATGCGGTAGTCGAAGGTGGTGGTCCGCGGCGTCCAGCCCAACTGGATCGAGCGTCGCTTCAGCCGCGACCGCTTGTCCTCCAGGGCCAGATAGAGCACGCGGGCGGGTTGCACGTCGCGGCCGAGGAAGGGCTGACCGGTATCCAGCGACTGGGCCAGCTGGGCCACCAGCCACGACTTGCCCGACTTGGAGCGGCCGCCCAGCATGGCCAGATGGCCGCGAGCCAGCAGGCCGTCGACCAGGAAGTCCAGCGGCGGCTCCTGATAGGCGTTGAACACCTCGGCCGATTCGAACTGGCCTTCGCCGTCGGTGGGGTTGTGCTGCCGCATGGATTCGGTGGCCAGCAGCCGCTGCTTGGTCACCTCCGGCAATCGGGCAAAGATCTGATCCATAGCATCCATACCTGTTTTTCTCCTTTAATAAAGCGTTGGATACAGTTTATGATCAGAACATATGTTCGTGCTATTCGATTTTTGGCACTTTCAATGTGGTGTTTGTGGAACAACCTGCCAGGTTGCTGCCCCCATCGCATCCTGCAGGAACACATCGCCGCCCTGACCGACAAGCGCATTGAGCATCTGGCCGGAGGGCGGCGGTGATATTTAGGTAGCGGAACCTGACAGGTTTGGGAAAACCTGTCAGGTTCAGGTCGTCAGATTCCAACAGCCTCGCGGCTAGAGTCTGGCCAGAATCTCTTTCTTCTTGGCTTCGTACTCCGCGGGGGTAATCAGCCCGGCTTCCATCAGTTGTTTCAGCTTGCCCAACGCCTGGAGAGGCTCCTCGGACGGGGAGGCGGTGGAACCCGCGGCCATCGCCCCCATGCCGCCCTGCAGGTAGACGCCGCCGGCCTCGGCGCGCTTCTCTTCCATCTGGCGCAGCCGCAGCTCCTCACGGACGTTCTCCTCCATCTGTTGGGCGATGGAGTACAGCCGCCGGGCCTGCTCCTTGACCATATTATCGACCTTGATCGTCTCGCCGTCGGCGGCGAAGAAGGTGATGGTGGCCCGGAAGACGTTCTCCACCAGCTCGGCCGAGCGCAAGTCGCGCCAGATGTAGTCAACGAACTTGGCGCGGCCGAACAGGTCGGGCTTGTAGTGCATAAATCGGCGGTTGGTCAACACGACGATCTCGGGCGTCAGATCGATCCCGATCGGGTCCTGGACGGCGATATAGAGAGGTTCCTCCCCTTGCGTCAGCAATTGACTGAGCTTTTCGTAGATTTTAGCCACGTGCTGGGGATTCTGGTCTTCGGTGACAAATTTGGCGATATGGCTGGGAACGGGATCGATCGGTGTCTCATCAGTCATGTCTCACACTCCTCTACATTTCAATGCAACTTCAGAGTCAGATTGAGTAATCGGCCACTGGTTTTCTACGTCAAAACCGATGGCCATCATATCAATAAATGGATCGAGATGCGAATGCAAATCGGGGTTTTCACGAGCTTGTTCACCCGTGCCGGGGGATAAATGCAGACGGCTCGCGGCTCGCCGCCTGACAGTTCCTTACAGCGACGGATTGGGTATAATCGGTCGACATGTCCAACGGAACCTACTCCAACACCGCGCTGGTTCTGGTATACGGCGCCGTCCTGACGCTCGGCGCGTTGCTCATCGTCGGGGCGATCATCTCCCTGTTGAGCAGCTTCACGCCCGGCAAGCAGGATCGGCCGCGAGGGGCCGCTCACCCGCTGTTCAGCCGGGCGACGACCTACTCGCTGGGGTTAGGGGCGGTTGTTTTCGGCGCGGCGGGCTTGCTGGGCGTGCTGGTGTTCCACTTCGATGCGGTCACGAGCATGCTGACGGCCCTGGGGGCGGGCTTGCTGGTCGGTCTGGTGGCCCTCGGATTGCTGGTCTATCTGCCGTCGCGCGGCCGCGACGAGGAAAAGCTCATCGACTTCGACGCCGCGGGGCGCCGGGCCAGGGTCGTCATCTCCATTCCCGGCAACGGCGTCGGCGAAGTGACCTTCCGCGACGGCGAGAAAGCGATCAACCTGGCCGCCCGCTCGGCAACCGGCCAACCCATCGACGAGGGGACGGTCGTGGTCATCGAGCGCGTCACCCACCGGGTCGCCGTGGTATCCCCGCAGGGCGAGGACAGCCACATTTTCATCTCGCAGCCATCATGACCCGACGCAACGCGCTCCTCAACTGGCTCGACGAACGCCCCACCTGGCTGACCATCGCCGGGTCGTTCCTGATCCTGCTGCTGGCCTGGCATCTGTTCGTCCAATGGGGCGACTACCCGGCCTTTATCTTGCCTGGCCCAATCGATGTGGCCCGGGCGTTTGTCCGCCTGGCGGGGGACGGCCGCCTGATGCGCCACACCCTCATCACCCTGAGCGAGGTCCTGCCGGGACTGGCCATTGGCGCGGGCGTGGCCCTGCCGCTCGGCTATCTGCTGACCAAGTCCCCCCTGGCCGAGCGCCTCATCTCCCCCTACCTCATCGCCTCCCAGGCCATCCCGGTCATCGCCATCGCTCCGTTGCTGACCATCTGGGTGCAGTCATGGTACTGGTCGCGGGTGCTGGTGGCCGCGCTGGTCGTCTTCTTCCCGGTGCTGATCAACATCATCACCGGACTGCGCTCCGTGCCCAAGGAGTTCTACGATCTGATGAACTCGCTGCGGGCGACGAAAGGCCAGGTCTTTCGCGTGCTGGAGTTGCCGGCGGCGATGCCGACCGTGCTGGCCGGCCTCAAGGTGGGGGCCACGCTGGCCGTCATCGGCGCCCTGGTCGGCGAGTTCGTCCAGCCCAAGAGCCAGGGGTTGGGCTTTCTGCTGGTGACGGCGCGCTATCAGTTCAAGACCGACGAGGTCTTCGTGGTGCTGCTCACGCTGGGGGTGATGGCTCTGTCGCTCTACGGGTTGGTGGTGTTGGCCGAAAGGCGGCTGTTGCGCTGGCAGCGTTTCGGCAGTGCGGGCGCGCAGACGGCCTAGACCTGGGAAACTCATCTTGACAACCGGCCCAGGAAGCGGTCAAATCATAATGAATGGTTGGCCGGTCATGGGTCCGGGTTGAACGCCTCCTGCTACTGAACACAATCCCGCCTGCGGGCTTGCCAATCATAAAATATCACACACAAGGAGTCTCATCATGTCAGATACATGGCTCGCCACACTCATCACCGACACGCCGCAAGAAGGATTCGAACTCGCCATCACCCTCAGCCGTCGCGGGGTCAAGTACACCCAGCCGGACGTGGAGGTGTTGAAGAGACTGCGACCGGAATATGCCCATTCCGCCGATTCACTCACCGCGGCCTCGCAAGTGATCGCCATCAATTTCCAGACCGTCGCCGCCGCCAATAATTACTGGCGCAAATAATCCCACCGCGTCCGGGCAGTTCGCTCATCGCGACACTGCCGGGGACGCCAAACAACAGGATCAGGCAGGCCGGCACACACAGAATTTCGCCGGCCTGTCTGATCGGGACAGAACAGCCTCAATGAGTTCGACCTGGATATACCTCGCCATCGCCATCGTATCCGAAGTGATCGCGACCTCGTGCCTGAAACTGAGCGACGGATTCACCAAACTGTGGCCGTCGGTCATCGTGGTGGTCGGCTATGGGCTGGCCTTCTTCTTCCTCTCGCTGACCCTGCGCTCCATGTCGATCGGGGTGGCCTATGCCGTTTGGTCGGGGGTGGGCATCGTGCTGACGGCGATCATCGCCTGGGTGGCCTTCGGGCAGAAGCTCGACGCCGCCGGGTTCGTGGGCATCGGACTGATCATCGCCGGGGTGCTTGTGCTAAACCTGTTCTCCCGCTCCGTGTCGCATTAGGCCGGAACGGCCAACGACCTCATCCCTCCATATTTCCCGGTTCCATCCCAAGTGTCGACTCTGCCGGCTCTCCCGCCAGCCGCGCAAACGGCCGCTGCTGGATGATGGTCTGTTCCGGCAGGCACTGCACGAAGTTGAACCCGGGCATGGCGTCGTGGTCGG
>CAYXNH010000128.1:0-8695 GCA_964466135.1 uncultured Ardenticatenaceae bacterium | reverse complement strand
TCTCGCCCTTGCGAAAGTTCTTCATCCGTCAGGGAAGGGTTGTCGAAGGTATGGATATGGGCGGGTTGGACAGGCCAATGACCGTTGATGGTCACCACACCGCGATGATAGTTGGCCCGCAGCCAACGTCGTTGCAGGGCATATGACCATGAATCACCCCTGTCAGGCTGCCAGTTGCCGGCATATTTCACCCAGCGATAGGGCGGCCGCTTCGCCCATCCCAATTGAAATAATGCTAACAAACTGATATTGGCCGGACAGCGAACATGAACCGCGTCAGCCTGGGCCATTTCCTCACGGATCGCCCGCGCGTATTCAGGGTAAGCGGCGAGGATGCCCAGTTTATCGGTCAGGTTGACGCCTCCGGCCGGGGCAACCGGCCTTAGGCGGATGTTTCCCGCAGAATAGGGCAATGCATTTGCCGGGGGCGCTCCCGGAAAAAGGGTGGCGATGTGGACGACCTCGTCGAACAACTCGGCCAGATAGTCCATCTCGCGCACGGTCGCCCCCCAGCCCGCGTAGCGGCCATCTTTCCGGTAATGCTCCGTGTGGGACACGATCAACAAGCGCATGAGTCACATCTTATCACGAGCGCGTCGGTTCGGAATGTGAAGGTAAAAGCCCTCGCAACACACGATCGTATTCGGCAATCCGTTCCGACCAGGTGGACCGCAAGGCCAGTTGGCGCGCGCGTTGCCCCATCTCCCGACGTCGATCCTCATCATTCAACAGGGACAGAATAGCCGCGGCCGTCGCCTCGGGATCGTCCGGCGGCACGCTGAGCCCCGTCTCGCCCTCGTGAATCGCCTCCGTCAATCCGCAATCCCGACTAACGACGGCGGGCAGGCCCGATAACGCGGCCTCCTGAACGACAATGCCATAACCCTCGACATCGCCATCGGCCGCGCGACGGCTGACCAACACAAACAAATCAGCCGCATTGTAGATCATGGGCAGATCGGCCGTGACCACCAGTCCAGTGAAATGCACCCGGTCGGCGATCCCCAGTTCATGAGCCAGTGCTGCGAACTCTTCCCTCCGGCTGGGCAATCCGGCGATGACATAGTGGGTATCCGGCCGGCCAGCCAGGATTCGCGGCATGGCGCGGATGACCACGTCCTGCGCCTTCCTCTCGCTCACCTGCCCGACAGTCAGCAAAACCGGCTTATCGCCAGCAACCCACTTCTGCCGCCAGGCAGTCGCATCCAGGCCAGGCTGAAAGCGCTCTCCGTCGGCCGCGTTGGGGATCACGATCAGGCGGCGCGGCGGGGCGGCATCGCGAATGAGACCCGCGGTATACTCGCTAACGGCGATCACTGCTGCCGCGCCGGCGATAGCCCGGCGGGTCAGGAATCGGGCGGCAGGCGTATGATTGACAAATTCGGTTCCATGACCGACAGCCACCCAGGGAATGCGATAGATTGCGTGGATGGCGGCGGCCGCCAACAACGCGCGACGGCCTGTGGCTACCAGGATGGCCGGGCGGAAACCACCCACCACGCTGTGGATTTCCCTCAACCGGTCAACCCACCAACCGGTTCCGGCTTCCCTCTCTCCCAGTGGCGCGATGGAGAAGGGCTGGCGAGCATTGAAGGCATCTCGTTCAGCGGCTATTACGTAGGGTTGCGGGGCTTGAACCATCACGTTCCAGCCGAACCGCGCCAGGTGGCGTGCCAATTGGAAGGCGTGGGTGCCTATTCCCCCCGGGCCGGGCGGGAATTCGCTGCTCAGCAGCAACATGCGCGGTCGGCCATCCGGCGGGTCGTGGGTTTCAATCTCTCTTGCCGACACGTCTGGGTCTACCGCGGCATCCGCCGTTTCGGCCAAATCAGCAGATGCTGATCGGGTTCCGTTTCTGTGGGTTTGGGAGCTTCCCTGATTTGCCAGAAGGCCAGCGCCAGCGAGAGAGCCAAGGGAATAATCGCCAATCGGGTTGCGGCGTGCAACATCGTCGATAAGGCCCATACCGCCAGTCCCGCGGAAAGCGCTCGGCCGATCCCCGGTTCATTTGCCATGTACCGTTTTAGAAGCATCCATAACAAAATCGCCAGGGCGAATATGCCAAACAACCCGTGCTCCCCCAACAGACGGGTATATTCCGTATGGGCGGTCAGGTATATGCCCAGATATTCATATCGATAGACATCCGCCTGCCCCACCCCGACGCCTAGGAACGGGTTATCGAAGAACGCCGCCATATCGGCCTCCGCGGCTTCAAAACGACCGGTTGTATTCAGATCGGTGAACCGCTGGGACAGGCTTCCCGCGGTAAATCGCTCCAGAGCCGGATAGAAGACAGTCACCATCAAGATCGAAAAAACGGCGAACAGGATCACCAGTCGACCGCGAGCCTTGGGCGTCCTCATCAGATGAAAGCTGAATACCCCCAGAGCCAGAACAAAGCTGTAAATACCGCCACGTGAAAACGTCAGCACTCCTTGAACCAACATGGCCGCCATCGTCAACAGGATCAAGGCTCGCGCGCCTGATGCGCGGGGCATGATGATCAGAAGCATGACGGCGACGAACGCGCCAAACCCCATGACACTCGATACCTGATTTGGCCCGAAGTTGCCGCTGGTGATCCAGTTGGATTCACCTACGAATATCAAGGCATCCAGATCAGTGAACATGAAATAGATAGCCAGGAAGGTAACGGACACGATGGGCGCCAGTATGGAGAGCAAAAGGCGAATCGTCGTGTCATAGTTGATCGGCCGCGCCCAGATATAGAGGGCGAACATGCCGATCATCAGGTAACTCGCCAGGTTGAAGCTAAGCGGATCGCGCGCCTCCATGATGCCGAGTTTCAGGATCGTGTAGGCTACGGCCGGCACTAATGTGGCCATGAGCAGCAGAGGCATGACGCTGCGCAGGCGACGGCTTGATGGATTCTGACCCCACTCGACAACCAGGGCGACGAAGAAGATCGCGACGGCCGCGTATTTGGCATATTCCCAAAAGAGATGGGTTTGGGTCATGCGCCACAACACCTCTCCGGCAGCGATATAGCCTACCGCGTAAATAACCTGCGACGTACGGCCGAGTAGCGCCGCTCTGAGACCGAACAACAACGCCACAAGTCCGTGAACCGTGCCAACCCAGGGCGACATATTCGCGACCAACCCCAAAGGGATGTGTAGAGCCAGGAACAGGATAACCCGCAGGTTGAAAGAATTAGCCAGATCGCGCGCGGGGTTACCCGTCAGTCCGACGGACGAATCGGCGGGCGTGGTTTCTGATGAGTATGAGGATAGTCTCATAAGGCTGCTGCCTCCCCGGCCGAAGCCGGCGTGTAGTTCGGTATCTGTGGATAGTCTACCAGCTTTTCACGGCCAATTGTCAGATTGGCGAAATTTTTACGCCTTGTAAACGGCAGCAAGAGAGTCATCGCCATAATCCGGGCGATACGCCTCGCGCCGGTCTGCGACCCGCGCAACGTGCCGAGCGTCCGAATGAGCAAGGCTTCATGCACCTGAACCGGACTGAAATAGCGGCACCACAGGTACCCCTCCGTCGGGGCCAGGAATTGACGGCCCCATATAGAGGCCCTGCTGGAGGCGCGGGTGATCACTCTGGCTTTGTGCTGTCGCAAACCACCGCGGGGCGCGTGCAAATGAATCACAGAAGCCCCGGGATTGAGCGCCAGGCGCGCACCGGACAGATAGAGGCGCATCCCCAGATCATGATCGGCCCGCTCCCCTTTTTCATAGGCCAGATCAAACAGCCCTGATTTCTTCAGCGCGGCCGTTCTGAGGAGGGTGTTGTTGGTCGGAAAGACATCGCTCTCGCGAACCAGGCAAAACGACGGCGGCAATGCACCCATACCCGTCTCTTCGGCCACGCCGCACGACGCATCGACATCGAACCGGTCCATGAACGTCAGGTGTCGGGCGATGAGATCCGGCTCGATCTCGTCATCATCATCAAGAAACAGGATCGCCTCGCCGCGGGCTGCCTCCAGGCCGGCATTGCGCGATGAACACTGCCCGGCCTGAGCGCGCCATATCACGCGCAACGGCAGGTCAGTAAAAGCTGCCGGCCAGCTTGGGTCGCGATCGTCTCCCTGAGTCTGGTCGATGACGATGATCTCCAGCGGCGGGATAGTTTGTTCGCGCATCTGGGCCAGCAAGTTGACCAAATGAGGATAGCGATCCAGTGTGGGGATCAGGATAGACACCGCCGGCGTTTTATCCCGGCTCGACGTCTCCGTTGGCGGTACGGGATCGAGCGCGTGAACGAAGCTGGCGGGCATCGGGACGCCCGGTGGTTGCGGACGGTTAAAGGCGCGAATCGTCTCCGCCAAACCGCCCCCTCGTCGCCAATTCCGCCAGCAAGCCCAGACCGTCCACATGCGGCCGTAGCGCAGCCGCAAGAACCGCATCTCGTCGGCGAGTGGCAACGACGGCCACTCCGTCGCCTGAGCGCCCGGCGTAACCAGCTCGGCTATGTGGCGCATGAGCGCTCCGGCCTGGATCCAGCGATGACCCAATTCCAGCGATGCGGCCGCCAATGTCTCGAAATGCGGGTCCGGGCCACCCAGTTTCTCCACCACAACCGCCCGCGCCAGACAGGCCCGCAACGAGAGTCGCCATGATGTCGCCACAATATTGGGAGCGGGATCGCGATTGAAGCGCCAAACCGGATCGACATAGTCGATCAGGTGGGGCAATCCGGCCATCCCCAACGCCAGGCCTGCATGCCAGACATCGCCGGGAGTTTGCGCCAAACCCGTGATATAGGCTTCATCGGGCACGCCCAGGGTTGCATCCCGAAAAAGAATGTAGTCCGCCCCGGGTTCGCGAGCAGAAAGCGTCTCGGCCACATCTCGCGGGCGGCCGCCGAACGGATAGACCCGTCCCAGAGACCAGAGCGGTGGGGGGGCACCGGGCATGGGATCGATCCAAACCAGATCAACGCGCACGATCCGCCACCAGCTCCCGATAAAATCGATCAAAGGCCGCAATTTGATCCGGCAGTTGAAAGCAATCCTCCACTCGATGCCGACCGGCGATGCCCATTTTCTGTCGCAGCGCCTCGTCTCCGGCCAGTAGCGCCAGCTTGTCGGCCAAAGCGGCCGGGGCGCGTCGCGGCACAACAAAGCCGGTCAGCCCGTCGGCCACATTTTCCGACAAACCGTCGGCATCACTGGTGATGACGGGCAATCGCATGGCCTGCGCCTCCAGCACCGCATTACAAAACCCCTCTGATACCGCGGCATGCAGAAAGACATCGGCCTGATTCATCTCGGCCATCACAACGGGGTGGGGTTGACTGCCCAGGAACTGAACCGTGTACTCCAATCCCAGCTTGTGCCGGAGAAATGCCAACGGCTCCAAATAATCGCCGCCACCGATAATGCGATACTCGAAAGGGATGCCCTGATCGGCCAATAACCGGGCAGCGCTCAGGGCGTATTCATACCCTTTCTTCCATTCCAGGCGGCCGACGCTCAGGATGCGCAACGGCCGCTCCAGTGAAATGGAGACGGGTCGGCGAGCGGTTTTGTCCGGATTAAAATAAGCAGTATCGATAGCCGGGGGAATCAGGACGTGGGGTTTGTCGGGCGGACAACCGCGCCTTAGCGCCCGCTGCCACAAATCTCGGCCCAATACATGAATGGCATCGACATCCTTCCAGACCTGACCGTAATAATCGGGGGATTGCAGGCCAACATAATTGAGGTCATACCCGCGAAAGCTGACACTGAGGCGGCAGTCAAGTGCCTGCTTCAAACAGGTCCGGCCGACAGCCACCGTCCCAAACTCGAAATGGAGAACGTCGGGCGACAGGGCAATGACGGCCGCGTCCAAATAGAACTGTTTGAACACCCCCCATCCGTGTTGTTTCCAGGCTGCACGCCAGTAACGCATGGTCGCTCGTGGAGCGCGAATCATCGTGGAAAGAAGAGCCGGCAACCAGAGCACGGCCGTCATCCAACGCAGGGTATGGGGCCATTGCCTGTGTACTCGCTGCCGTAAGTCCGACCGGCCGGCCAAACCCGGAAATGAACTCCACTCCTCCGATAATTCTCCACAAACAATTTGAACATCCCATCCGGCATCGACCATGCCGATGAACTTGTTGACAATGAACGTCTCGGACAGGCGCGGAAAGTGGGGGACGATTAGCACAAGCCTCATGGTCAGGCCACACTCCGGAACAGCTCGACAAAAGCATCCGCCTGGTCGTCCAGACAAAAGTCGCGCAACACGCGGGCACGGCCGGCCGCGCCCATCCTCCGTCGCAATTCCGGCGCGCGCCACAGCTCCTCCAGAGCATCGGTCGGAGATGTGCTGTCGAGAGACGGCGTCAAAAAGCCCTCGACGCCATCGGTGACGGCCTCCGACATCCCTCCCACATCGGTGGTCACCACCGGCAGCCCACAGGCCATCCCTTCCAGGACTGCGTTGGAGATGCCCTCGCTGAGGCTGGACAGCAGAAACACGTCTGCCTCCTGCAGTCGCGCCCGCACCTCATCCGGCGGCAACTTGCCGTGCCGGACGACATGATCGCCCAGTTCCAGGTCCTGAATGGTGTAAAGCAGCCGTTGCTGTTCAGGCCCATCCCCGATGAGGTCGTACCGCACGGGCACGCCGCGATCGACCAATCGTCGGATGGCCGATAATGCGTACTCATACCCTTTTACCCAGTTGACCGATCCGGTGGAGATCACCCGCAAAATGCTGTCATCCGGTCGCGCACCGGCCGGAAGCGGCCGAAACATCTCCGGATCGACGGCCGGGTGTATGACCACCGACTTGGCCTTGTCCAAGCCGTATTGCGCGGCTTCCTCGCGAATCGCCTCCGAGACGCAATGGACGGCGGCGGCCTTGCTGAAAGATATCGACAACCCGTCACGCAGGCTCGTCCGCAACGGATTAAGAGGAGCGACATTAATCTGGGACCCTCGACAGCTAATGACCGACGGCCGAAGATCCATCAAGGGCAGATAATCGACAGCCATTGAGTTCCAAGGGATGTAACACACATCCCATTCGCCTCCGGCAAAAGGCAACCAGCGATGGAGTTGTGTCAGAAATTCGGTCTTTCTGCCGGCCGAGAGCGCCGTGGAATAAATATGGCGGGTTTCCTCCAACGACCGGAGAGCGCCGCCAACCAATCGACGACCGAGGCGCACCGGTCGTTGAACCGGCCTGTAGTCCCACCCCGGTAGATACCAGACCTCGATATTCGGACTGAGTTCGGCGTTTCGCCGAGGCTTGCCTGCCGTAACCAGGGTCACGTGAATACCACGGGCCGCCAGTCGCTTAAACAATCTGACCAGGAATGTCTCCGGTGGCCAGGCAACACTGACTACAAGCAACCGTAACGAAGCCGATTGGCTGATCGTCATCGTCTGACCGTCCCGATTTGTCCTTCCAGCCATGCGGAAAAGGTCAGCAACATGGAGATTGGGTAACTCCGCTTATCCGTCCAGGGCGATGCATAAAACGCTTCAAGCTCATCGGCCATTCGTTTCGGCGAGACAAAGTCATGGAGCAAAAGGCCCGGCTGCAACAGCCAACGCTCAAGGCCACGGCGCCCGTCCGGGTTCAGGAACTGAACTTCCCAATTGCGTTCGATGACCCGCCGGCCGCTCACCATGCGACGACCTTTGTTGACGGCGCGACGCGCCAGCGCCAGGGGATCGCGCCGGCCCACTTTGAACAGGCTCGCCCCCGTCTCCTGCCAGGCTACAGCCGCCAGATCGGAAGCGTACCGTTTAAGATAGTCGATTTGAAGTCGCCGCCCGGCAACAAATGCCGTGGGGACTGTGGTGAAGAAATCGGAGAGCCGCGTATCATAAAACGGTAATCGCGGGAACGCGGCGGCCTGGTACATGCGGATGCTGGCCGTTGTCCAGCGAGCCGACCACTGCTCAGTCTTGAAAGCCTTGATAAAAAAGTCCGGTTCTGCGATATCAGGCAGTCGATTCATTTCGTCGGAGATAAGGCCACGCAAAACCTGCTCCGGAGTTGATGCGCCCAGACGCGGCCGGCAAAGGATGTCCAGCAATCTACCATAGGGTTTGCCGAACTTGGCCAATACTTTATCGACCAGTTGGTCGTGGGTCAACGAGCCGGGGAGATAGGCGGTCAAGCCCATGTCGTCGAGAAAGACATCCCCCCAATGAGCGGCGATCACGCGATCGGCGTGGCGACGAATCGCGTCGGTGATGGCCGCCTGGCGCGCCATGGTGACATCCTGAAACCCCTCCACGGCGTCCAGAATCTGGCTCAGGCGATCGAAAAGATAAGGCTTGATAACGAATTGAGTATACGGCAGGGATCGCGCCACGGCGATCTGCCCGGCGATCCCCGTCTCAATGGAATCATGGCCATAGCCGTAGGAGAAAGACCAGAAGCGATTGAGGTCGGGATGTCCGTCAGTGATTGTGGCGATGGTTGAACGCGAATCCAGGCCACCGGAAATAGGAAAAGCGATGCGCCCGCCCGCCGCCATGTCTCTCATGACGGAGGTAAACAGCTCGGCAAATTCGTCCACTATCTCGTCGTAGGAACGCAAGGCATCCGGCTCATGACGCCATTGCCAGGTGCGCTCTTCAGCCAACAGGCGGCCTTGCCGGTCCAGCCGGTAATGCGTGGCCGGGCGAAGGATGCGCACTCCTGCGAAATGGGTCCGGTCGGCGGCGAAAAAGCCAAAGCCAAAGAAACTGGTCAGCCCTATCCAA
>CAYXNH010000127.1:0-8720 GCA_964466135.1 uncultured Ardenticatenaceae bacterium | reverse complement strand
CAGAGCAGGGGACTTTTAATCCCAAGGTTTTGGGTTCGATTCCCAACGGAGTCACTGCAATCAGGAACCACGGGTTTCTCCCACAGTCATGGAATGTCAGACAATAATTTGTCTGCGCGCCGACTGTGTCTTCAGAACCCGTGGTTTTTATTTTTGGCCCATCAAACAAAACAGCCGCCTCTTGCGAGGCGGCTGCTGTGGATCTGATGCCAGGAGGGGAGCATTCAGACCCGACGATCATAACCCGGTCGAGGAGGGGGTGGGTTATAACCTGGGCCTAGTCGGGGTGTTCCAGTCGCGTTTCTCTCGTGCCAGTTTGGGGGGAGGAGTTCCTCTAACCCGTCTAGACTTAGACAATAGTATAATCAGTAATTCGGTATTTGCAACAGGTATTTTGTCGCATATAAGGGGAATCCCCCCACGACTTGATAGAATAGTTGCAACTGCTATTAATCTTGGACTGTTATGCCTCGATTTGAACTGATGCACTCAGTGTCGCCAAAGTAGTGGGCAAAATGAGAAAAAGGAAAGAAAATAATTCACCATGGGTCAAACGATAAAAGGACTCTTCAAGCTCAGCCGGCCGCTCTCTACGCTGACCGGTGTTCTGGCTGTTTTCCTGGGCGGGTACGTCGCCGGCACCGGCGCGTGGGACAAGGTCATCCTGGCCGCGCTGGCCACGCTGTTCGTCGCCGCCTCCTCCAACGCCTGGAATGACTACCGCGATATCGATATCGACCGCATCAATCAGCCCCAACGGCCGCTGCCGTCCGGCATGGTGCGACCGCGCGCGGCGCTCATCTTCTCCCTGGTGCTGGCCGCGTTATCGGTGGTGCTGGCCGCGTTCATCAATCCGGCGGCGCTGGCCATCGTCATCGCCACCAATATCCTGCTCTACATCTACTCTGTCTGGCTAAAAAGCACCGTGCTGCTGGGCAACGCGACCATCGCCCTCATCTCGGCCATGAGCCCGGTGTTCGGCGGCGTGGCGGCGGGCAACGTGCGGCCGTCGCTCTGGCTGGGGGCGATCGTCTTCGTCGGCATCCTCGGCCGCGAGGTGCTGAAAACGCTGGCCGATTACGAGGGCGACAAAGCCAACGGAGTCCGCACCATCGCCACGGCCATTGGCCCACGCGCCGCCCGCACCGTCTTTTTCATCCTGCTGGGGGCGACGGCCCTCGTCATGCTGGCCCCCTATTTTTTGGGGGACTACAAGCGGATCTATGTCTTCATCGTTGGCCTGGGCGTCTTTCCGGTGGCCATCTACGTCATCATTCGCGTCACCCGCGACCGCAGCGGGCCGCAGCTGGAGCGATTGAGCCAGTATCTCAAATATGATTTTCTCGTCTGGTTTCTGGCCGTCCTGCTTGGGGCGTCGGTCTAGGGGATAGCCAGCCTTGAGAGGCAACCGCACCTCAACCCGTGCTCTCATCCTGATAAGGCTGCCCGGTTGGCAAAACCGGCGGATAATAACACTATGATCTACTACGCTCAGACCATGCCCGGTGTCGAAGAGATCGCCTGGCTGGAGATTCGCCAACGGCTGAAAGACGCCCATTTCGTACGTTATCTCTTTGCCAAGGAGCAGAACGGCATCGTCGTCTTTGATTATCCAGGCCCGGCGGCCGACCTGCTGCGGCTGCGCACGACCGAGGATGTCTTCATGCAGATCGCCGCCCACGATCGCCTGACTCGTTTGCGGCGCGACTTGCGCGACATCCAGACCCTTGTCGCCACCTCCGAAGGCTTCGGCCACGCCGTCAACGATTACCTGCGCATCCGGCGTTTCAGCGCCCCGCCCACCTATCGCGTCGTCAGCCGCCAATACGGCAAGTTCGAATATTCGCGCAAGGACCTGACGGAGACGGTCTGGCGCAGCCTGAAGCAGCGCTATCCGCGCTGGACGCCCGTGGCCGACGACGCACAGGTGGAGTTCTGGGCCAATCTGCTCGGCTCGACCTTTCTGCTGGGTGCGCGCCTGAGCGACCGCACCATGCGTCACCGGTTCGAGCGCAAGGTCGAGTTGCCGGCCTCGCTGCGGCCGTCGGTGGCCGCGGCCATGGTTTTGCTGACCGACCCGAAGCCGGACGACATCTTCCTCGATCCAATGGCCGGCAGCGGCACCATCCTTTATGAACGGATGCAGGCCGGGCCTGCCGGGCGCGTCCTGGGCGGGGATATCGATCCGGAGCGGGTCGACGCCGCTCGCAAGAACGTGCGCGGCAATCGCAAAAAGCCGACCGGCTCCTCGACGCTCGACATTCGCCAGTGGGACGCGCGCCAACTGCCGCTCGATGACGCCTCGATCGACAAGGTGGCCACCAATCTGCCCTTCGGCAAGCAGCTGCGCGGCGCGCAAACCCCGGCCAAACTCTATCCGCCCATCCTGGCCGAGTTGCAGCGCGTCGTGCGTCCCGGCGGCCGCATCGTGCTGCTGACCAGCGAGTACGATCTCATCAAGGAAGAAGTCCGCAAGCTGCCGCGCCTGACGATCACCACGGGCTATTCCATGGCGATATTGGGCGTCTGGGGGCGAATCTACATTATCGATGTAGGTTAGACAAAACAACGATCGCAATCAGATCATGGGGGATCATTAATCATGGCCCGAACAATCGTCCGCTTCCTGGCCCGTTTTGTCGCCATCTGGTTTGTCGATGCCGTCTCGCTGAGCCTCACCGCCTGGGTATTGCCCGGTATCAGGCTGGGCGAATACGGCCGCTTTCCGGCCTGGATGGTCGCCCTGATCGCCGCCCTGATCCTGGGCGCGGTGAATCTCCTCATCCGGCCGCTCATCCTGATGCTGGTCATGCGTCGGGGGTTCATCGTCCTGCTCGTGGTCGGGTTTTTCGTCAACGCCGTGATGTTGCGCCTGACGGCCGTCCTGTTGGGCGGCGGGTTGGCGGTCGACGGCTGGCTCCCGGCCATCATCGGCGGCATTATCCTGGCGATCACCAATACCTTCATCGCCGGATTGCTGGGGATCGATGACAGCGGGTCGTTTTATCGAGCCGTCCTCGAGAACCGAATCGCCATCGACCGGGACCGCATGTCGCAAGACAACTATCGGGGTCTGGTGGTCATACAATTGGACGGCCTGAGCTACTTCCATCTGCAGGATGCTCTGGCCCGCAACTACATGCCCAACATGGCGCGAATGATCGCCGACGAAGGGTACGTTATATCCAAAACCGATTGCGGCCTCTCGTCCCAGACATCTGCCTGCCAGGCGGGCATCCTCTATGGCGATAACTACGACATTCCGTCTTTTCGCTGGTACAGCAAGGCCGAGAATCGCCTCTACGTGGCCGGAAACGACGCGGTGGACATCAATGCCCGCTATGCCAAAGGCAACGGCCTGCTGCGCGACGGCGTGAGCATCAACAACCTCTTCGACGGCGACGCCCGATTGGCCCTCCTCACGGCCACCGACCTGACCGGGGGCGAGGACGAGGAAAGGGAGGCTCGCGCTCGCGACTTCTATCTGCTGCTGCTCAACCCTCATTTCCTGCTGCGCATCATCGGACAGTTCATCGGTGAAATGGCGCTGGAGGTGTGGCAATACACCACAGACGTGTTGCGTGGCGTGCAGCCGCGGCTCAATCGCCTGTCGGGGTTCTATCCCGCCTTTCGCGCCGCCACGACGGTGGTCATGCGCGAGGTATCCGGCTTCCTGACCTTCATCCAAATCCGGCGCGGGGAGCCGATCATCTACACCACCTGGCCCGGTTACGACAAGGTGGCCCACTTCTCCGGCCCATGGTCGCGCCACGCCTTCGGTACGCTGCGCGGCTTCGACCGGTTCCTGGGCCAGCTGCGCTATAACCTCGCCCGCAAGGCCCCCCGTCCCTATGAGTTGATCATCCTTTCCGACCACGGGCAATCATCGGGCGCGACGTTCAAGATGCGCTACGGTTACACGCTGCTGGAATACATCGAGCGCTACCTGCCCGCCGACACCGTTGTTTCCGCGGCTTATGATCTGGACGACGGCTCGACGTCAGTCGTCGCCATGGCTGCTGAATTCAACAACACCCAGGAGCAGGATATGGGCGGCACTATCGGCAAGATAGCCACCGGACAGATGCAGGAGCTGGCCGAAGAAGCGGTCGAGGAACTGGAGGAGCGCGAAAATGAGGGGGTGCGGGCCGCGGCCGACGTCATCTTCTGCGGCAGCGGCAACCTGGCTCAGATCTACTTCGAGGCCTTTCCGCAACGGGCGACCCTGAACGAGCTTAACCAGGCCTATCCCAATCTGATCGCCGCGCTTGTGGAACATGAGGGTATCGGGCTGGTCGTCGTCGATGATGACGCCGGAATACCGAGCGCCTTCGGGCGACGAGGGACGCGCAATCTCCACACCGGCGAGGTGACGGGCGAAGACCCACTGGCGGCCTATGGCGACGCCGACCTGCGCGCCTGGCAGTTGCGCCGGGTGTCCGACTATCCCAGCGCGGGAGATATCCTCGCCATCAGTACGGTGTATCCGGACAACACCGTCGCTGCCCTGGAGGAACTAATCGGCGTCCACGGCGGCCTGGGCGGCGAGCAAACGGATTCGTTCATGCTGCACCCGCCGGATATGGTCGTGCCGCCGACGCGAAGCTCAACCGACATATTTGGCATACTGAATGCCCGGCGCGAACGGCAACCGATGTAGACATACTCCAGTGCCCCTGGCCGACAATCCGTTCGCACAATGCTGCGTTCCCGATCTCTTTTTTATCGAGTGCGCCAATATCCTGTGGAAGTACGTCCGCCGTTTCCAATACCCCATCCATAACGCAACCAGCGATATCGAGGCCCTGCGTCAACTTGCCCTCGACGTCGTCTCCACGGCCGATCTGTTGCCGGAAGCCTTTGAAATCGCCACGAGACATATCATCACCGCCTACGATGCCTGCTACCTGGCTCTGGCAAATACTTTGGGCGTGCCGCTGATAACCGCCGACGGAAAGCTGGCAAATCAAATGACTCCCCATGGATTTGACATCAGGGTTCTGGCCGATCTCGAAATGGAGTAAAATCCTTTCCGTCCTTATATAATTTACGGTTAATTCCTGATGAAAATCCACCTTCACACCATCGGCTGCCGGCTGAACCAGGCCGAGATCGAGACGATGGCCCGGCAACTTCAGGCCGGCGGCCACACGATCACCGGCGACGCGGCCGAGGCCGACACGATCATCCTCAACACCTGCGCCGTCACCGCCGAGGCCACCCGCGACGCTCGCCGCCTGACGCGCGGCTTCAATCGCGCCAACGACTCGGCCGAGATCGTCCTGACCGGCTGCTACGCCACCCTGGCCCCGGAGACGGTGGCCGGGCTGCCCGGCGTCGGCCGCGTGGTGGTCAATGCCGACAAGGAGCAACTGCCCGCCCTGCTCGACCCAACTCTGGATATCAGTCACCTGTCGCCTCAATATCTCTACGAGCGCGAACCGATCGACCGCGACAGCCGGCTGCCCGGCATCGGCCGTACCCGCGCGTTCGTCAAGGTTCAGGACGGCTGCGACAATCGCTGCACCTTCTGCGTAACGACCGTCGCCCGTGGCGCGGGTCGCAGTCGCCGGCCGGCCGACATCGTGGCCGAGGTGAACGGCTTTGCCGCCGCCGGCTACGGCGAAGCCGTGCTGACCGGCGTTCATCTGGGCAGCTACGGTCGCGATCTGGGACGCCCGGAAGGGTTGCGCGAACTGGTTGCGACGCTGGTCGCCCATACCGATATCCCCCGCATCCGCCTGTCGTCGCTGGAGCCGTGGGATGTGGCCGAAGGCTTCTTTGCCTTGTGGGAGAACCCGCGACTGCAACCCCACCTGCATCTGCCGCTGCAATCGGGCAGCGACCGAATAATGCGACGCATGGCTCGCCACACCAGCCGGGCCGCCTTTCGCCAACTGGCGGCCGAGGCCCGCGCCCATATCCCCGATCTCAATCTCAGCACCGATCTGATCGCCGGCTTCCCCGGCGAGACGGAAGACGAGTTCGCCGAGACAATGGCTTACGTCGAGGAGATCGGCTTCGCCCGGCTCCACGCCTTCAGCTACAGCCCGCGCCCGGACACGGCCGCGGCGCGCATGTCCGGCCAGCTCCCCGGCCCCGTCAAGCGCGAGCGCGCCGGGCGGCTCATTGCCCTGGGCGAGCGGCTAAGCACCGAGTTCCACCGCCGCTACGAAGGGGCCGTCCGGCCTGTGCTGTGGGAGACGGCCACCGGCGCGGAGCCGGAGGGTCTGTGCTGGGCGGGCTACACCGACAACTACATCCGCGTGTCGGCCGTCGGCCCGGCCGACCTGATGCGTCAGGTGACGTTGGTTCGCCTCAGCGACGCCCGACCGGACGGGATGAGCGGGACGATACTCTGGCAGTAAACAAGAAACGGGGGTTCTTTAGGGAACTGACAGCTATTCAATACTTTGCTCGGCCCTCTGACGTGCCGAACTATTCAGGAAATGCCACAAGGCTGTCGCGTCATCGCTTATCTCAACGACTCGTCGTGTAACATAATCGTAATCAAAGGGACGCCTAACTCGTCCAATTTGAGCAGCACTTCAACGTAAAAGGCGAGATGATCGAGGGAACCGTTGGGCACGTTCAATCTCCTCAACAATCTTGAGGTTTAATTCCAGGTCAGATAAATCCGGGTGTTTGGCGCGTAACCGTGCTCGGGTAGCACCAATAACCCATTCGCGTGCAGTGAGCATGGCCCGCACTCGCTGCCCAGGCGTCAACTTAAGCCTTAGACGCATGAGTTCAATATCAGTATGAGGAATTGAGAAAGCTCGCCGAGATTCGATTAGAACAACCTCCCGACCTCAGAATCGTTCCAGTCAATATCATTATATCAGATCACCCCTACTCCCGCCCCATTCTTGCGCAATCATTCGCATTTCCTGTCCCTTTCCCGGTCGTCGTTCTTGCGATAAACCGTCCTTCCGATATAATCACCGGCTATTAGAACGGATGTTTGATCGCAGAGAGCCACATGACCAATCGTGAATTCCGGCTGGAGAACGAGAAGCAATTCAACCGCAGCGGTCCCGTTCGGTGGATCGCCTCCCATCTGGCCCAATACCCCTGGTTACCCGCCGTCGCCATCCTGGCGGCCGTCGTCAACAACTTCGCCGCCAGCTACATTCAGGTACTCATCGGCCGCGGCTTCGACCTGCTGAACACATCCGACTGGACCCAGCGCTCGCTCTTCCTGCTGGCGGCGGCCGTGTTTGGCTCGGCCGCCACCCAGGCCCTCTTCGGACTGGCGCGAAACTCGTCATTTGAATTCATGGCCCAGCGCATGGAGCGCGATGGCCGCGACGAGTTGTATGTCAGTTTGTTGGGCAAGAGCCAGACGTTCCACGGCCGCCAGCGCATCGGCGATATCATGGCCCGCGCCACCAACGACGTGCGCACCCTCAACGTCATGTTCAGCCCCGGCCTGATGCTCATCAGCGACTCGCTCGTCGGGCTTGTGGCCCCCTTCGTCCTCATCTCCCAAATTGACACGCGGCTGCTGCTGGTGCCGACGATCTTCCTCATCCTGTTCATCATCACCGTGCGCGACTACTCCCGGCGGCTTGCCCCCGTGAGCGAGGGGCTGCGCCAGTCGTTCGGCGTCATGAACGCAGGTCTGGCCGAGACGGTCAACGGCATCGAGGTCGTCAAGGGCAGCGCCGAGGAGGAGCAGGAAGCGGCCAAGTTCATGGGCAACGCCACCATCTACCGCGATTTCGCCGTCCGCGAGGGGGAGATTCAGGCGCGCTATCTGCCCATGCTGGTCTTTAGCCTGTGCTGGGGTCTGGCATTTCTCCATGCGATGCTTCTCTGGCGCGAGGGCGGGCTGACCCTCGGCCAGGTGGTCAGTTACGTCGGCCTGGTGGGCTTCTTGCGCTTTCCGACCTTCATCTCCATCTTCTCCTTCCAGGTGGCCCAGCTCGGTATCGCCAGCGCGCGCCGCATCCTGGAGCTAATCAACACCGAGACCGACCTGGACGAGAACGAGGCCGGGATCAGCAAGCCGATCGAGGGATCGGTTGAGTTTCGGGATGTCAGCTTCAGCTATCACGGGGGGGAGCAGGAACACTCCCCGGCGTCTCCACTCCCCGGCGCTCCTGCTCCCCAATATATACTTAAAGATATCAGCTTCTCCGCCAACCCCGGTGAAACGGTCGCTATCGTAGGCCAAACCGGCAGCGGCAAGAGCACCATGACCCGGCTCATCAATCGCATCTTCGACGCCGGCAGCGGTCAGGTACTCGTCGTCGGCATCGATGTCCGCGACTGGAATCTGGAGTCGTTGCGCTCGCAAATCTCCTTCATCGAACAGGATGTCTTCCTTTTCTCGCGCAGCATCGCCGAGAACATCGCCTTCGGCATGCCCGACGCGACACCGGCCGACATCGAGCGCGCCGCCCGCGCCGCCCAGGCCCATGACTTCATCATGAGCTTCGACAAGGGGTATGAGACCGAGGCCGGGGAGCGCGGCGTGACCCTCTCCGGTGGGCAGCGACAGCGCATCGCCATCGCCCGCGCCTTCCTGACCAACCCGCACATCCTCATCCTCGACGACAGCACCAGCGCCATCGACAGCGCCACCGAAGATCGCATCCAGCGGGCGATGTATGAGATCAGCCGCCAACGCACCACCTTCCTGATCACCCACCGTCTGAGTCAGATCCGCTGGGCCGACCGCATCCTCGTCCTCAAGGCGGGGGAGATCGTCGATC